>CANCLK010000004.1 GCA_947378785.1 Comamonadaceae bacterium
CCATGGAGCCTTGCGCGGCAATGATCAGCGCACCCAGCCCTTTGCTGGCACCAATGAACTCCGCCACCACCGCGCCGACCCAGGCCAACACCACGGCAACGCGAACGCCGGCCATGATGCTGGGCAAGCCAGCTCGAATCTTCAGTCGCCAGAGGGTTTGCCATCGGCTGGCCCGCAACATGCGAAACAATTCCAGCCGCTGTGGGTCAACGTGTTGCAGGCTCGTGACGGTGTTTTCCAGCAGTGGGAAAAAACAAATCAAGGCGGTCATGACCACGATGGGCAAGGTGCCAAAGCCAAACCAGACGATGAAAAGTGGTGCCAACGCCAGCTTGGGCACCACTTGGCTGATCACCACGTAGGGCATCAAGATGCCGCGCAAGCGGGCTGACTCGCCCAGCACGATGCCGCCCACAAAACCAACGCTGCCACCGAGCAGCAGCCCGAGCACTACGGCGCGGGTAGAGCTGAGAATGTGCGGCCACAAGTAGCCACTGGCCAAGCCCTGCCAAAGCGATTGCGCGATGACACTGGGTGCTGGCAGCACCAAGGCTGATGGCTGGGCTACGCGCACCCACGCCTCCCACAGGCAGATGAAAGCAAGCCCCATCAAAATCGATATCCAGTGCTCGCGGCGCATCACAAGCTCCCATCCATGGCCAGTCGCAACTCAGCGCAACAGGCATTGAAGTCGGCCGTGTAGCGAAGAGCCGGCTCTCGCGGGTGAGGCAAGTCAATGGCCAGCTGGTGACAAATCGTGCCCGACTGCATGACGCTGACGTGGTCCGCCAGATAGACCGCTTCGGCGATGTCGTGCGTGATGAACAAGACAGACGTGCCCTGACTTTGGCAGAGCGTCAAAAAGTCTTGCTGCAACTCGCTGCGCGTGATGGCGTCTAGCGATGCAAACGGCTCATCCATGAACAAAATCGGCGGCGCGGTGATCAAGGCGCGTGCGATGGCGACACGACTTTGTTGCCCGCCTGAGAGCTGTTGCGGATAGCGCGACTGCAGTCCATTCAGTCCGAGTTTCTGGAGCAACTCAATCGCTTGCTGATGCTGGGCAGTTTCAACTTTTCCATGCAAGGCGATTGGCAGCAAGACGTTGTCCAACACCGTGAGCCAGTCCAGCAAGGTGGGTGCTTGAAACACAAAACCCATGTCTGGGTTGGGACCTGTCACCGGCACACCTTGCAAGGCAATCACGCCAGCCTGCGGTTGCAGCAAACCTGCGGCGAGCTTGAGCAAGGTCGTTTTGCCGCAACCACTGCGGCCAATCAGGCAATGAAAAGCGCCGGGTGCGATGTGCAGACTGACACCCTGCACCACGTCCAGCATGACATCGCTTCGGCCAGGGTAGGCGTAGCGGACGGTGTCAAGTTCTAGAAAGCGGGTCATGTCACAGCTCGTAGCCGGTGAAGCGTTCAGCCGCCAGTTCCGCAGATTGGTCGATGTCGACCATGCGCACCAAGTCGAGCAAACTGAAGCGGCCATCGTGGTGCCAACCGGCTTCGGGTGAGGTCATCGCACCCAAGGCGCAGATGCGGGTGACGCCGGCTTGTCCCAGAGCGTCGCCAAGCGCTAGCAGTTCTTCAGGGGCCGCTGCCAATCCAACCGTTTGCAGGTAGGCGCGTTGCGGCTCAATCAGCGGGATCACGTCTTGCAGTGAGTCCACAGCGACCACGAGCACGCAGCGGTTCAGCGGGCCGGGTTGCAGCGGTTGCGGTGTATCGGCGTAGACGACAGCGAAGGCCTGCGACGCATCGCCCAGCACGCGGTGGCGTGCTTGCCGGAGGCTCTCAAATTCGTGGTGCTCTCGCCAACCACCAACGCTGGCGGCTTCTTCAAGCGTCAGCGTTCGACGCGTAAATTTAGTCGCCAGTGCCGCCAGCTCGCTGGCCAGGTGCTGCGCAAATTCGAGGGGCTGCATTTGCCCGCCACGCTGCACATAAAATTCATGCGGGGAATAACAACCTTGTTGGTCGTAGCGCGCGACATCCAGCGCTGCTGCATGCGCAGTGGCTTGTCCGCGCAAGACTGACAGTGCAGTGTTGGAGACCATGCCAAAACTGAGCTTGTGGCCGTGCGGCAAAAAGCGCGCTGTCACTGGCATCCGGTCTTGCATGCCGCGCAGTGCCGTGCTGCCGCCGTAGGCCAGCACCACGTCGGCTTCAGCAAAGACGCACCGCTCAACATCCTTGTCGCCGCCTTGCCACCAGACCACAGCGAAGCAGTCGGCCCAGCGTGGCTCGACCTCGACCAGCAGCCGTGCAAACAGGCTGGCAAAAATAGGCTCTGAACTTGAGATTTTTCCAATGGCGCCGGCTTTGACGAGCAGCCCGGAGACAAAACTCCACAGGGGGAGGGCAGGCACATTGCCGGCCCAGACATGGACCAGCAGATCAGGGCCGATGGCCTTGCTCCAGCCTCCTTTGGGGCGGGCTTGGAACTCGTCGAGCAGTTTGGGGTTGGCAAAGTCTTCCGTGACAAAGCGTTGCAGCTGCAGCGCCCTGAAGGTTTGCAGGTAGCTGTTCAAACCCAGTTGCACCATGGTCGCGTCAAAACCGGTGGCGCGTGGCAACAGGCGCTCGAGTGCTTGGCGGTAGGGGTCTTGGGCGTTCAGCAAGCGCGCGATGGCGGTGTCGATGGTGCGGACGATGTCCGAGACCGGCCATGACTTCAAATGCGCTTGGCTTGCCAGGCGAACACGACTCGCGAGGGTTTTAATTTGATCGGTGCTGAGTTCTGGCACTTCCACGGTCAGCGGATCATTGGGTGCGCCAAGTTGCAGGCGCTTCCAATGGACCTCGTCGTCTCCCAAACCGGGCAAGTAGCCCGCTCTGAAAACATCCGTTTTGGACGTACTGGTCATGCGCGTGCCGCTTTCAAAAAATCTTCAACCGCCAACGAACAGCCCTTGGCCTCTGCGCCTTGGGCTCGGCCCAGCATGACAAAACCGTCGTCCGTGGCAATGCCCACATCTTCCGTCAGGATGGTGGTGACTGAGTTGAAGTTAGCCAGATCGGTGTGCGCTAAAACACCGCGCTCGCCTCGGGCGACTTCTTGGCCGGTCATCGGGTCTAGCAAGCGTGAACGCATCCAGTGCGGTCCACGTTTGACCGAGTGAACGCTTCGGTTGCCCGCGTCATAAAACTGTGTGCTCAACTCTGTCATGCCGTACATGTTGATGCACTGCCGGCGGTCAACGCCAAAGGTGGCCGACAGCTGGGAGTAAAAATCGTCCATGGGGATGTCCCGTGACTGACCTTTGAAGCCACCTGTGTCGAGGATGCGACTGCCCTTGGGCAACACAAAGGACAGCCCGCGCGACTGCAGCTCATCCAGCAGATGGACAAAGCTGTAACTCGCCCCCAACAAGGCAAAGGGTTGATTCGACTGCTGGGCTTTTTGCAGCGCGTCACACAGCGCGGCGGTGCGCAGTCCGTTCTGGTCTAGGTAGTAGGCGCTGTCGGCTGCGCCAAAATGCTGTATCGCCAAGCCCAGATAGTGGGCGAGTGAAGAGTTCGGCATCAGCGTTTCTGTGGGAAACAAAATACCCATCGGCAGGCGTACATCGCCTTGCATGACGTGTTCGCTGAAATGGCGCAGCATGGAGGCGTCATAAACCGCCAAGTTCGGGTGGTGGTGTCGGCCTTTGACCTCGCCGCGGGTCGTGCCACTGGTCATGAAGACGCGTTCGCACTCCTCGGCTGGGATGCAACTGAGCGTGAATTCCTTGAAGGCGTCGATTGGCACGGCTGGAATATCGCGCCAACTTTTCACCAGCCGAGGCGTTTTGCCACGTAGTTGGCAAAAGCGCTGATAGGGCAAGTTGAGCGCAAATTGACGGGCAAAGATACGCAACGCTAGCGCATTGAATTCCTCATCGCTGACGGCTGGGCGTGCGATAAACGCCAACAATTCAATGGTGATGTCTTCAGAAGTTGTGCTGCCGTTTGCCATGTCCTGTCCCATTTTTGGCAGGGAGGCTGGTGGCTAACGACGACGTGCTCTGAGCGAGAGACGGTCGTTGGAAAACTAGCTTCCCTGCGCGAGGATTACCTCAATCAGGTTCAAAGGGACTTTCTCAGCCGTTGCCACTTTCATGACTTCAGCACCCCTAGCGAATGGTTCTTGCGAACGCCGTGAATTGTAATGCGCCGTCAAGGCAGCTGCAAAAGACGATTTTTCAGTCGTTCGACACGGACTTTTCGACACCCAGAACCTTGTGCAGCTTGGTGCTGGTGGTTGTGTATTGCAGCTGAATGGTCTTGTTCGGGAAGATGATCGGTGCAGCGCCAAAAGCGGCCAGCACGCACTCATGAAACCCGCACAAAATCAGCTTTTTCTTGCCGGGATAGGTGTTGATGTCGCCGACGGCAAAAATCCCGGGCACGTTGGTCGAGAACATCTCTGTGTCTACCGTGAGTTGCTTGCGCTCGATCGCCAGACCCCAGTCGGCAATCGGCCCGAGCTTGGGCGACAGGCCTAAGAACACCAGCAGTTTGTCCAGCGGTAACGCATGCGTGACGCCATCAGGGTCAGTGACGTTGGCAGCACTCAGGCGGCCATTTTTTTCTCCGTAGCTGGTGACTTGCCCGGCCATGAATCGCATGGCATGGGCCGCGCACAAGGCTTTCATCTCAGCCACCTTGGCGGGCAATGCCTGGAAGTTGTCCCGGCGATGAACCAAGGTCACGCTCTTGGCCTGTATTGGCCCGGCCTTGGCGAAGTCGATGGCCGCGTCGATGGCTGCATCGCCACCGCCAACGATCACCAAGTTTTGCCCCGTGAAGTCCACCGGCTTGTTGACACGGTAAAAAAGTTGCGAATCATCAAACTTGTCGAGTCCATCGACGCGCAGCAGACGAGGCTTGAATGCACCGACACCCGCAGCGATGAAAATCGTCTTGGCCAGAAAGGCCGTGCCTTTGTTCGTCGTTAGCAAAAAGCGTCCGTCGTCCTGCTTTTCAAGTGAGCTGACTTCTTGCCCCAAATGGAAAGTTGGACCAAAGGGGGCGATCTGCTTGAGCAGCGATGCCGTGAGTTCGCGACCGGTGGTCGCTGGCATGGCCGGAATGTCATAGATGGGCTTGTCAGGGTACAGCTCAATGCATTGGCCGCCAGCGTAGGCCAAAGAGTCGACCACGTGGGCTTTGATCTCCAGCAGCCCGAGCTGGAAGACCTGAAACAAGCCGACAGGACCTGCGCCGATGATCACGGCATCGGTTTCAATCACTGCGGTGCTCATTGGATCGGCCGTTCGAAAATTCAGCGAATGAGTTCGCTGAGCTTGCCAGTCTTGTCTTTCCAGTCGTCAGCGTCTGGCAAGGCTGGCTTGCGCTTGGTGATGCTTTTCCAGCCGGGTTGGGTCGACAACTCGAGGTTGATCTTGATGAAGTTGAGTTGGTCTGCGGGCAAGTCTTCTTCAGCATAAATCGCGTTGACCGGGCATTCGGGGATGCAAACGGCGCAGTCAATGCACTCGTCTGGCTCGATCACCAACATGTTTGGACCTTCGCGGAAGCAGTCGACGGGGCAAACATCCACACAGTCTGTGTACTTGCAACGGATACAGGATTCGGAAACGACGTGTGTCATGCTTTTTTGGCTCTGTCGGTGAAAACCCTAGATTTTAAGATCTTTCTAGGGGAGGGCTGATGGGAGGGCTTAAGGAGGGTGCTCAAACGTCGCGTGCGGACAGAATCAAAGCGGCTCCAGAGGTCTTGTGAGAGGCGGTATCGACCAGCACCAGGGAACCCAAAATGCGCGATTCGGCAAAGGGCACGGCGGCAATCGGTTCTTGCAGCGTCAGTTCGACCACGCCGATGGCGTTGGCATCGAGTTGCGTTGCTGCTTGCTCTTCCAGCGTGTTGATATTCACCTGGTGCACGATGCGTTTGACCTTGGCCTTGACCCAGCGGTGGCCTTGCAAGGCCCAATACAGGCGGCCGGGCAGAAGGGGTTCGTCATCCATCCAAGCGATGGTCGCGGTCAGCTCACGCTTGCCGGGTGAGGCGCCAAAGCCTTCCGTGGCCAACAGCACATCGCCGCGTGACACATCGAGTTCGCGGTCCAAGATGATGCCGGCACTGTGCCCCGCACGCACCGACTTCGGTGAGCGTGCATGGTCCAGCACTTCGGCCACCACAGCGTTTTTGCCGCCTGGTAAGACGCTCACGCTCTGGCCGACTTTCACCGCACCGCTGGCAATGCGGCCCCAGAAAATGCGCCGTCCTTGTGAGGTGTCCGCGCTGGACGAAAACTTTTCAACCCATTGCACCGGAAAGCTGAAGGGCTGTGCGGTGTCGGCGGGTGTGGCCGTCAACTGCTCCAAAATCGCCAGCAAGGCCGGGCCTTGGTAGTTGCACCAGCCGGGGTTGGCGTCGACCACGTTGAAGCCGATCAGGGCCGACACTGGCACGATGGCGTGCGCGGTGATGCCTGCCTCTTGTGTGAACTGTCGCAGTGCAGCGCTGATGTGTTGAAACGCCAGAGCCGGGTCTTCCACGGCGTCGAGCTTGTTGACGGCAAAAACGATGGACGGCACGCGCAGCAATTTCACCAGCAGCGAATGGCGGCGAGTTTGCGGCAACAGATGGGGCAGGGCGTACTGCCAGTCGAGTTTGGTGGCGTCGACCAGCACCACGGCCGCGTCAGCGCTGGAGGCTGCCGTGACCATGTTCCGGGTGTATTGCTCATGGCCAGGTGCATCGGCAATGATGAATTTTCGGGCGACGGTGTTGAAGTAGCGGTAGGCCACGTCAATCGTGATGCCTTGCTCGCGCTCAGCCTGCAGGCCGTCGGTCAGCAGAGCCAAGTCGACCTTGCCGCTGCGTTGCACGCTGGCCAGTTGGTCTTGCAGCACGGCGCGGGAGTCCACCAACAGGCGGCCGATCAGCGTGCTCTTGCCGTCGTCGACGCTGCCGCAGGTGACAAAGCGCAGGGCTGCGCGCGTGTCTTGCTCTGCATTCGCAAGGTCAGGGCTGCTGGTTTGAAGAATCGTGCTCATCAGAAATAACCCTCTTTTTTGCGCTTCTCCATCGAGGCGTCGGAAGTCTTGTCGTCCATGCGGGTAGCACCGCGCTCGCTGACGTCGGCGGTCAGCGTTTCCAGCACCACTTCGGCTGGGTTGGCCGCTGGGCTCTCCACCGGGCAGGTGCAGGTGATGTCGCCCAAGGTGCGAAAACGCACGGTTTTGTCGACTGCGGTTTCGCCCGCTTTCAAGGGCGTGAGTTCGGTCACCGGCACCAGCAGGCCCTTGCGTTCAACCACGCTGCGCTGGTGCGCGTAATACAGCGACGGCAGTTCGATCTGCTCGCGCTCGATGTATTGCCAAACGTCGAGCTCGGTCCAGTTGGAAATCGGGAACACGCGAAAGTGCTCACCCGGCTGTAAGCGCGTGTTGAACAGGTTCCACAGCTCTGGCCTCTGGGCTTTGGGTTGCCATTGACCAAAGGCATCACGGTGCGAAAAAATCCGCTCTTTAGCGCGTGCTTTTTCTTCGTCACGGCGGGCGCCACCAATCAGGGCGTCAAAGCGAAATTCTTCAATCGCCTCTAGCAATGTGACCGACTGGTGCACATTGCGCGGCTCGTCTGGATGCGCTAGTCGAACGGTGCCGCGCTTCATCGAGTCTTCGACGTTGCGCACTATCAGATTCGCGCCTAGCTGCTTGGCCCGGTAGTCGCGAAAAGCCGTCACTTCGGGGAAGTTGTGGCCTGTGTCGATCATTAAGAGCGGGTACGGAATGTGGCCGCCACGGGTGCTGTCAACAAAGGCTTTTTCAGCGCATTTGAGCAGCACCAGCGAGTCTTTACCGCCAGAAAAAAGCAGGGTCGGGCGCTCGAAAGCGGCGGCGACTTCACGCAGGATGAAGATCGCCTCTTCTTCTAAAGCGTCCAGATGGGCATTGCTCAGAAGGGGTTGGGCTTGAGTCAGCACGGTGGCTTCGGCTACAGCGTTCACGCGGAGACCTCTTTGATCGGAATGATGGATGAAATGGAGGAGGACTGACCTTCAGCGCTGTCAGACACATGCAGGCCGCACTCTTTGGCGCTTTCTTGTTCCCACCACCAGCGGCCCGAGCGAATGTCTTCGCCCAGGGTGACGGCGCGGGTGCAGGGCGCGCAACCAATGCTCGGGAAAAACTCGTCGTGCAGCGGGTTGTAGAGAATGTTGTTGACGCCGATAAAGTGCCAAACGTCACCGGCTGTCCAGCGGGCCAGCGGGTTGACCTTGGCTCTTTCGCCAGGTTCGCCGACCCACTCGTGTTCGATGAACTCGACTTCGGCGCGTGCGTTCGATTGCTCACGACGCAGGCCGGTCAGCCAGCCTTTTTTACCGGCCAGCGCGCGGCCCAGTGGTTCCATCTTGCGGATGCCGCAGCAGGCTTTGCGCAGCTCCACGCTCTGGTACATGGCTTTGTCACCATGCGTGCTGACGAAGGCGTTGGCGACTTCTGCAACAGGGCGATAGGCATCAACCGGGCGTGCGTAACGCGCCTCAATGCGGCCAATCATCGCCACCGTTTGCGGGTGCAGCATGCCGGTTTCGAGCACAAAAATGCTGCAATCGATGTGGTGCTCAGCCAGCAAGTGGGTGATGACCATGTCTTCAGCGCCCAAGCTAGAGGCTTGGGTCAATGGCGAAAACTCTTGCGCTGCGCGTTTTAGTAGATCAATGGTTTCGACGAGCTTGGCGTCGAAGTCTGGAGAAGCTTTCGCGTAAAGAGAGACTGCGCTCATGAGCCTGCGCTCTCGGTTTCAGTGTGTGCAAAGTGGGGTTTGATCTGCACCGCGTCGCCTTGGTAGCGACCGACGCCATAACCAGGGTAGCTGGCCAGCACGCGCTGCGCCACGTCAAGTGGCTGGTCGGCGCGCAACACAGCGACGTTGAAGCCGCTGCGTTCCATTTGGGCGAGCTGGTCGACCAGCACGTCGCCTGTCGCGCGTATCTCGCCGCTGAATTCACGACGACGGCGCAGTAAAAAGGCTTGGCTGTAGGCGCGGCCATCGGTGAACTTCGGGAAGTGCAGGTCGATGCGATTCACGCCGTTCAGTGGCAGGTCCATCGGGTCAGCATCGTTAGCGAGAACCACGGTGCTGGTGAGTTGAGCGTCGTTGTCTTCAGCGTTGTCGTGGGTGGTGAGTAATTTCATGGTGATATCTTTCACGCCTGTTCGACCACAACGATGCGTGCGCTCTTGGCGGCAGCCTTGTACGGATCCATACCGACGCGGCGCAGCGTGGTGATGAAGGTTTCACCAGACGTGCGGTGTTGGCGATAGGTTTCCAGCACAGCTTCGATGACTTCTGGCACTTCAGGTGCCGTGAACGATGGGCCGACGACTTTGCCCGGTACCGAGTCGCCGCTCAGCGTTGAGCCGTCAGAGCCGCCTAGCGACACCTGGTACCACTCCAGGCCGTCTTTGTCGACGCCCAAAATGCCGATGTGGCCGCTGTGGTGATGACCGCAGGAGTTGATGCAGCCGCTGATGTGCAGGTCAATCTCGCCCAAGTCGTGCAACTCGTCCATGTCTTGGTAGCGCTCGGTGATGGCCTCGGCAATCGGGATCGAGCGGGCATTTGCCAACGAGCAAAAGTCGCCGCCTGGGCAGGCGATCATGTCCGTCAACAGGCGGATGTTTGGACGGGCAAAGCCGGCCTTGCGGGCCGCGCGCCAGAGCTCAGGCAACTGGTCACAGGCGACCCAGGGCAGCAGCAAGTTTTGGTCGTGCGTGACGCGTAATTCTCCGGCGCTGAAGGCGTCAGCCAATTCGGCAGCCTTGTCGAGTTGGTCGGCTGTGGCATCGCCTGGTGCTTGGCCTAAGCGTTTGAACGACAGGGTGACTGCGCGTAAATCTGGGTTCTTGTGCGCGGCGACGTTTTGCTTGAGCCAACGGCCAAACTCGATGTCGTCTTCCGCGGCAGCGCGCAGGATGTTGGCGATTTTGGCATCCGCGCTCTTGCGATCGCAGCTCAGCGACGGTGGCACGAAGCAGGCCGTGACGCGGTCGAGTTCTTCTTGGGTGATGGTGTGTGGACCACCATCGTGTTCCATGATTTGCAGGTACTCGGCTTCGACGTCATCGATGTAACGCTGACCTTCGGCCTTGACCAATATCTTGATGCGGGCCTTGTAAATGTTGTCGCGACGGCCATAGCGGTTGTAAACGCGAACGATGGCCTCGATGAAGTTCATGACCTGATGCCAAGGCAGAAATTCACGAATCACGGTGCCAATGATGGGGGTGCGGCCCATGCCGCCGCCGACCAACACTTTGAAGCCCAGCTCACCTTCGGCGTTGCGGATCAAATGCAGGCCAACGTCATGCCAAGCGGTGGCTGCGCGGTCTTCACGGGCGCCGCTGATGGCGATCTTGAACTTGCGCGGCAGATAAGCAAACTCTGGGTGCAGCGTGCTCCACTGGCGCAGGATCTCGCCAAACGGCCGCGGATCGGAAATCTCGTCAGCCGCAATACCAGCCCGTTCGTCGCTGGTGATGTTGCGGATGCAGTTGCCGCTGGTCTGAATGCCATGCATGTCGACGCTGGCCAGCAGGTCCATCACGTCGGCTGACTTGTCGAGCGGAATCCAGTTGTACTGGATGTTCTGGCGCGTGGTGAAGTGGGCGTAGCCTGCCGTCAGCTTGGAGCCTATGGCCAGACCGCCGGTCAACACCGGACCGAGCAAATCTTGCTTGGCTTGGGCCTCGTTGAACAACTTGGCATTCGGCTGGTCGTACTCGCGGGCGATTTTGGCCAACACACGCACTTGCGCACTGGAGAGTTCGCCATAAGGCACAGCCACGCGCAGCATTGGCGCGTAACGCTGCACGTACCAGCCGTTTTGCAGGCGCAGCGGCTTGAACTCGTCTTCAGACAAGTCGCCAGCCTGCCAGCGCGTGAGTTGGTCTCGGTACTGGTCAGCCCGCGCTCGAACGAACTGGCGGTCAAATTCTGTGTATTGGTACATATTTAAAGGGGGTCAGAACCCGTTTTTAAGGCGGTTCAAATCGTGATTAATTTGACGCCGGCATACGCCAGCAGCAAAGACAAAAGGGAACGAATGATACGGTCTGGCGTTTTGTGGACCAGTTGCGAGCCGAGCCAGATGCCTGGCAAGGAGCCGATCAGCAACTTGCCCAGCAGCGGCCAGTCGACCGATCCGAGCGAGGCGTGACCCAAACCCGCCACCAGCGTCAATGGCACGGCGTACGCAATGTCGGCAGCCACAATGCGCGGCAGCGGCAGCAGGGGGTACAACAAGATCAGCGCCGTGACACCGATCGCGCCGGCACCCACAGAGGTGAGTGTGACCAGGGTGCCAATCACCGTACCAAACAAGATAGGCAAGCTCCAGTGCCGAGGCCGTGTGGCTGCTTCTAATTGCTCGCCAGCGATAAGACGGGGTATTTTTTTACCCTGAATAGCTTTGTAAAGCGTGGCGAGCGCCGTGAACAGCAGCGCGACGCCCAGGGTCATCGTCATGGCTTTTTGCACGACCGGGTTGGCTGGGCCTAATTCGTGCAGGACATACAGAGTGATCAGCGCGGCCGGAATGCTACCGATGCTGAGTGTCCCGACCAGACGCCAAGGGACGATGCGTTGTCGAGCAAGGCTGACTGTGCCGCCCATTTTGGTGAAAGCAGCAAACAGCAAATCAGTGCCGATGGCCAAGTGCGGCTTGATACCGAACCCAAAAATCAGCAGCGGGGTCATCAAAGAACCACCACCGACACCGGTCAGACCAACAATCAGGCCAACAACAAAGCCGGCAAAAATAAACGCGAAATCATGCATAGGGCGCAACTATAAAAGCTCGTCTTATGAATCCAAACGACAGTTTTCTTCTTCGCTTATGCGCATAAGCTTATTCAGAAAATCGATGTCGACTGGCCAGTAGTGATTGCGCCAATCGTTTTTCAATCGGTAAGGGTTCTGCGTGCAGCCAGGCGGCCAGAAGTTCACCACACAGAACGGCAAAGCTGAGACCTCTGGAACCCAAAGCGGTGCAGACGTACACGCCCGGCAGGGCGGCATCGTCCAGCGGTCCAACGAGGGGAAGCCGATCTGCAGAGACGCAGCGCACGCCAGCCCATGCTTGGGCACGGCCGTCGTCGAACGTGGTTATCAAAGTCTCTGCGGTCCCCGGTAGCAGGCGCTGGAGTCGCTCAAAAATGTGTTGCTGGTCGGTGCCTTGGGTCTTGCTGTCGTTGCAGTCTCGCTGAAAGGTCGCGCCCATCAGCCAGTGCGTTTTGCCGTCTTCACCCATGAAGGCCGGGATGAAGCTGCCATGGCCGTTGACGGGGAAGGGGGGCATGGCAGTCGCATCGGTGACGGCGCCCCACGCCACCTGACCGCGAATCGGCTGTAGCGCTAAACGCGCACGCCATAGGCCCACATGTGGTGTCAAACCAGCACTTTCAAAGCCCGCGGCCAAGACCACGAGTTCGGCCTCGGCCAGGCAGTCCCCGGTGGTGTCAACGACTTGCCAAATACATTCTGGGCCAGCCACCGATGTGCGCCTCAGGCTCGCGACCTTCACGCCGTACTGTGCCGTGACGCCTGGTGTTGCCAGCAGTGCCCGAACCAGTCGTTGCGGTTTGATCCAACCGCCTGCGGCGTGCCAGAGGGGGGGCACTTCTGTGTTGCTGGCAGACTGTTGCGCAGCACCCGCAGCCGTTTGAATCGCGCGGATCTCATCTGCGCCCGCCAACCGGCTCCAGTGATCGCCAGATTCAGGCCAGTGGCAGGGCAGGCCACCGCTGCCATCAAACCTGCGCTGCAAGATACCGTTGGCTTGCCAGTCAACGTTGACCCGCAAATGGGTCCTCGCGAATTGCCAAGTGGCGCGCAGACCGCTGCGAGACAAGCGCGACAACTGGCTGTCATCGGGCGAGGTGTGCGGGGCCAACATGCCCACGGGGAGTGCGGAAGCGCCACCGGCTGCTGCTTCATGTGCATCTAGAAGGGTCACTTGCCAGCCGCGTTTGGCTAGGCTGGCAGCGCAGGCTGCACCTGCCAAGCCGGCACCAATGACGACACAGCGTTTGGGCGAGTGCGGCTTTGGCTTGTTGGGTTCGGCCGCTTTCTTGGGTTCCCAATGGGGGTTGAAGCATGCTTGCAAGTGGTCAAGCTGGGGAGCAGTCCCTGGCATCTTGTTGACCTCAAAACCGCATTGCGACAGCCCGTCGATCAGGCTGGGTGCGACCGACCCGCTCGCTAGACGTGTGCCACGCCGACAGTAACGGGCCAGCGCTTTCAAGGTGTGCTGATCCCAAATGCCTGGGTCGCCCTGTGGGCTGAAACTGCCAAGGTAGACGCTGTCTGCTTCAATGGAGGACTCCTTGAGCAGCGCCTGTGTGTCGCCAATGCCAAGGGTGAGTAAGACTTGGCCGTCCTCGAACGCCAAGCGGTGCACACCCGGCAGCAGGCCCTGCCATTGTTCGCACAGTTGCACGGCCAACGGTAACAATTCGGGGTATTTGGTCGCTGCGCGCAAGAGCTCGGTCGCCGCAAGGGGAGCGCCCTCCGTCGAAACGAAGTGCAGCAGTCGTGGACGTTGCGGGTCAGCCTTCCAGGCCTGCCAAATGAGCAAAAAATGAAGGCCCTGCCCGAAGCCGATGTCGAGCACTCGCCATCGCGCTTGGCCGGCCCAAGCGGCGGGCAAACCGCAGCTTTCCAAAAAAAACGGGCGGGCTTGCGTCAGCAAAAGGTCAGGGGGCAGGCGGAACGTAGCCCGCAACAGCATCCGCGCCGTCACCAAAAAAGTGCTTTTCCATTTGTCGAGCCAAGTATTGACGGGCACGGGCATCGGCCAAATTCAGGCGGTTTTCGTTCACCAGCATGGTCTGCTGTTTCATCCATTCAGCCCAAGCGGTTTTGCTGACTTCTTCCCATAAACGCTTGCCCAAAGGACCTGGGTAAGGCGGGAAGTCCAAGCCTTCGGCCTCTTGACCGAGTTTGATGCAGTTAACCATCCGTGCCATATAAGTTGTCTTTCGCAGAGATCGCTGTTGAAAAAAGAATATCAGTGAGACCGATGCCGCACAGGGGCAAGGGCGAATTCGGGATTATCTTTCAAGCTGATAACGTTGAGCTTGAGCCGCCCGGTCATGCGCCATCCCGAAGGGCAAAGATATCGCAGTCAAAGTGGAATTATCTTTCAGCGGTAAAATGAAAGACAAGTTGAGAAAACAAATGACGACATCGTTCAGGCCTGCTGACCGGCCGGCACTTAGAGTGTCTGATGTCACTCGATGCTTCGCCAGGGCCTCAAAAGCAGGTGAAACAAGTCATAGAACGCGCTATGCGCCAACCGAAAAAAGGTAACGCCAGTGGCAAGATCTGAAACAAAAACGGCTGTCCTTCCAGACGGCCTTCGTTATAAATCCAAAGTGTCCGGCTCACCATTTGTAGCCACCACATCATTTGGCAGCGCGACCATGTCCTGCTTCATGTGTGGCAAGCACCGTCCGCGTTCCATGATGGGCACGCGCAAGGTCTTGGGCAAAGCTCAGGCGGTTTGTGCGCCTTCTTGCAAAGGGCTGGACGAGTTGCTCAGCAACCCTCCAGCGTAAGCACTGCAGGGCCTCATTCCCAAAAGCTGAGCTGGCCCAGTTCAAGAATCGGCAACGAATGAACATGTTTTTGACTAAAAACACGGCTGTGCCTCGCCGGGGACTTGTACTGATCTGCTTGGGATCTGTCTCGATGCTGGCTTTTGGTTTGTACTTGCAGCACGTTGTCGGTCTCGAGCCTTGCCCAATGTGCATTGTTCAGCGCTATGCTCTGGTGTTTGTGGCGATGCTGGCTGGGATCACTGCCCTCTTTTCTGGCCGTGCAGTACTGGTCGGTGGCTCGGGCCTCTTGCTACTCAGCGCCGGCTTCGGGGCTTTTGTGGCTGCCCGACAAAGCTGGTTGCAATGGTTCCCGCCTGAAGTCTCTGCCTGCGGGCGCGATTTCTACGGCATGATCGAAACTTTCCCATTGCAACGCGTGATTCCCATGATCTTCAAGGGCAGCGGCGATTGCAGCAAGGTTGATTGGACTTTCTTGAGTCTGTCCATCGCCAATTGGTCTTTCCTGGCTTTCATCGGCATCAGCCTGCTGGTTGTGGCTTTGATACTGCGGCTGTTGAGTCAACGTACGCGTTAAATCTAGGCGGCCAGCGCTGCCCTAGTCGGCGCTTGTTCCCGCTCATATGCCAGACGGATAGGTCTCCGGCACTTCACCGCCTTGCCACACCAAACCCTTGTCTATCGGTTCTAGTGCATGCGTTTCGTCCCAGTGCACCAAGGCGTCAAACTGCCGCGCCAGATGCGTGAAAAAGTAATGGCTTTGGCGTTCTGTTTCTGGGCGGTAAATGACCCCAATCGCGCGTTGTAAGCGCAGCGCTTCGGTCATTTTTTGAAGTTCAGGGTTGTCTTTCAGCAGCAGCATGAAATTGGCCGTACTGGCTTGGTGAAAAACAGCTTCCCAACTGCCGTCCAAGCCCGGTCGGACGTGTTTCCGTTGGGGCCATTCGTCCCATTCCGAGACCGCGGTAACGGTTCCGTGATGGGTACTCATACCGATCAAAAAAGCTTCAGAACCGTAGTGCTCGCGCATCAACTTGCCAACGTTCCATTCACCACGATCGCCCATTTCGGTGACGCTTGCATCGCCCAAGTGCGAGTTGTGCGCCCACACCGCCATGCGCGGCGGTGTAGCGCCTTCTGCCAAGTGCTGCGACAGGGCCACCAAGGTATCGACCATGTGGCTGTCACGCAAATTCCAAGATGACACACGACCCCGAAACATGCTGCGGTAATAGGCTTCGGCATTGCGCACGAGTCTGGCATTTTGCTGAGCGTAAAAATAGTCGTCGCGCGCGAGTCCGGGCGCTGTTGTGTTGCTGTCCAAGCGGAGCATCATCTCGCTCAACTGTTGCACGACCTCGTCTTCACAGCTGCGAGCCATGCCAAAGGCGGCGGCGTAGCCATACGCTTGGCTGTCTTGACCGACGTGGTCAAAGCAGGCATATCGCGAGCGCGCCCGTTGTGCCGAAACAGGATCGGTGCGGTCAAGGTAAGCCAGCACTTCTTCCATGGATCGAAACAGGCTGTACAAGTCCATGCCGTAAAAACCAACTTGCATGGCCGCGCTGCGATCGCTGTTGTGCTGTCGCAGCCATTCAATGAAGTCGCAGACTTCAGTGTTGCGCCACATCCAAGAGGGGAAGCGCTCAAAGCCGGCCGTGGCTTCGCGGGCATCTTTGTCTGTTGACAAGCCGCGCACATAGCGGTTCACGCGCCAAGCATCTGGCCAGTCAGCCTCAACCGCGACGGCAGTGAAACCCTTTTCAATGATCAGTCGCTGGGTGATCTTCACACGTTCCCGGTAAAACTCTTGTGTGCCGTGGGAGGCCTCACCAATCAGTACAAAGCGCGCATGGCTGATGGCTTTTAGCAGCGGGTCGTAATCTTTGGGGGTTTCCCTTAGCGGATGCAGATGCCGTTGCAGACCTTCAAGCAAAGCACGCGGCGCGTCTTTGACTTTCGTTGGATTCTTTACAAGTGAGTTGGCAGGCATGTCTCAATGTCCTGCTGAATGCGCTTCCGAAGTGGCAGCGCGCCGAATCATGGACGCATGTTCTCGCCAAGCTTTTTGAAGCAGTGTGGACACTTCCTCGTCGCTGGTTTGCGGCATGACGTCATACCAAAGACTGAGCGCATGGAAGGGCTCCGGCATGGCTGGGCAAACGACTTCATCTGCAACATCGCTCAAACTTTGGCAGCTGTCACGGGCGCCAACTGGCACAGCGACCACCAGACGCAATGGGTGCTGTTGACGCACGGCCACAGCTGCGGCGCGCATGGTGGCACCCGTCGCCAGCCCGTCATCGACCAATATCACCGTGCGCCCGGCCATCTTGATCGGCGCGCGTTGCGCCCGGTACAACTGCTCTCGCCTGAGCAACTCATGTTGTTCCTTGGCTAATACGGCTGCAACAGCTTCCGGCGTTAGCGTGAAGCCGGGGAGGGGGTTCATCACGCGAACACCACCGCTGGCTATCGCTCCCATGGCGTATTCCTCATGACCCGGAATACCGAGCTTTCGCACCACAAAGATATCGAGGGGTGCATGCAGTGCTTGGGCTACTTCATATCCCACAGGAACACCGCCACGCGGCAGCGCTAAAACCAGCACATTGGGCTGATCTTTGTACTCGCTGAGATGCGTTGCCAGCGTGCGTCCCGCGTCATGGCGGTCACTGTAATAAGGTCGCGCCATCATCAGCTACTCTCCTTTTTTTATCGGCGGTCTGGTGAAGATAGCGATTGAACCAATCTGCGGCCAAATCAGACACCTGCTCTAGGGTGCCGGGCTCTTCAAAAAGATGGGTTGCGTGCGGCACGATCGCCAGTTTTTTTTCGCAGCGTAGAAAAGAGTAAGCGTCTTCGTTAAGCTCAACGACGCCGTGGTCATCCCCTCCCACAATCAGCAGTGTGGGCACATGAAATTCGGCTAGTACCACCGGACCAGCCAAATCAGGCCGTCCGCCACGGGTGACCACGGCGGCCACGCGCTTTCCGAAGCGCGCCGCAGCAATCAATGCGGCGGCGCTACCGGTGCTGGCACCAAAATAGCCGATCGGCATGTCTTTGAATTGATCTTGCACGAGGACCCACAGCGTGGCCTCTTGCATCCGCTGCGTCAGCAGGGAAATACTGAACCGATGTTCGCCTGTATGGGCGTCGGTTTGTTCTTCTGTTGCCGTCAGCAGATCAAACAGCAGCGTGCCAATGCCTGCGTTCTGCAAAACTCGCGCAACTTGCCGATTGCGAGCACTATGCCGGCCGCTACCGCTGCCGTGTGCAAACAGAACCAAGCCGTGAAAACCGACCGGTAACGTTAAGTCACCGTAGAGCCAAGCGTCTCCACATTGGATGCGTACTTCGGTTTGAACTACATCTTGAACTTGCCGTTCATTCAACAACGCATTCTTCAGTTTCACTCCCATGCCCCAACCCCTCCTGCCCGCAATCTAAATGCGGTGCGCTGGGGCACTGCGTCAGTGCAGGCGCAAGAACGTGTAGGAGGACGCGTAGGAAGACCCTGAGAGGCGTCTCAGCAATATCAGGGTGGCAGGATTTTGACCAGCACCTGGCTTTTGCGGTTCAGGTTGTATTTGCGCTTGCGCGCTTCCGGCAACCAGTCCAAATCCACTGGTTTGAAGCCGCGCTTGAGGAACCAGTGCATGGTACGGGTGGTGAGCACGAAAATACTTTGCAGGCCAATGGCGCGTGCCCGCTGCTCGATCCGCTTGAGAATGCGTTCGCCGTCACCTTGACTTTGGCTGTGAGGTGTCACCGTGAGCGCTGCCATCTCGCCCGTTTTAGATTCGGTGTAAGGGTAGAGCGCGGCGCAACCAAAGATCACGCCATCATGCTCAATCACTGTGTAGTGACCCGCATCGCGCTCCATCTCAGTTCGGTCGCGTTTGACCAATGTGCCGTCTTTTTCGTACGGTTCGATCAGTTGCAAAATGCCGCCGACATCGTCCACCGTGGCTTCGCGCAGGCTCTCTAACTTTTCATCTATTACCATGGTGCCGATGCCGTCGTGAACATAGATTTCCAGCAGCACCGAGCCATCCGTAGCGAAAGGCAAAATGTGGCTGCGCTCAACCCCGTTCTGACAGGCCTTGACGCAATGCTGCAAGTAAAAAGCGGTGTCGCTTGGCTGCTGGGCGTTTGGTAAGTCGGCCAGCAACTTTTTGGCCGCAGCCAAAGGCAGTTCGGTGTCTATCGGGTTCTCGTCACTTTCAGGCTCGGACGGGTTCATGCGAAGGCCCGGGATCTCCGTTAGGAAAATCAGTTTGTCGGCCTTCAACTCTATGGCCACGCTGGTCGCGACTTCTTCCATGGTCAGGTTGAAGGCTTCGCCGGTGGGCGAAAAACCGAACGGCGACAGCAACACCATCGACCCGAATTCAAGCGTCTGCTGGATGCCCACCGTGTCCACTTTCCGGACCAAGCCCGAATGCTTGAAGTCAATGCCGTCGACGATGCCAACGGGCCGCGCGGTGATGAAGTTGCCAGAAATCACCCGCACCGTTGAACCGGCCATGGGGGTGTTGGGCAAACCTTGGCTGAAGGCGGCTTCTATTTCGTAACGCAGCTGGCCGGCAGCCTCTTGCGCGCAGTCCAGCGCCACCGAGTCAGTGATGCGCATGCCATGCGAGTACTGCGCGGCGTGGCCTTTGGCTGCCAGTTGCTCATTGACCTGCGGTCTGAATCCATGCACCAGCACGATCTTCACCCCCATGCTTTGAATCAGGGCCAAGTCTTGTGCAATGTGTGCGAGCTTGCCGGCCGCGATGGCTTCCCCCGCCATGGCGACCACAAATGTCTTGCCGCGGTGGAGGTGGATGTACGGCGCCACCGAGCGAAACCAAGGTACAAAGGTAAAATTAAAAACGGCGGACATGGGCTGTTCTGGTGATGAAAGTGGAATCTTTGAAGGACGGCTTCTGAACGGATAATGTGCAGCCGCCCCCACGTTTTTCACCGATTTTCACCTAAGTTGCCTGCTTGTCTGCTATTTCACCTCCTGCCTTGATCATTGAGTTCCCCGAATCGCTACCGGTGTCGGGGAAGCGCGACGAAATCACCGCCGCCATTGCAGCGCATCAAGTGGTCATCGTGTGTGGTGAAACCGGCTCAGGCAAGACCACGCAGCTGCCCAAAATCGCGCTGGCCATGGGACGCGGCAAGCTCAATTACCCGGGCGGGCGTGGCCCTCTGATTGGTCACACGCAACCCCGGCGGATAGCGGCCTCCAGTGTGGCGAAGCGTATTGCCGAAGAACTCAAGACGACACTCGGTGACGTTGTCGGCTACAAGGTGCGCTTTCAAGATCGGTTGAGCCGCGACGCCTCGGTCAAGCTCATGACCGACGGCATTTTGTTGGCTGAGACGCAGACCGATCCACTGCTCAAAAACTACGACACCATCATCATTGACGAGGCGCATGAGCGCAGCTTGAACATTGACTTTTTACTGGGCTATCTGCGTCAGTTACTGCCGCGCCGGCCCGACCTCAAAGTCATCATCACCTCCGCGACGATTGATGCGCAACGCTTCGCAGATTACTTCGCGTCGAGCAAAGGTCCTGCGCCTGTGATCATGGTGTCGGGCCGGATGTTCCCGGTGGAGCAGCGCTATCGGCCTTACGAAGAGTCGCGCGACTACGACTTGAATGACGCGATTGCCGATGGCGTGGATGAACTTTGGCGCAGCCCGCACAGCGCCGGTGACATTCTGGTGTTCTTGCCCGGCGAACGCGAAATTCGGGAAGCCGCTGATCACTTGCGTAAACACCTCAGCCACCAGCCGCTGCTGCGCAATGCCGACGTGCTGCCGCTGTTTGCGCGCCTGAGCCAAGCCGAGCAAGACCAAATTTTTGAAGGCCACAACGGCAGACGCATTGTGCTGGCCACCAATGTGGCCGAAACCTCGCTGACGGTGCCTGGCATTCGCTATGTGATTGACGCTGGCACAGCGCGCGTCAAGCGCTACAGCTTCAGAAACAAGGTCGAGCAGCTGATGGTCGAGCCGATTTCGCAGGCGGCAGCGAACCAGCGCGCTGGTCGTTGCGGTCGGGTGGCTGATGGTATTTGTATTCGTCTGTACGACGAGCAGGACTTTTTGGGCCGAGCGCGTTTCACAGATCCGGAAATTTTGCGGAGCTCGCTAGCGGCTGTGATTCTGCGCATGAAGGCCTTGCACTTGGGCGCGGTGGAAGCCTTTGCCTTCATCGAGCCACCGCAGGGGCGCGCCATTGCCGACGGCTACCAGCTGCTGGCCGAGCTGGGCGCTGTCGACGACGAGAACGAACTCACCCCGGTGGGTCGGACGCTGGCCAAGCTGCCGCTAGACCCGCGCGTGGGCCGCATGATTCTTGAGGCCCGCGACCGGCAGGCGCTCGACGAGGTGATGGTCATTGCCAGTGCGCTCAGCGTCCAAGACGTGCGCGACCGGCCGATGGACAAGCAGACGCAGGCAGACCAAGCGCACGCCAAGTTTGATGACGAGAAAAGCGAGTTCGCCGGTTATTTGAAGCTGTGGAAATGGCTGGGTGATTCGCGTGGCGGTCATGCGGCGGAACACAAGCTCTCGAACCGCCAATACGAAAACCTGCTGCGTGAGAACTTCGTCAACATCCGCCGCGTGCGCGAATGGCGTGACATCCACTCGCAGCTGCACAGCGTCATTGGCGAGCAAGGTTGGCAGATCAACAGCAAGCCGGCCAGCTACGAGCAGTTGCACTTGTCGATGCTCTGCGGGCTGCTGGGCAACTTGGGCTACAAAGCCGAAGACGAGGAGGCCTATCTGGGCGCGCGCGGCATCCGCTTCTACCGACACCCCGGCGCCAAGTTGAGCAAAAAACCGGGCCGTTGGATTGTGGCTGCCGAGCTGGTGGAAACCACGCGCTTGTTTGGCCGCGGCATTGCCAACATCGAGCCGCAATGGGTGGAGCAGGTCGCAGGGCACTTGCTCAAGAAACAGCTGCTGGATCCGCATTGGGAGAAAAAAGCCGCACAAGCCACGGCCCTGGAGCGTGCCACGCTGTATGGCTTGGTGATCTACAACGGCCGTCGCGTCAACTTCGGCCGAGTTGACCCGGTGGGCGCCCGTGAAATATTCATTCGTGAAGCGCTGGTGGCCGGCAACTGGGACACCAAACTGCCATTTCTGGCGGCCAATCAAAAGCTCATCATTCAGGTGCAAGACTTGGAACACAAAGCACGCCGTCAAGACGTGCTCGTCGATGAAGAGTTGATCTACGCTTTTTACGACCAGCAATTACCGACGGATATTTGCACCGGAGCCGGTTGCGAGCACTGGTACAAAGATGAAGTCAAAAAGCAGCCGCAGTTGCTGTTGCTGTCGCGTGAAGAACTCATGCGCCATGAAGCCGCAGGCATCACCACGCAGGCCTTTCCTAAAACCTTGCGACTAGGCGGCGTGGATTGCAGCGTGAGTTACCTGCATGAACCTGGGGATGCGAAAGATGGCGTGACGGTTGAAGTGCCGCTGTTTGCCTTGAACCAAGTCAATGACGAGCGCTGTGAATGGTTGGTGCCGGGTTTGCTCAAGGACAAGATTCAGGCGCTCATCAAAACGCTGCATCAGCGTCCGCGCTCGCGGCTGGTGCCTTTGCCAGAAACCGCTGCGCGCATGGCGGCTGATTTGCTGCAGACCGATAAATGGGGCGGTGGTTCGCTCACCGATGCGGTGCTGAAATGGGTGCGCGATGCCACCTCGCTGGACATCAAGCGCAACGACATGAAGCTCGACATGTTGCCGCCGCATCTGTTCATGAACTTCCGGGTCGTCGACGAACATGGCCGTCAACTCGGCTTGGGGCGCAATCTAGGGGCGCTCAAGGGCGATTTGGGAACGCAGGCGCGCGGGGCCTTTCAAGCGCTGGCCGGTCTCAAAAATCTCAAGGTGGCGCCAACGGTTGACGCACCGAACGCAGCGACGTCAGACGCCGCAAGCAAGGCACACGGTGCACATCCGGCTGCGTCCAAAGCGGCTGCATCCGTGCCTAAAAGTCCGGACCGTTACACCAGCTGGAGCTTCGGTGAATTGCCCGAGCTCATGGAAATCCGCAAGGGGTCACAAACGCTCATCGGCTTTCCGGCGCTGATGGACTTGGGCGACGCGGTGACGATAGAGGTCTTTGACGAGCCCGACATGGCGGCGGCCAAGCACCGGGCTGGGTTGCGTCGCTTGTTTTCTTTGCAAATCAAAGACGCACTGAAGTACCTTGAAAAGAATTTGCCTGATCTTCAAAAAACAGCGACGGCTTACATGCTGGTCGGCCGCGCGGCAGACAACTCTGGCGGCGGCACGCTTGAAGAATTGCGCACACAGATCATCGACGTCGCCTTGGATCGGGCTTTTCTGGTGGAGCCCTTGCCCACAGGCGAGGCCGAGTTTAAAAAACGGGTGGACGACGGACGTGGCCGTTTGACCTTGATCGCCAGCGAAGTAGCGCGTCTCGCCGCCAGCATCTTGATGGAATTCGCCGCCGCTCAACGCAAGATCAAAGACACTAAAAATGCTGCTGAAGCGTCAGCCGATGCAGCGCAGCAGTTGCAGCGTTTGGTACCCAAACGTTTTTTAATGACGACGCCCTATGGGCAACTGCAGCACTTCCCGCGCTACCTGAAAGCCATCACCTTGCGCTTGGAAAAATGGCGCGCTGACCCGGCACGAGACACCGCCCGACTGGCGGAGATGAAACTCCAAGAGCAGCGCTATTGGCGGCTTGTGGCCGACCGCAAAGGTGCGGTGGATGTGCGCATGCAGGAATACCGCTGGCTGCTGGAAGAGTTGAGGGTGAGCTTTTTTGCGCAGGAATTGCGCACGCCGCAGCCGGTGAGCGCGAAGCGCTTAGACAAGGCCTGGGGTCAGATCAATTCGTGATCAGTGGATTGCCGCGCTGCGCTCGCAATGACGAAAACGCACGGTTCGCAATGACGCGAATTCAAAGCTTCGCCAGTCGCGCCAAGGCTGCCTTCAGCGTGTCGTCTTTTTTGGCGAAGCAAAAGCGCACCACGCGTTGGTCAAAGGCGTTGCCGTAGAAAGCGGACAGCGGAATGGCTGCGACGCCTATCTCGGTCGTCAGCCACTTGCAGAAGTCGGCCTCGCCCAAGTCGCTGACCTCAGAAATATCGACGCACTGGAAGTACGTGCCCTCACTTGGCAAGAGTTTGAAACGTGTGGCCGCCAGACCTTCTTGAAACAGGTCGCGTTTGCGCTGGTAAAACGCTGGTAGTTCAAGGTAAGCGGCAGGCTTGTCCATGTAGCTGGCCAGCGCGTATTGGACCGGCGTGTTGACCGTGAACACATTGAACTGATGCACTTTTCGGAACTCTGCCGTGAGCGCTGCGGGCGCCGCCACATAGCCAACTTTCCAGCCGGTGACGTGGTACGTTTTGCCAAAACTGCTGACCACAAATGCCCGTGACGCCAAACCTGGAAAGCGGGCTGCGCTGTGGTGCATGGCGCCCAGCGCAGCGTCAAACACCATGTGTTCGTAGACCTCATCGCTGATGAGTAGTATTTCGGTTGGTGCCAGCAAAGTTTGCAGCTTCAACATCTCCGCTTCCGTCCACACCGTCGCGCTAGGGTTGTGGGGTGAATTGATGATGATGGCGCGCGTTTGAGGGCTGATAGCGGCGGCAATCTTGACGAAGTCAGGACGAAAGGTACCGGGCGTCAGCGGCACCCGTACCACTTGGCCACCAGCCAATTCGATGTTCGGCACATAGCTGTCGTAGCAGGGTTCCAACACGATGACTTCGTCACCCGGATGCACGATGGCCAAGATGATTGTGATGATGGCCTGCGTGGCTCCGGCCGTCACAGTGATTTCGGTGTTGGGGTTGTAGTTGCGGCCGTGCAGTGTTTGAATTTTGGTCGCAATGGCTTCGCGTAACACGGGAACGCCGGTCATCGGTGGGTACTGGTTCAGGCCGCGCTGCATAGCGTCTGTGACGGCGTTGACCAGTGCCGGATCGCATTCAAAATCGGGGAACCCTTGCCCCAGATTGACCGCATTTTTTTCCGTGGCCAGCGCCGACATGACGGTGAAGATGGTGGTGCCAACGTTGGGTAGGCGGCTTGTCAGCGTGGGCGTGTGCTCGCGCACAGCGGCAGAAGATGTCATTGGGGTCATGGCTTCAAACTTCGTCGTCATGGAGGCGGCCAGACATGGCCCTGGCGATCTGGTCGCGGGTTAGCTTGTCGCTCACCAATTCAGCAAACTTGTAAACAAAATTGCGCAGGTAGGCGCTGCGTTTGAAGGCCACCCGCGCGACATTCATGCCAAAGAGTTGGCCTGCCGGCAGGCAGATCAGGTCAGCGTTGGTGCCATCGTCTTTCATGGCCATTTCAGCCACGATCCCGACACCCAGACCGAGCCTCACATACGTCTTGATGACGTCGGAGTCAATCGCTTCGAGGGCAATGCGTGGGTGCAGGCGCTTGGCGGTAAAGGCTTCGTCGATCTTGGTGCGACCGGTGAACGACGGGTGGTAAGTGATCAGGGGTTGCTCGGCCAGTTCTTCCAACGTGATGTTGGTTTGCCGCGCCAACGGGTGGTCAGCGGGCATCACCAGCATGTGCTGCCACTCGTAGCACGGCAGGGTGATCAGTTCGTCGTAATGGTCAAGGGACTCGGTCGCTATCCCGATCTCCGCCACCTCGTCGATCAGCATGCGGGCGACTTGGTCGGGCGAGCCCTGATGCAGGCTGACGTTGACTTTGGGGAAGGCTTCGCGCAGCCGCGCCACGGGTTGTGGCAACACATAACGGGCTTGCGTGTGGGTGGTGGCAATCGACAAGGTGCCGCTGTCTTGGGCTGAAAACTGCTCGCCGATGCGCTTCAGATTACCGACCTCTCGCATGATGAGTTCAATGCTTTTCAAGACATGCTGGCCGGGTTCGGTCACGCGCTTCAGGCGTTTTCCGTGGCGGGCAAAGATTTCCACGCCCAACTCCTCTTCCAGTTCAATGATGGCTTTGGACACGCCTGGCTGCGAGGTGTGCAGGGCACGGGCTGTCTCAGTCAAATTCAAGTTGCGGCGCACGGCCTCTTGGACGAAGCGAAACTGATGAAGATTCATAACAAATACAGGCTGATCGGGGGTTTCATTATGCCATTTTCGCGCTAAAGAAGTCCGTTGATATGTCGCCCGCTAAAGCTGATAGCCGCTCAGCGCAGGGCAATATCGGCCATCAGCGCCGTCAGCTGTGGTGACTCGCCAGCCGTCGGCAGCAACTCCAGCAGCAGTTCCGGGTGTGCCGTGCGAATCTCCTCAATGATGAGCGGCAGGTCTTCGCGAGCGTGTTTACCTACGCCGAGAAAGAGCGGGAAGATACGGATGTGCATCACGCCAGCGGCGATGAATGCAGCGGCTGCTTCGGGCAGGCTGGGCACGCACAGCTCCAGGTAAGCGCAGCTGACTTGCACGTTTTGATCACGCGACTGAATCTCTGCTGCAACGGCCTCGATGGGGAGGCGCCAGAGCGGGTCTCTGGAACCATGGGCAAACAAGATGATGGCGGGTTTCATGGGCGTCTTCAAAGGGGTTTCACTTTTATCGTCTTAGCACCAGCCAGCCAAAGGCGCCCATGGACACAGCGCCGTACAGCAGTCCGGGCGTTGCTGCCGCGAGCCAGGGTTGCCAGTTTTGCAAGTTGCCGATGTAGCCAAAGACGTTGTTCAGCAGGAAAAAACTGATCCCGATCATCACGCCGCCAAACACATAGGTGGTCACGCTGCCTGAACGGAAATGCAGGTAAGCAAAGGGCAGGGCCAGCATGGCCATCACCAAACAACTCAGCGGGTAAAAAACCTTTTTCCAGAATTCGATCTCGTAGCGCTGGGCTGACTGTCCGTTGGCCTTCAGGTGTTGGACGTAGTTGAACAGGTCATAGGTGGCCATGCGGTCTGGCTTGAGCAACGCGACAGACACCATCTCTGCGCTGATGTCTGTCGGCCAACTCATTTCGGCTGCGCGGCTGAGGGTGACGTTGGCCGATTCGACGGCCTTGTTGATGCCGTCCGTGCTGGGACGGATTTGAAAATCTGTGCGTGCCGTTTTCTTCAGCAGCCAAGAATTAGTTTCACCAAACTGAGCTGACTCAGCTTCTGTCATGGACACCACGAGCCCCTTGTTGTCGAACTCAAAAATGCGGATGCCCTGCATCTCATTGTTCGAGGTCAGTGCGCGTACATTCACCACCGAATTGCTGTAGGCCTGTTTTTCCTTGAGCCAAGCACCGGTCTGGCCGATCGTGATGCGCCCTTGAAATTTGGCTTTCAGCAATTGACCCGCACGGTCTGCGGCAGGGGCAACGTAGTCACCCACCGCAAAACTGACCACCACAAAGAGGCTACCCAAAACGAGCAGCAGCCTGAGTGCCCGCCATGGCCCCAGCCCGCTGGTGCGCAATATGGTGAACTCCGAACTCTGTGCCAACCGGGCCATCACAAAAATAGTGCCGATCAGCACCGAAATCGGCATCAACTCGTAGAGATGGTTTGGAATCTGCAAGCCCACATACAGCAGGGCATGGCGCAGCAGGTAGGCATGGCCTTCGCCCAGGAGAGGGTTGTTACGGCCGATGGCCGGCAGTTCGTCCACCAAGTCAAAAAACAAAAACAGCGACAAAAATCCCACCGTTACCAAGCAAATGGAGGTGATGACTTCGTGGTAAATCAGCTTGCGAACGGTTTTCATGGCCGAATTTCCCCCTCTATGGCCAGCGGGGTTCGGCGGCTGCGAAACAAATCTCTCAGACTCCAGTTCTGGTGCCGCTTGGCCAGCAAGGCGATGCTGACGGCGAGCACGCCACCGTGCAACAGGAGCAGCAGTCCGCTGAAACTGACCACGCCGAGGGTCACCCAGCCTTGGCCAATACTCATCACATTGGTATAGACCACAAAGGTAAAAATCACAAAAATCAGATTGCTGCTGCGCCCAGCCCGTGGGTTCACGGACGCCAGCGCCAGTGCGATCACCACAAAATTGATGGCCGCCAAGGCCGAGCCAATCCGCCAAGCCAGTTCGCTCAAATTGCGGCGGGTTGGGGATTTGATCAGGTTGCGGGTAGAGATGGTGTTGATATCTCGTTCTCCGGGCCCCAGCACACTGTTGTCGCCGGTGCGCACACCGTACTCTCCAAAGTCACTGATTTTCAGGGCTGATTTGCCGATCGCATTTTCAAGGCGTTGGCCGTTTTCGAGAATCAGCATCTGCACGCCGTCCATCACTTCCACCCGACCAGAGCTTGCCGTGGTGATGGCGCTTTTGCCCTTGTCGGTCGATGCAATGAAGACGTTGTTACTGCCGGTGCGCCCTTCAGACTCCCGGTCGATGAAGAAAACGCGGGTGCCGTTTGACGACTCCTGAAACTCGCCTGGGGCGATACGTTCCAAGTCGCCGCGTTGTTCGTAGCGCTGCCGCATTTCCACGGTCTGCTCGTTAGACCAAGGCCAGACAAAGAGTGCCGCCAAGGCAATGACCAGCAGCACGGGCCAGGCAAATCGAAATAACGGCCCCAAGAAAGCGATCAGGCCGCGGCCGCTGGCAAACCACACCACCATCTCGCTGTCTTTGTACATCCGGGACAGTGTGCTAACCATCGCAATGAAGAGCGACAGCGTGAGGATGATGGGCAGTCGGCCAAGGGCCGAATAAGCCATGATGAGCAGAACGTCTTGCGGACTGATGGAACCACGGGCGGCCTGACCGAGGGTTCGGATCAGGACAATGGTCATGATGATGGTGATCAGCACCACCAAGGTGGCACCGAAACTGCGCGCCAACTCTTTGCGCATCGAAGATTGGAATAACATTGAGCGACTATCTGCTTTTTTGCGTAACTGGCTAGGCTTCAATTATGGACTTCGAACTCAAGACTTTGACACGTGCGCGTGTTTGTACCGAAAAATGTGATGCATTGGTGGTTCTCGTACCGCAGGATTTTGCGGAGGGTGACGACACTTTGTCGGTCCTTATCGAGTCCGCCACGCAGAGCGGCGACTTTGAGCGCAAGCCCGGCAAGCTGTTGCAGGCTTATCGGACGACCGGTATCGTGGCCACCCGAGTGTTGCTGGTCGGTGTGGGTGAGGGTAGCGCTAAAAATGTTCGCACAGCGGTCACTGCCGCCATGGGCGCTATCAAAGGCGGCAACGCGCAACGCATGGTGTTGTGTCTGAGTCTGCTCAAAGACGCGGCCGCCCCTCAAATGCAGGCGGCTGTCGTGGCCTGTGGAGATGCGGCTTACAGCTACAGCGCCACCAAATCCAAAGCACTGCCTGTCAAACTGCAGCGCGCTGTGGTGGCTGTGTCCAGTGCAGCTGAAGCCAAGCCCGGCTATGACAAAGCCGTTGGTTTGGTCAAAGGCATCGCCCTGGCCAAGGAGTGGGGCAATCGCCCGGCAAATCACGCGACGCCTGTCATGCTGGCGGGTGCCGCCCGCGAATTGGCCAAGTTGCCGCGCATCAAGGCCGAAATTCTGGGACCCAAAGAAGTCGCCAAACTCGGCATGGGCTCCTTCATGGCTGTGGCGCGGGGGTCTGAAGAACCGTTGCGCTTTATCGTGCTCCGCTATGACGGCGGTCTCAAAGGCGACGCACCGGTGGTGCTGGTCGGCAAGGGCATCACTTTTGACACCGGTGGAATTTCCATCAAGCCAGCGTCTGAAATGGACGAAATGAAGTTCGACATGTGTGGCGCGGCCAGCGTGCTCGGCGCCTTTCGGGCACTGGGCGAATTGCAGCCCAAGCTCAATGTCATTGGCCTGATCCCGTCTTGCGAAAACATGCCCGATGGCAAGGCCATCAAGCCCGGCGATGTGGTCACCAGCATGAGCGGCCAGACGATTGAAATTCTCAACACCGATGCCGAAGGCCGACTGGTCTTGTGCGACGCGCTGACGTATGCCGAGCGCTTTAAGCCCCGCGCCGTCGTCGACATCGCCACCCTGACGGGTGCCTGCGTGGTGGCGCTTGGCGCCGTGCGCAGCGGCTTGTTTTCAAGCGACGACGCACTCGCCCAATCCCTGCTGAGCGCGGGCGAAAGGTCACTCGACCTGTGCTGGCGCATGCCGCTGGACGAGGACTACGCCGATGGTTTGAAGAGCAACTTCGCGGATGTGGCCAACGTGGCGGGACGCGCAGCGGGCTCTGTCACGGCGGCTAAATTTTTGCAGCGCTTCGCTGGAAAATTCCCTTGGGCTCACCTTGATATTGCGGGCACGGCTTGGAAAAGTGGCGCAGCCAAGGGCTCGACCGGACGACCGGTGGCCTTGCTACTGGACTACTTGCTGGAGCAGGCGGCAAAAACGACCGTGGTCGCCAAAGCACCTGCCAAAAAACGAGTCAAAGCCGTCCGCGCATGACCGAGGTGGAGTTTCACTTCAACGTCGGTGACAAGCTGGCTTACAGCTGCCGACTGCTGCGCAAGGCGCGTGCCGGTGGCGCCAAAATCATGGTGACCGCCGAGCCCACCTTGCTGGCGCAACTGGACCAGATGCTGTGGACGTTTTCAGGCACTGAGTTTTTACCGCACTGTCGTGGCGATGCCGATCCAGCCACCTTGGCCATCACCCCTATTTTGTTGGCGACCTCGCCGTCAGACCCGGCTTTTGAAGGCAGCCCCCACGGCGTGCTCGTCAATCTCGGTCAAGGCGTGCCCGAGGGTTTTGAGCGCTTTGAGCGCTTCATTGAGCTGGTGGGTAGCGTTGACGACGATCGGTTGTCAGCCCGGCACCGCTGGAAGCACTACAAAGATCGGGGTTACGCTTTGAAAAAGTTTGACCTGAGCAGTCCCCCTGAGAACGCATGAACGAGCCCACACGACCCACTCCGCCTCCTTTCGTTCCCACACTCACCGAGGTGGTTCGACCCGATCCTGTGGCCACCCCGATGGCTTTACCCGCCGAGTTTGTGAGTTTGCTGGAAGGTTGGCCAGAGGCTCGCAACACGTCACAGTCGCCGGCCATGCTCGAGCGCATTCTGCTGCGTGTTGAGCTCTCGTTGGCGAGTCGTTTGCAGGAGACCGTTGACAGCGTGGTCGAGGCCCAAATGCGCTCATTCAAGGCCGCCCTGCGAGCCCAGATCAGTGTCGTGGTGATGGAGGCCGTCACGCAGGCCGTGACGCAAGAAGCAGCAGCCCAGGACCCGGATTCCCCAAAGCGCTGACAGCAGGGTTAAAAATAGGGCCGCTGCCCATAGTGCGGGCTCACAAATTGCTGTATCTTTCGGCGTTGGGAAAACAGTCTTTTCAACCGTCCACATCCTCTACACATCGGGCTAACTATGAACTTGAAACTCAAACTGACCGTGGCAGCTGTCATCACCATGGTCGCTGGATTTTCCTCAGCGCAAGAGACCCAGGTCGTCAAGATCGGGCACGTTGCGCCCATGTCTGGTGGACAAGCCCACTACGGCAAAGACAACGAAAACGGCGTGCGCATGGCCATTGAAGACCTCAATGCGCAGAACATCGTCATTGCTGGCAAAAAGATCAAGTTTGAAATCGTCGCTGAAGACGATGCCGCTGATCCAAAACAGGGCACAGCCGCCGCCCAAAAACTGTGCGACTCCAAAGTCGCCGGCGTGGTCGGGCACCTGAACTCTGGCACCACCATCCCTGCGGCCAAGATTTACAACGACTGCGGCATTCCGCACGTCACCGGCGCGGCCACCAACCCCAGCCTGACCAAGCCCGGCTACAAGACCACTTACCGCATCATTGCCAATGACAACGCCCTCGGTGCCGGCTTGGCTTTTTATGCGGCTGACACCCTCAAGTTGAAAAAAGTCGCCATCATTGACGACCGCACGGCCTACGGCCAAGGCGTGGCCGAAGTCTTCAAAAAGACGGCCCAACAAAAAGGCATGAAGATCGTGGACGAGCAGTTCACCACCGACAAAGCCACCGACTTCATGGCCATCCTGACGGCTATCAAGGCCAAGGCACCCGACGCGATTTTTTACGGCGGCATGGATCCGCAAGGCGGCCCCATGCTGCGCCAGATGGAGCAACTTGGCATGAGCAACGTCAAGTACTTCGGTGGCGACGGCATCTGCACGACCGCGATTGCGAATCTGGCCGCTGGTGCTAAAACGCTGAGCAACGTGGTCTGCGCTGAAGGCGGCTCTTCTCTCGTCAAAATGCCTGGCGGTGATGCTTGGAAAAAGCGCTATGACGCCAAGTACCCGGGGCAGTTTCAGATCTACAGCCCGTACACCTACGACGCCACCTTTGTGCTGGTCGACGCCATGAAACGCGCCAAGTCTACGGATCCCAAGGTCTACACCGCGGAGCTGATCAAGACCAATTTCAAAGGCGTGACCACTAACATTGCTTTTGAACCCAATGGTGAGTTGAAGAATCCAGCCATAACGCTGTATGTCTATAAAGATGGAAAAAAATTGGCCTTGAACTAATTCCTTGGTGCTCCAAAAAGCCACCGTGAGGTGGCTTTTTGACGTCATTTAGGGCTTGGTTTTCCGTGGCATTTGAGCCTTCTCGGATAATGACCCGCTAAATGACCTTGAATCTCGATTTTCTCAGCGTCCCATTGCTGGCCTCATCCGCATTGATTTTCGTCAGTGTGCTGGCAGGCGTGTTCTCGACGAGGGTCGGATTTTCATTTCTGTTGGCTTTTTTGCTCACCGGTATATTTGCCGGCGTCGATGGGCCGGGCGGCTTGGACTTTGACGACTACCGGCTCAGCTTCTGGGTGGGCAATATTGCACTCGTCATCATCTTGCTCGATGGTGGGTTGCGAACCCATTACCCGACCTTTCGCACCGGACTAAAACCCGCCTTGGTCTTGGCCTCACTGGGTGTCGCCTTGACCGCAGGCTTCACGGCGGTTGCCGCCGTCTTCTTGCTGGACCTCAGCTGGACCAGTGCCTTTTTGCTCGGAGCGGTCGTGGGCTCCACAGATGCTGCAGCCGTTTTTTCATTGCTCAAAACTTCAGATGTTCAGCTGAACGAACGTGTCTCCGCCACGCTAGAAATTGAGTCCGGCATCAATGACCCGATGGCCGTCTACCTGACCCTGACCTTGATCGGCTTGGCCACCGCCGCAGCGACGGGTGCCGCAAGCGATCTGACCTTGCTGACCTTTGCCACGTCGCTGCTTCAGCAGTTTTTCTGGGGCGGACTGCTGGGCATCGGCATGGGTCGTGTCTTTGCGTTGTTGCTGCCCCGGCTCCCCAAGATCCAAGAGATCGGTTCCGTCATTGCCCTGTTGCTGGCGATGGCCGGGTTGGTGGTGTTTGCCTTCACCACCTGGATCGAAGGGTCCGGCTTTCTGGCTGTTTACCTTTTTGGCATTGTCTTGAACCGGCGGGCGCCGGAGATTGTCAAGTCAGCACTGTCCGCCCTTGACGGCTATGCCTGGTTGTCGCAAGCGCTGATGTTTGTGCTGCTGGGTTTGTTGGTGACACCCTCCGAAATCGTCGGCACGATCTGGTCTGCGTTGGGGGTGGCTGCTGTACTGATGTTCGTGGCACGTCCCTTGGCGGTGAGCATTTGCCTGTACCCGCTGCGGTTCTCGCACAAAGAGATCGCCTACATCTCGTGGGTCGGCCTGCGGGGCGCTGTGCCCATTGTGTTGGCCATCTTTCCGTTCATGGCCAACTTGCCTGAGGCCCGCATCATCTTCAACGTGGCTTTTGTGGTGGTGCTGGCCTCGTTGGTTCTACAGGGCAGCACCATTGGCTGGTTCGCCCGCCGTATGGGTGTGTTGCTTCCGGCACATGACGACACCACCGGCGTCCGCGCCACATTCGGCGACTTCACGCTGCAGGCCAACGTGAGCATTGCAGACCTCTGCGATTTTTACAGTTTGAAAGCGCCAGCAGACGCCGACCTGTGCGTTGACCGATGGCTTGCCAAAGTCGTCAAGCGGCCATTGGTGGTTGGCGACCGTGTCCCGCTGGACTACGCCGAACTCAGCGTGCGCAGCATGCTAGACGGCGAGGTGATCACGGTGGGCTTGAAGCTGCCGCTGGCGACAGAAGAGGTGCAGCAAGAGCCGGTTTGACTGCGTTGTGGCAGATAGAGTAAAGGCCGGCACAGCCTTCCTATTACACTGCTGCGAGGCAAGTTCACTAAGGCTACTTTCATGAATTTTCGGACGCTGCTCTTCACAAATCTCCAACGAATTTTGATGAGTCTGATTGCGGTCAGCCTTTTCACCGCCAGCGACATGTCTTGGGCGATTGCAACCGATGCAGAGCTCAGGCAATTGCTGGTGTCGGTGCGTTTTGGCGACGATGGATCTGGTGCGAACGTTTCAATCAGCAGCCGAGACCATAACGCGGAGCACAGTGTGCGAATTGCTGAAGGCGAGCGGGCTGTTTTGGCGCTGCGTCAAGCCGGTGCTTCTCGCCAGTCGGGGCGCACCGGTGGGCGCGTAGAGACCAACACTGTTTTGGCGCTCGTCGCCAATGTCAGTGGCAAGGTCGCGACCGTGAAGTTCTCATCGGTCCTGCAAACTGGCAGTTCCAATGGACGTCAATCCAGCATCGTTGACAGCAGCTTGAGCTTGCCGCTGGGGGTTTGGACTGAGGTCAGTGGCCGTGGCCCCTGGAGCGGCGCTAGCAGCAGCACTGTTTCGTCTCGCGACGCCAGCGGGAGCGACAGCAAGGTTTACCTCAAGGTTGATGAAGTCAATCGGTAGGCTTGGGGCAAATGAGTGCAACGGCAGCGCAACCTGCGACCACTGTCACGGCTGTTCGTGCCATGGCGCAAATGGGGTCAACTGCAACGAACAAGATGAAAGCCGCTTCAAACGGAAGATTCAAGTACTTGCAAATGGTCCCCACCAGCGCAATCGAGACAATGCCTGCCATGCCGCTTGACGCAAAGCCGGCCATGAACGATATCAGCACAACAAGTCCGACATCGACCGCCGCCATATCACGTCCATAAAGATCGGCCACGAACAAGCTGGCACAGACAAAATAGGCCACCGCTCCGACTTTCAGCAGTGACACGCTCAGTGGGACGAGCAGTTCAACGCGGGACTTGGAAAAGCCCAGAATGTCTGCTAGCGCTTCAATCATGGCGGCCATGCAAGTGGCGCTGTTGTTGGTCGCAACACCGAGCGCAAAGGGCGCACGCATGGCGCGGATGGTGTCACTCAGGGATATAGATGCACAGCTCCGAATGACCAGAACAGCCATACCCAACAGAACAGCACTGATGCCCAAGAAGGTGATCACAAACCCAGACATGGCGCGTAATGGCTCAAAACCTGTTTTGGCCATCTGGCTCGCCGATAAGCAAATTAGCACGAAGGGCAACGGAAAATTCATCCACTGAGTCAAGGTTTGGCAACTCTTGTAAATAGTTTCTAGGGTCTGATTCAAGCCACCGGACACGCGACTGGGGACCTGCCCCACAGCAAATCCAAAAAGTAGCGCAAAGACCAGTGCCTTGAGCGTATCGTCACTGGCCAAAGCTGCAAAAATATTGGTGGGGATCAAGGACGTCAATAAATCTGAGATCGTGGCTTCCTTCGGAATCTCGTCGGCTTTCCAAAGGAACATATCGAAGTTGATACTTTCAGAGTTAGCGCCAACGATGGCGCCAAGGGAAGACTTCACGCTTTCAGATAAATGGTCTCCAGGGCTTGCCAGCATGAAAAGCCCGGCTGAAACTGCGGCAACGATGACAGAGAAAGATACAAAAACGATCAGGACTCGGCCCAGTATTTGGGAGCCGCCGCCAGCGTGAAACAGGTTCTGTAGACTGAAAATAATGGCCGACACCATGAAGGGCATCACAATCATTTTCAAAAGGTCGACGTAAACCATGCCGACAACGGAGAGGTTCAGGGAAAAACTTGGCGCCATAAACCCAAGAAAGCCACCCAAAATAACGCAGCCCAACACCGTCAGCGGGTGCATGGAGAAGCGGCGGTACTTTTGCAGTTTGGTGAGGTCCACTTCCGCGTTGACCGTTGAGTCTGGTTTCTTCGCTTGATGGTCGAATGCCACAGTCTGGGACGATGGGCTCATTGCTTTAACTCCTTCAGCAGCATGGCAACGGTTGGTTTTTCGGTGCGCATGGTGATGACTTCATTCACGAAAGACAGGAGCGTTGTGTCTTGAATGCCGATCATCAGGCTAAGCGACGACTCAATGTCATTGAACGTCACCGTTCTAAGCGTTAGCGCTAATCTAGGATCTGCACGCATGATTTTTTGAATTTCAAATTCATCACGGTAGGCTGCCACCACGTCACCCTTTGTCACGGCCTCGACAACCTTGTCCCAAGATGGGTAGGTGACAATTTTGGCTTTCGGAAAATTGCGTCGCCCAAACTCTTCCCAAGCGGATCGACCAATAACGCCTAAGGTCCCGCTGAAGTTGCGAATAACACTGGGTGCAGCGCGGTCGCCTGATAACTTTGAAAATTGAAGTCGATTGATCATTAATGAATGCGGCAACTTCATGTACGGCGTGCTGAAACTGACCTTCTGAGCACGCAACACGGTTCTGGCTAATCGGCCCATGCCAATGTCTGCACGCCCTTCAGCGGCCATTTCAACCACCGCCTCAAATGTCTTTGCCCTACGGTCAAAACGCACGGGTACTCCTAGCTCCTTGGCGATTAAGCGGGCTACATCGACATCCGTGCCCACCACCGAGCCATCTTTTTCGGAGAAGAAGGGCGCTGAATCACTGGAAATGATCGCTACAACCAACTCACCGCGGTTCAAAATTCGTGCAATGTCGGGTGCTGCCATCTGTCCATTGGGAGCCTTTGCCAGTGGTGACTTGCGAGGAGCGTCTTGCTGCACAGGCTGTGCCGTTGCCAACCCCAGCATCATTTCTGCAACCACCCACGTCGCCAGAAATGCCACATTGACCAGTCTTCTGGAGACACGATCCCGACGGGCGACTCCTTGGCCTTGCTGGATTTGATTTTGCAAAGTTTTCAAAACTATTCCTTCATTCCATCTGGTGGCTGCGAGGTGGCGTCATGCTGTTGAGGTGCTGCAGACATTTGTTTTTCATGACCATTGAAAGAGCATCATCAAAAGAATCCATGATCGCCTGATACTCGTTTGCAGCTTTGCTGTATTGCTGTTTTGCAAAGTAGGAAAATGCTTCGTGTGTCGCTTTGCAGAGCGCTTTCTCTCGGTCGGTGGGCATCGTCTCAGGGTCATCCCCGCGAATCGCCAGTAGCTCATAAATAGGAATTTCGCCTTTGCGGCCCTTGACCGTGATCACGTCGATCGGACGCGTCCAAAGACGTTCGCCGGCCTCTTTGTATGTGGTGTGGCTGATACAAATGGCGGTCGAAAATTCCTTGTTAATACCCTCTAGGCGCGCCGCTATATTGACGCCATCACCCATCACGGTGTAGCTCATGCGCGTCGGCGATCCAATGTTGCCCACCAAGACGGCATCCGAATGAATACCGATCCGAACTGTCAGTGGAGACAGGCCTTCTTTGACGAGTTGCTCGTTCAATCCAACCATTCGACGTTGAGATTTCACCGCCGCAACGCAGGCGTGGTAAGCATGGTTTTGATCCAGCAGCGGTGCACCCCAAAAAGCCATCACAGAATCACCGATGAACTTGTCAACCGTACCGGTCTCTTCTTTGACGGCTTGTGTCACCAGTGCCAAGTAGGCTGAGATGAGTTTCATCAGTTCGCGTGACGGAGTCACTTCCGAGATCGATGAAAAGCCCTGCAAGTCTGTGAAGAGAATGGTCAGGTAGCGACTCTCACCGCCTAGTTCTATGTCATTGCCAGAACGCAGTAAGTCGTTGACCAAATCTTGGGGTACGTACGTTGTGAAAGCTCTGAGTGTGTTGCGTAGTTTGTTGACAGCATTGCTCAGAATATTGATTTCCAAAATATTGGAGTGAATCGCTTTCCTAGAGGGGTTGAATTCAAGCAAGTCTCGAATATCTTCTGTCAGAATTTCGATCGGACGTGAAATTTTTCGGGAGAGCGCATAGGTTAAAAGTGCCAACATCAGACAGGCCAGTCCGCCATAGACGATGAGACGCTTGTTAATTTCGTTGAGGCCAACCAAGAAGTCGTTCACCGGGGCAAGTGTCAGGACTTCCCATTTTTTGTTGTAGTTGTTCGGAAACTCAGTGAACTGGGCAAGATAAATCTCCGATGTTCCAGCATGGGTGAACTCAAACTGCCGGTTCTTGCTGGTGGCGTATAGCTTGAAGGCTTGCTGAACGGCCGTTCCCTTGGCACTGAGAACATTTTGCTTGATCAGCTTTTTATTTTCGATTGTGTAACCGTTGTCAGTCGCCGTGCTGACAACGATGTCGCCTTCTCCATCGAGGATGTAGCTCTCACTGTTTTTGCTTATTTGAATGGATTTCAAAAAACTCGATATCGCAGTGAGCTCGAACGATTCACCCAACATACCTTTGAATTTTTCGTCTGCATAAACAGGCGTGGACACAGTCATCGTGGCGCGGGAGGTGCTGCCCGAGACATACGGCTCATCGAGCAGAATAAAACGTTGCCGCAGTGCTTCTGGGGTCTTCGCCACCGTAGCCGATAAACTTTTGTAAAACGGTCGCTCGCGGGGATCGTAGTTATTCGAAATGACGAAGGTATCCAGTGGTGCAGCATCTCGGGTATTGAAGAACGTGAAAACAGAGTTTGCGTTTTTTTTAATCTTGGATGACTGCGTTAAAGCGTCAACGACCCAAAAGTTAAAGTTGGCATTGTTTGGCGGCACCCGGTCAGCAACGATCATGCCTTCCCGCATTTTTTGCACTTGATGAAAACTGCCTTTTTCAGACGCCAAGAAAATGGAGACCAAATTCGGGTTGTTCTCAAGGTGCAGCAGCATCGTGTCGTTGATGCTGGCACGATCGAATAGTTTTGGGTCATCTCGGACCTGTTTAGCCATGGTCAATAGTGAGTCACTGATCGGGTCAAGCAACGCAAGCAACTTGTCCTTCATTTGGTTGTTGTGGTTCGTTATCTGAACCGAGGCATTTTCTTTGTAGATGTCGTAGTTATTTTTGTAGATGTAGTAAACGACCAGTCCGAAGGACGGCAGGATCAGGCACATGAAGAGCGCGCTGATGGTCAGTCGCAACTTGATGGCGTATGAATGCGATCGCTCCTGCGTTGATGTTTTGACGGGCAGACTGAGTGACCGTTGATTTGAATCTTTTTCCAGCATGGCGACTACTTTGAGGTCTGATGTGAGGCAAATATCTTTTGCATCGCACCACTGGCCAACTGTGCAGCCGCGACAGACGAAATTTTGTGCATGTCTGTGACGGACGTTTCTTTTGGAAATGCAATATTTTTAGACATCCCCAGAAGAGGGCCCGTATCAAAAGACTCATCTACAGCATGAAAGGCAATCGTGCAATAACGCTTTCCATCGCGTATCAGCGCCTGAAACGGATTGCCACCGACATATTGACTGGGCCATGAGTCATCTATGCAGGGGTGCATGTTGTAAAAACCAAGAGGTGGTGTATTGATCAAGCGCGACTTGATCCGCTGCCCGAAAGTGGCCATGACGCAAATGTCGGGCTTCCACATGTCAATGATGTCGTAAAACGGCTGGGTGTTCACGGATCCCATGAATGTTGCAATGCCGTTTTCCATGGCCAGTTCAGTGACCATCCTCTCTTCATATGGCGTGTGAGGGTACTGCCAGACGCGCTTGTCTGCCGCAATATTGCTGGCCTGCGGGTTGTCGCTGGCAACGCCAACGACGGTCACTTGATTGCTGATGTCGCCATGTAGCAATTCGTTGAGCAAATAGAAACCACGGTAGTAGCTTCCAAACATGGCAACTTTGTATTTACGAAAACTCATTTTTTCTTAATTTCACTGCTGCTCGCTTAAGCTCATGCGAATTCAAAACCGAGTGATGGCCTCTATCAGCAATCTTCTATTGCGTCGACTGTCGTCTGTCACTAGGTGTTGCTTGGCTGTCGCTAGGCGCAGGTCGAGTTGTGTGTCCTTGAAAATCACAAACCGCGTACCCATAGCTTTAGAACTCAGGTGTGAGCGCGTGCCCTCAATCGTTGGCGATGGATTGGTGTGGATGACGGCGCTGTCAACGGACACATACAGCTGCGGCTTTTGAACCCATTGATCCCAGCCAAAGTTAAGGTCATGGCGCAACTCTAAAGTCATCCCCTGGCCTTTGTCGCCAGCGATGATGGCTGCTGGGAAGCCTCTTCCGATGGTGCTACCGCCAAAGGCGATACGCTCCCCGGCCAATAAGCGGTCCCGGCTGTATTGAAGGTTACCGTTGACATAGACGCTGAACTGGTTCGGCAGCAGTTGTGTTCGTTGCACGCTCAATGCATATTTTGTGAATGCTGCATCGAAGCCTGCCGTGGTTGGGTGCAAGGCTGCGCCGTCCATGGACCCCAATGCATGGATCCCTTTGGCAAGACCCAAGCCTAGGCTTTGCGTACCGTTCATCCAGCCATTCAACACCCATGATGTGAGTACATCAACCACGGTGTAGCGGTCATGGCTGAGGGCTGCGCCTGCCACCGTTGTGACATTGTTGTTGACCGCTAGCCCTGCATCAAGGTAGACAGAACTGGCACGTGATCGCTGCAGGGGATATCGCAGCCGCGGCGCAAGGGATGTCGAATTACTTTTGATGTCGAGCTGCTCGAGTGTTCCGCTGGGCTTTGACTCACTCAGCAAGCCACCCAGACTGAGCATGAGCCCGCTGCTCCCTAAAGCCTGGGTGTAACGGGTCACAGCGCTGCGGATACCTTCCAAATCGTTCGAGGTTTTCCCTGATGTTGTCAGTCCGATGTTGAGTTGCCCCAAACTCTTGAATGGTTGCTGCAGCGTTGCGCTGTAGCCCAATGCATAAGGGCCCGTGGTTTGGGAGCCGTTGTTGTTGAACGTTCCCAAATACAGGTTGCTCAATGGCGTAGCGGTGAGCAACAGCTCAGAGCTTCCCAAGTCGACGCCCGGACGCAATACAGCCGTGACTGATACGCCCGGCAGATCATTGATGATGAGTAACACCCGTTCAAGACCCGCCAGATCGAGTGGCCGAACATCGGTGAGCCGGCGCGCAAAAGTCGCTACCTGCGCGTTCAAGGCGTCATTTTTGCCATCGACAAATACCTGAGAGACATAGCCTTCGACGACTTGAATCTTGAAGATGCCATCCTTGATTTGCTGTGGTGGCACGAACACCCGCGCCAAAAAAAATCCGCGCTCACGGTATTTGTTCTCTAAGGCGTTGGCCGCTTCGCGCAGTTCAGACAGGCCGACATTTTTATTCACGAGGTGTGTGAAGAGGCTGTCCACCTCGGCTTGGGTGAAATAGCTGGCGCCGTCAACAGTCACCTTAGAGATCGTGAATTCGATGTCATCAACGGCCTTGGGGATGGCTGATTTCTCAGGCGCCAAGATACGCAGGTCAAACTTCGGATTGACTGGCAACGGGTTAGGAATTCGTGGCAACAGTTGGTTAAGTTGCTCGATTTGCTGGAACTGTTCCGAGGTCGGCCTTGGCGCTGTTTCCGCTTGTGCTGGCCCGGTGTAGCCGAGCAAGACCAGCAGCACGCTGGCGAAGGGGATGCGTTGACGCATAGGCGTCTGTGCATTCAAACTTGTCATTTGTCTTCCATCACGACATGGTGGGTATTGAGACCAGATTCGACACGTTCGAAATGAAATGTCGTCAAAGCGTCATCTGGGAAATCTTCATGCAACGCACGCACAGCGGCGGGAGCGCTAGCATCCGAATTTTTCAGCAGGGCATAAACGTCGACGTAGCGGCTGAACAAGCCTGATGCCGTATCTGCATCAGAAGCCGGGCTGAAGAGTTCAACGCCCGTCAGCTTGCCCTTGAGGACCACATCGCCGATAGGCCTGAAGCGCATCTCAGGGCATTGCGCCACCACCACGTCGGTGCAACACAGGCGGGTGCCGAAATATTTATTGACGCCTTCGGTGCGCGCCGCTGTGTTGACCGTGTCGCCCAGCGCGGTGAAATCCATGCGCGACTGCGATCCAAAATTACCCATCACCGCCGGACCCGAGTGAATGCCCAGTCGAGTTTGTCCGATGGGTATACCGGCTTTGTTCTGCGCAATGCGAAAGTCCTCGGCATAGGCATCGAGCTCCAGTGCACAGCGCACAGCACGCGCCACGTGGTCTGGCTGCGGCAGCGGCGCGTTGAAGATCGACATGATGGCGTCGCCAATGAATTTATCGATCATTCCCCCGTGTCGAAGAATGATGCTGCAGGCGCCGTTCAAGTAGGCGTTCAGCACTTCAGAGAGTCTTTCTGCGCTGAGCTTTTCTGACAAAGTGGTGAAACCCGCGATGTCGGTGAAGATGAACGTCAACTCGCGTCGCTCGCCAGAAATACTCAGACTTTCCGGGTTGTCGACCAACTGTTCGACGACGATGGGCGAGACATAGCGCGAGAACGCACCTTGGATAAATTGGCGCTGCTGGCGCTCGGCACTGCCCAGCAGGACATCCATCATCCAGAGTGACAAAGCCAGCGCCAACGTCGGTCCGACCAATGGGAGCATCGGCAGTCCATAGCGAAAACCGACCATGCCGCCCAGCCAAAAAATAGCGATCAAGAACATGCCGCTGAGCGCATTGAAGACGATGCCTTTTTTCAACAGCCCTATCAAGAGACCACACAACGCCAGCACGAGGCTGGTCAGCAGGGCCCATTGAATCGACAACTTGAAGGGTTGTCGCCCTTCCAAAAATTGGGCCAGCGAATGAGCCTGCACAACGACACCGGCCATGCGACCGCGGTCGTCGTCATAGACCGAGGCCATCGGGGTGCGATGTCGATCGGTGATTGACAAGACGGCGCCCACCAACACGATCTTGCCGGCGAACCAATCGTCCGGTAGTGCCGCCACGGCGTGTGATGGAAACATCGGGAAGGCCGGGGTTTGCGTGTCCTGCTGCGGTTTCCAGGCGATCTCGATTTGCTCCGCCGGCGTCGTCAGGCCCAGCAAGTCAGCCGCCTTGCGGGCAAAGCCTTTTGGTTTTTCGGGGCCGTCTTCACCTGGATAGATCCAGCGGACTGTGCCGTCAAACGGATCTGTTGCAAGGTTGGCAGCGGCTCGTAGCTTTGCTGGAACGAAGTCATTCAAGTAACTCAGTTGGTCAGCGTTGACAACACTGCTCGTGTCTGAATAAGACACGAGGAGGGGCACCTTGATGGCTCGCAATGTTTTCTTTAAGTAGTCATCTTTGGCCGGCTCTGTCGCTTGGTCAAGCAGCACGTCAAGGGCGATCAGTCGTGCCCCTTTCTTTTCCAATTCCAGCAATAGCGTCGCCAGAAATTCGCGGTCGACCGGTGAGCGGTACGGGAAACGGCTCACGGTGTCTTCCGTGATGGTTGCGATCACGATGTCTTTTGACGGTGCCTGCGCTGGCTGCAGGGCCGCCACACGGACATCGGCGGCGACATTTTCAAGGCCCGCTAGAAATGTCAAAAACCGCGTTGCGATGGTTGCGAGCAGGGCGGCAGCGATCACCACGCCAAGCATGGTGATGACGGGCTTGATGCGCTTTGCCTTCATTCGCCCGACTTGAGATCGCCCCGAACGAGTGTGAGCAGGGCATCGGCTTGTTGGACACATCCTTTTTCGAGCAGCCAGGACGTCAGCACCAGTCTGTTCTCAAGGTCTTTCGGAACCATCTCGAGGCTGATTGCATATTCTTGATCGCTCTGGCGAATCACGAAGACCTTGCTTCCTTCTAAGCGCGACAAAGGTGGCATTCCCTGCCGGTCTTGCCCTGCGGTCCAGTTGAATTGAGCGCTCCACGATCGATCGACAGGAAACACCGTGAAGCTGTCAATTTGGCTGGCATCGGGTCGCCACCAGACCGGCTGCGTCCCCGCCAGCAGGCAGCGGGGGCCAGGTCGTGTGACGTCGATCAGCCAAGGCTCTGGGATCTTCACTGCAGCCGTACCGGCCCGAACGACCCCGACAGAACTCGTCCGCGCATCTCGCGTGGCCACCAGTGCTGACAGCGCCCGTCGAAGATCAACGCTGTCGTTTGTTTGCGTGAAGGGCACACCGTTGAAGGGGCCTTTCAGGGAGATGCTTGTCCCGTCAGGGCCAATGAAAGTCGCACGTTCGCCTTCCTTCAGGGCGATGACGCTGCTGCTGTCAATCCGCATGCCAAGGGTGAGCGTGCTGCTGCGGGCTTCGAGCACGACGAGTGTGGCGGCGAGACCCGTCCCTGGAAGTGCCAGTGCTGCCAACAAAAGTGATATCGACACGACAATTTTCATCATGCTCGACTTATCGACCCGCCACGTTGTCTTGATCTCTGAGGCCTTGAGCGCTGGTGTCCGCCATGCCATCACCTATCAATACAAAGGCTGCCCAGAAAAACGGATGTGAGGTCTCTTTCTTCGCGATGAGGCGTGACTGCGCGACCTTCAGGGCCTCACTGGTCCCACCTTTCAGCGTTGGACCGAGTGTGCTGAACATGGCGGTCATGAGTTGCGCTGTGGCAGAGGAGGGCACTTGCCAATGACTCGCCACCAAACTGCGCGCACCCGCAAAGAAGAAGGATTCAGCGAGGCCGGACAGGGCGTCACCACCCAACTTGCCGTCGCTGCCGGCCGTGTTGCACGCTGACAGAACCACCATGTCTGCATTCAACCGCAGGGTGGCTATTTCGCTGGCCTCCAGCAGTCCGTCCTGATCTTTGGTCGTCGGTTGTTGGGCCGGCGGTGTGAACACAAGACCTGGCTCTGTCTGGCATTTCAATTCGCCCGGGAGTAGACCGTGCGTGGCGAAATACAAGATTCGATAGTCCTTCAGTGCTTGCTTGTGGAAGTTGATTTCAGTCGCTTCGTCGCGTAAAAAAAGGCTGGATGTGCCAGTCCCCAAGATGCCTGCAATGGTTTTGATCTCAAGCGATGTTTCCGGTAACGGTGCCAGTGCTTTCAATATCTTGCTGTTCATCGGTCCAGCCGGTCGGCATTCGTCGCCCGGCCTTGGGCCTTTGGTCGCACCAGCGGCCAAGGGAGGAGGACCGTCTAGCCGTGGGTCTCCAAACGCCAGCATGACTTTTGGCGGTATTGATTTAGGGGTATTGCCGCGCAAGGTGTAAAAAGCTTGCATCGACGGAACGTGCGAGATGGCCATTTTTTGCCCCAGCCACGCCGCCGTCGTGTAGTTTTTATCCTTCGGTGCTTGTGTGATCAAGAGTCCAAAAGGGAGGCTTGCCAAGGGTCCTTTGGCGGCAACGATCAGGTGGTCAACCCCTTGCAGCTGATGCTCGACACCGCCGAGAAGCGTTTTGTAGAGGTCGTGTGCTCTGGTTGTGTCGAATTCATTGACACTGCCCCCTTGGATCTCAAGCGCTCGCCGCAAGGCTTTGACCGTCTCAGCCAGTGACGCCTCACCCTCGTTAATCTTCGCAACGTAGTTGCCTTGCCGCTTGGTGACTTGAATGAAGGATTGCTTCTTCCCAACGATGAACGTCAACAGTGCTTCGCGGTCACCCAATCGCTTGCGCATCTCCGTCAGGTCAATCGGTTTCGGATGGGTGAGCCCGTGATAAGCCGGAAATTGGCTGGCCAATTGGCCATTCAGCGTTGCCGAGTTGCGTTGGCTGTCGCTGATTATTTTTTGCAGACGAGTTTCGACGATAGCGCTGCGCTCTTGGTCAGACAGAGACTGCTCCATGGCCAGTTCTGCGCGTGCACCTTCAAGTTGCCGCTGAGTGCTTTGCAACAGCTCGATCAACGCTGCAATGTTGGGGTCGTCTTGGCTCATGCGAGCGTGCGCCTTGGCAATCGTTTTATCGATCAGGCTAGAGCGTGCCAACTGAAAAGCCTCAAATGCCTCGGCATACAGACCTTGCCTGGCCGTGTTGTCCGGCCAAGTTTCTGCATACCCCACCAAGGCATCAGCAAACGGGATCAGTTGCTCGCTGCTGATCACTTCTGTCGACTGCGGCAGTGTCTTGGCTATTTTAAAAATGTTCCGATACGTGATGATCGCTGAGCTGTTCATGCCTTCAGACTGGTAAGCCTTGCCCAGGGCGGCGAGTACCGGGATGGTTGATACGCCCTCACCAAAGACCTGCTTGCGAATGGCCAGAGCCGTATTGAAGTAAGTTTCTGCCGCAGACAACCGCCCCTGTGCAATGCTGATCTCCCCTAAGGTGGTCATCACATCCGACTTCCAGGCGGGTGGTGCAGAGGGCACTTGATTCAGCTTCAGCAGCGACTCGCTCGCCAAGGCATGCGCCGACACGATGTCTTCATTGCGCAAGGCCATCTTGGCTTCGAAGTCGAGCGCCAAAGCCAGTTGTGCCAACTCAGCGCTGTTGTTGCTCAGAGCGTCGCCTCGCAACAAACTTTGCTCTTCGCTCCCAATGGCCAATTGACGCCAGACGCCGGTTGCAGACTGCGCGATCTTGAGTGCCGCTTCGTAATCTCCGCGGTTCGCCGCATCAAAACCTTGGTAGGTCATCAAGGTGGCGCGATCGGCTGCAAACGGGGAGGTTTGAGCAATCCCCTCCGCGCGCCGGTACAGCGCTTGGGCTTCCTCCGCTTTGCCTTGGTTGCTGACGCTGAGCGCCAGATCCATCAATGTCCCAGCGATGGCGGGGTCATTGGGTGAGAGCAGGCGGACTTGTAGCTCTAGCGCCTTGCGGAAGGTGTCTTCGGCTTCCTGGAAATTAAAATGGTTGCTTGCATTGCGACCTTCCTGAGACAGTTTCCGAAAACGGTCAAGGTCCTGCGATGAAGCCAGAATCAGTGGCTTTTCCCACAGAGTCTGCAAAAAGTCTTTGGTTGCCAGCGAGGTGATTTGTGGCTCGGTTAAACCAGCGAGTTTCAGGGTCACCGGTAACAGGGTTGGTGACCCATCAGCCACCGTCAAGGTTTGTTGGTCGCGGCTCAGCAGCACAAGGTGCGGCCAGCCGCCAGCCTTGAGTTGGCATGGCAACAGTGCGATGGACCGGCCGGCTAACTCTACTATCCACTTGGGTGCGCTGCAAGTCGCTCTAACGTCCATCGCTTTTGACATGCGGCTGCGTGCATAGTGCGACAGCATCGCAGCCCTATTGGACTCAACGCTCTGGTTGCCGGCCGACACATAGCGTTCATGAGCCACCCGACCCGCGAATTTTTGAACACAATAAATGACCTGATCAACCGGCACACCCGCCTCAGGTGTCAGGTCATCGCGGTCCCGGACCTCGCAGCTTTCATCAAGGAGGTTGTTTCCCAATATGTCACTCGGTGGCTCTGCGGCCCAAAGGCTGCCACTGAAGGCGAGCCAACAGGCTGTTAGCCAAGGCGTCATTTTTTCAAATTTCATGCGATCTAGCATCACCATGTTGACCGGTTACCGGTGAGGGAAAACCGTTGTTCAGCTGACGCCGCTGCAGGTAATTTGGCCTGGGTTGTGGGTTGTATGCTGACGATCCCTAAACTCACCAAACTGGGGCCTGTTTGAACCCGCTTTGGTTGGGCGACCGTTGTCGGTGCAGGAGCCGGCATGGCTGCTGCAAGAGTTTTGTCGCCTGTATCTGCCGCATCTTTAGGGGTCGGTGGTTTGACTGCCGAGATGGGTGATGGGGGCGCGGCGACCACCACGGAAGTAGTCCCTGCCGTCGAGCTGGCCATGGCCGGAAGGGTCGAGCGTGCTTGTGTCGTCACGTTGGCTGCCACGGGATCTACCGTTGTTCTTGTGGACAAGGTTGATGCGCTTGAACTTGCAGGCGTTGAGCCGGGTGATGACACCGATGCCGCGCTAGGCTGCACCGCTGTCCCAACTGCGGCACTAGTTGCAACGGTCGTTGTGACGGTCGTGGCTACAGGGCTCGCTGATGCAACGGTGGTGCTGGTATCAAGCACAGCGACTGGCGTGAGTGCCGTGCTGGTAGCTGCAACCGGCGCATCGATCACTACTGCAGCCTCTGCGGTGGTCAGTGCCGTTGTTACCGTCGCCACCGTCGCGGAGGTGCCTGTTGGGGTTGTCGCGGCCGCGTTGTTTGTCGTCAGCAGCGAGGTCCCCAGTTGAGCCGCAGCACTGGTCAGGGCCGATGGTTGAGTGGTCAACAGCATTGCAGCGGTCGCTACGGTGGTTGCTAGTTGAGTTGTGGCACTGGACGTGTTCGTGCTGCTGGCAGTGCTGCTACCGCTCCCACCCCCACTAGGCATCGCATAACTGTTGATGATGCTGCCGCCCCATTCGTTCATACCCACCAGATCACCGCTGGTGTAGGTGCCCACATTCGTCACGTTCCCGTAGGCGTAGCTGTAACTGACAACGCCAGAGCTGCCAGTGTTCCACCCCACCAAGCCGCCGGTAAAGCCGGTACCAGTGACATCGCCCGTGGCATAGCTCATGTTGACCCAGCCGCCATAGTTCCAGCCCACCAAACCGCCTGTGCTGAAGCCACTCACAGTGGCCGTTGCGTAACTGTCGCTGACCGTGCCGTAGTTCAATCCCACCAAGCCGCCTACCCGGCTCCATTCCAGCGGGCTGCTCACGCTGCCGGTTACGTAACTGTTGGTGATGGTGCCGAAATTGACGCCAACCAAACCACCGACAAAGTTGGAGCCTGCCGCACTCAGGTAGTCGTATGGGTTGTAAACAGTTGAAGCGGTGTCGTAACTGGGGGCTCTGATACTGGCATCCACTATGCCGACGTTGCGTATCACAGCTGACGGTTCTGCAACGCCAAATAATCCGACTGTTCTGCTCGAGGGTTGGTTGATTTGAAGATGGTTGATGGTGTGGCCAAAGCCATCAAAAATGCCACTGAACGGACTGATCGGATTGAATCCAGACGTTGTCGCGTTGGTGGCGTCGATATCGCTCCCGAGTGCGTAGGCACCATTGAGTGCCCCCGTGAAGTGGTCGTAAACAAAGTAATCGCGGAGGTTGGCACTGGTGATCACGTCGAAATTGGTCACAACACCATCGTTTCCTAACTTGGTAGAAAAACTCAGCCCGCCCGGTAAATTAACTTTTGCGCCTTGGTTGATGTAGTAATAACTGGTATTACCTGCTGCGCTCGTCCCTTGGCCATAGTGAAACGCCAGACTGCCGGCCACCGCACTGATGTCTGCATTGATGTTGATGTCGCCATGCGCCGACAAAGTGAGTTTGTTGACGCTGGCCCATGACACTGGCGCGTTGACATTGATATCGCCGTCTTGAGGGCTTGTGGCGATCGATGATGTGGTGGTGCCTGTCGCACTGGTGGAACTTGTCGTTAGCGTGACATTGTTGGTCGCCAATGCGTTTGCAAGTGTGTCCGCACCGATCGAGCTAGTCGTTTGCAAGCCAGAACCACTTTGGATGGTCAGGTCTGTCGGGTCAATCAACCAAGTGCCCGTCAGCCCGTTGGGCGCGGAGGTATTGACCCGCGTCGTCGGCTCAATGGTCACCCGGCTACCTGAGGTTTCAATAAAGCCGCCGTTGCCCCCCAAGTTGCCAGCCTGTGCTGATAGGGTTCCGCTCAGGGTGGTGCTCGTCAGTGGGTTGTTGAGATCCGCAATGATGACGATTTTGCCGCCGTTACTTGTCCCGCTTGCATCCGCGTTGGCGCTGATGCTGCCGGACATTTGAATGCTGCCACCGGATTGCAATCGCACCACACCGCCGTCACCACCAACGCCATTAGCCGTGATGGCGCCGCTGTTTGAGAGGCCGCCGAAGCCGGCCACTTCAAGCACCACCTCACCATTGATTCGACTCACGCCATTGGCCTGAATCAGTCCGCTGGTGTTGATGACGCTGCCTATCACGTTGGCAGCCGTACTGGCTGATATCAGCACGCGGCCACCATCTGCTTGCAAGGTGCCGGTGTTGTTGACGATGGCAGCGCCGTCTGCTGGCAACTGAGCCACCGGCGAGGTGATAGCAAAAGACAGTAACTTGTCACCATTGAGATCCAGCACAAAGGTCTTTGCGCCACCTAGCACCACGCTGCCGAGGTCAGCCTGAATCAGCCCTTCGTTGCTGATTTTTTCGCCAGCCAGCACCACATAACCGCCGTTACCCGTCTTCAGTGATCCTTGGTTGATGATGGCGCTGCCGGGTTGTGCTGAGTCCGTGAATTGATAGCGGCCTGCTAAGAAATCAGCATCAGCCAAGTTACGCGTGGTGGCTAAAAAACCGGTGCTGTTGATCTGCCCGCTGGCACCGATCAAGACGCCGTTTTGGTTGATCAGCCAGACTTGCCCGTTGGCCAGCAAACTGCCGTCGATGGCCGAAATCCCCTTGCCTGTGACGCGGTTCAGTGTGATGTCACTTGCATTGGCATGAACAAACTGAACCGTGTTGCCGCGGCTGATTGAAAAGCCTTGCCAGTCAATGATCGCTTTCGACGAGCTCTGGTTGACCTGCAACTGAGTGCTCGTGAGCGGCGTGATGTTGACATTGCCAGCACGGACTGCGGCACCAGTCGGTAACTCAGCCAGCGCCCAGGGCAAAGATATAAAAAATAGCCCCACCCCTAGGGAAAATACCAGGACTGTCTTGGTGCTAGCAAAAAGGGATCGTTGAGGGACCATGGATGACACTACTTCGATAGTCGTGCCTTGGCACTGAGTCGTTCGTTTTGTGCAATCAGGGTGCGTGCTAGTTGTTTGGCCAGCATGTACAGAAAATGCCGTCCGATGGGCGGCGCTAACTCAAAGAGTTCATCGAATTGGACACGGTTGAATGACGCTACCGTGACACTCTCAGAAGTGCTGCAGTTCTCAAAAGCGGGCAAATTCTCAACCAACGACAGCAAACCGAACCACTCTCCAACCCGTAACGAGCGGTCCGCACTATCACCTGTGAGTTCATCGCCGCTGGTCATCGTGACTGCGCCGTCTAGGATCACGTACAACGCATGGCCCGGTTCACCTCTGACTGTGAAGCGGTGTCTTGCCGGGTAGATAGCGACGTTCAGCATGCGCGAAAAAACGTCAAGGTCTGTGCTCGAGAAATTTTCGAAGCCAGGCTGTAGTCTGAGAAAGTGAGTGATGTCCATGATGATTCCGATCAGGCCTGTGCCTGGGCTAAAGAAGCCTCACGCTGATAAGATTTTCGTAAACGGTCAGAGAGCATCAGCACGAGGTGTGGAAGCAGCACGGTTGCGACGGTCTGATTGGTGGTGATCAAGTCTTCCAGCATCTGGTGGCGCATACGCAAGAAGCGCGCGGGTGTTTGAGTCGTGATGGTCGCACTGGCCATCAGCTCGCCACTCAGCGCCGAGACCTCGCCAAGCCACTGACCAGGGCCAAGTACGCCCAATAAGGTCGATTTTTGACCATCCTCAACGGACACCTCGACAGTACCGGCCACCATGAAATAAGTTGAATCTACCGGCATGCGATGGCGAATGAATTTTCGCCCGGCTGGCAGTTCCAGCACCGTCACACCTTTCAGAAAGGTGGCGGTGTTGACTGGGCCAAGTTCCTCTGCCAGAGTCGGAAAATGCGTGCAAAACGCGTCGTTTGTTGTTTGTTCCATGGAGTGTCCTGTCGCTATGCCTCGACTTAAAACTTGACCGGGCTTTGCATGCGCACAATGGCCTCGGCTGTGATGGGTATCCGCATACCGCCTACATTCCAGTTCAACACCGGGATGGTAGGGAATTGCTGCGGAAGTTGGTTGATGACCGCATTGGCCAGCCCATTGGCGGTCAGAGATACCCCGGCAGGCATTGCAGCGGTGAGCGAATCGACTTGCTGCCTAGCGCTTGCGTAGGTGTCATTCATCTTCGAACACATATTCGGGATGGTTTCAGCGTTCGATGCCCAATAGGACGCTTGGGTCATATTTTTGACTTCAGCGATACCTGTATTCAAGGCATAAATAACCCGGTCGACAAACGGCACCATCAGCTTGACGCAGTAAGTCACCCGTATTTTCAGCAGATTGGCATCTTGAATGGACATACCATCTTTGAGATCGTTGCTGTCGCGGAACATCAAGTTGTCGTTGGAAATATCACCTGTGGTCGACATCAGGGAGAAGGCATCGAACGCTTCAGGTGTGGGGCTGATGATTTCTACCTTGGCGGTGTTCGGGTTGAAGACCTCAATGGCCGAAATCATGCGGGCCTTGGCCATATCGTCCAGAAAAGGGGCGTTGCTGGTGCGCATGAAAAACGGCGTCATGCCACCGGCAACGCCATCCATGATGGAAGTCATGCTTGCGTTTTTCAAGGCGCCTTGGCGGGCACCCATGAAGGTCGCATAGTTCAGCGAGGCCTTGGCTTGGTAAATAAGGGCAAACTGGATCACACCCAGTACCAACAACAGCAGCGACGGCAAGATGATGAGGTATTCCGTCATCGACTGACCACGCTGCCGCTGCCGCTGCCGCTGGCATGGTTGTTTGTCATGGCTGTTCGCTGTGGAAAGCTTCATTTGGCTTTCTCGCTCATGATCGCGGGTAAGCGCTCTAGCACTTCGATGATGTCCGCGCTATTCATAAAAGCGGCATCGTTGGGCATCGATATCTGTTTGGCACGAACCAAGGCATGCCAAGACTGACGGAGCATGACAATCCCCAAATTGTTCCAAGTTCGCGGATCAGTGTCATTGATCGACAGGGATTGTCGATAGGCCTCTACGGCTTGTTGATGATTGTTGGTACGCGCGTAGATATTGCCTAGTCGCAACCAAGTTTCTGAATCCTGTTTGCTCAGCGTGGTGAGTTTTTTGTAGAGCAATTCAGCGCGTACATCGTCACGTTGATCAAACGCGGCTTGCGCTTCACGGTGCATCAGGGTCAGTTCATCAGTTGCGCCAACTTTTTCTGGCGTAGCGGCGCAACCGGCCAGTGTGAGATATAGCGGCAACAACAAGAGGGTGATAAAACTTTTCATGCGGCACCCGCCCGCCATATGAGTTGCTCGCCCTTGCTGAGGTTGAGCGAGATCAGGGATCCTGCAGGCAGTTCCAGCGTTGACTTTGCGGCCAAGGCCCCGGCGCATCGCAGAGGCTTCACGTGAGGAACCAGTTTTTGAACATGCCCCGTGGCGTCCAAAAATATCAAGTCAAGCGCGTAACGCATGCCAACGGTGTGCACCATGTTGCAAGCGGTGATCAACAGCCCTTCGCCAGCCAGAAGTGGAGGCCGCCCGAGCAAACCACACATTCGTTCAATGGCGCTGGTGGCTTTCCACACCCGCTGCACAAGGCAACGGTTGTCGGATTCACGGTAAACAGCGCCCAGCTTCAAAACAGTCCAGACTTCAAAAACTTCATCGCGATCGGGAAGCCAATGACGATGAAGGTGACTGGGAAAATAAACATCATCAGCGGACCAATCAGCTTGACCGGTGCTTCCATCGCTTGCTTCTCTGCCCGCTGAAAACGTTCGCTGCGGCGCTGGTCAGCTTGCGAGCGCAGCGCTGAACCCAGTGATGCGCCCATCTTTTCGGCTTGGATCACGGTTCCCACGAAACTCGACACTTCCGGCATCATCAAGCGCGTCTCCATACGGCGCAGGGCATCCGCGCGCGGCAGGCCTGAGCGCAGGTCACGAACCACCATAAAGAACTCTTGGCGTAAGGGACCGGGTGGCCCTTTTTGCACGACCTGATTCAAGGCACCGGTCAGGTTCAGCCCCGCTTCGACCGCCATGGTGATGAAGTCCAGGAACATCGGCATGGCTTTTTGCACCAGCTTATAACGACGTTTACGAGCATCTTGTAGCCAAATTGAGGGGTAAAAATAACCCAGCAAGGCACCGACCATGAGCATGGTCGGGGATGACTTATTCAACATGCCAGTCACCATGTACATGATGCCGAAAACAAGCACCAATGAAACAAGCCGAACTGCATAAAACTGCTCAGCGGTCATCATGTGCGCAACGCCACTGTTGTTCAGTTTGGTGTTTGTTTTTTCTAGTTTTTCCAATGAAATGCGCGATGTCAGGTGAAAATCGATGAGCCGTACCAAAGGCCACATCAAGCGCAAAGCCGGTGGCAGTTTGTCCATGTACTGACGGTCGTCCTCAGGGACGGCACTGCTCAAAGTGGAGTAAACATACAAAACGATCAGCGCAATAGCACCGATCATCGCGGCCAAGGTCCAGACAACAGTGGTTGAGTTCATACGTCGATGTTCACAATTTTTTGAATGCCGAGGTAGCCAATCGTGATCATGATGCTGACCACCAGCAACACGCCCCAGCCATACAGGGTGTTGTAAAGCGGGGCCATTGCGTCAGGCTCCATCAAGGTCAAGATGCCCAGCAAAAAGACGGGCAATAACGCCATCACGATGCCTTGTAATTTGCCTTGTGCCGTCAGTGCTTTGATCTTCCCCTCCATCTCATGCTTACGGCGCAGGGTGACTGAAAGCGACTCCAGAATTTCGGCAAAATTGCCGCCGACTTCACGCGTGATCTTCATGGCCGCCACCAACAGCACAAAGTCGGGCAAGGGCATGCGCTTTTCCATATTGGACAGCGCACTGTCAAAGTCCACACCCAGTCGCTGCTCGCGCAGCATCAGGTCGAACTCTTGAGCCAAGGGCGGCTTTTGCTCCTTCACCATCGACTCCAGCGCGACCGATAAACTGGCACCGGCGCGCATGCCCCCTGACACCATCAGCAGCGCATCGGGCAGTTGTTTTTCAAACAGCTCAATGCGTGACTTTTGCAGGTATTTAACAAGGTAGCGGGGCATGAAGGCGACGACCACGCCAGACACAACCGCTATCAAGGGATTGTCGAGAACGACAAGCAGCAAGAGCGGAATCACAATCAAGGCCCCCACGCTGTACTTGAACAGCAGCTTGGGGTCGATAAAGATGAACATCGCGGCCAAGTCTGTCTTGGCTGTTGTCGCGAGTTTGTCCTGTTGGAGGTCCAGCCATGACCGGAGCAACAACATGACCACCAAACCGATGACGGCAGCAGCCGCCACCACGACACCAATGAGGAACGTTAATTCAGACATCAAAGGCTTTTCGGCGGTTGGAAGATGGACAAGTCAACGGGGATACCGCGCCGGGCCAAGTCTTGGCAAAAGTCGGGGATGTTACCGGTGGCGACGAACTTACCTTTGATCTTGCCGTTCTCGTCGTAGCCGTCCTGCTTGAACAAAAAGATGTCTTGCAACTGCACGATATCGCCTTCCATGCCGGTCACCTCTGTGATGTGCGTGATCTTGCGGCTGCCGTCTGGAAAGCGGCTTTGCTGAACAATCATGTGAACCGCCGAGGCAATTTGTTCGCGAATCGCGCGCAAGGGCAAGTCAAGACCCGACATCAGGGTCATCACTTCAAGCCTAGCGATACAGTCACGCGGCGTGTTGGCATGGGCGGTGGTCATGGAGCCATCGTGGCCAGTGTTCATGGCCTGCAACATGTCCAGCGCTTCACCACCACGGCACTCACCGACCACAATCCGGTCAGGCCGCATACGCAAGCAATTTTTGACCAAGTCACGAATCGTGATGGCGCCTTTGCCTTCAGAATTTGGTGGACGTGATTCAAGTGAAATCAAATGCGGCTTGGCCAACTGCAGTTCGGCCGCATCTTCGACGGTGACGATGCGTTCATCGTCTGGAATGTAGTTCGACATCACGTTCAGCAAGGTCGTTTTACCCGAACCCGTGCCGCCCGAGATGACGATGTTGGCGGCTTGGTCAACGGCAATTTCCAAAAACTTCATCATGTCTTTGGTGACTGAGCCGTAATTGATCATGTCCGTGTCGACCAGTTTGGACTTTGAAAATTTACGGATGGTGATGTTGCAGCCTTTGAGGGCCAGCGGTGGGATCACAGCGTTGACACGTGAGCCGTCTTTCAAGCGGGCGTCCACCATCGGCGAGCTTTCGTCAATGCGGCGTCCGATGGGGGCCACGATTCGCTCAATCGCGCCGAGTACCGCTTGGTCTGTACTGAAGGCAATATCCGCCTTGGTCAATTTACCTTTGCGTTCGACGTAGATTTCATCGAAGCGGTTGACCATGATCTCGCTGATGTCCGGATCCGCCAACAAGTCTTCCAGCGGACCCAGACCAATCACTTCGTTCAGCAATTCTCTGGCCAGCCGAGCACCATCAATGTCTGGTGGCAGACTGGTGTCACTGGCCAAAATTTCTGCAATCATGGTTTGCGTGTTCAACCGCAAATCGTCTTCGCTCATGCTCCGCACGTCGACCCGTCGCAAATCCATCTGACTGATCAGCTTGCCATGCAGCGTGAGGCGCGCTGCGTTCATACGCTCAGTCAGGCCAGGCGTGGCGGGCGCCACGACTTTCTGGACCGGTGGCTGCTGGACGATCGGTTCAGGTGTCGCGACAAAACTGGCCGCAACGGCTGCAGGCGAGGGCAGGGGAGTCGTTGCAGTCGGTGTGGTTGGTGTCGCCACTGCATGAACAGGCGCGGCGTCGACGATCACGTTCACGTAGTTGTCACCAATCCGGATCACGTCTTCAGTGCGCAGCGGTCCGTATTCTTTGTCGATGGCTTTGCCGTTGACTTCAGTGGCACCCATGGCCCCATGGTCTTCGACAAAAAAACCGGACGCTCGTTTGTGAATCGTTGCGTGGCGTTTACCCACGGTCCAGCCGCGCAACACGATCAGGTTGTCGTCGGCTTTGCCGATGGTGAGAGAGTCGATCTCGCAATTGACCCGCGTAGGCTGACTTTTTGCAGATCTGTATTCAACACTGAACATGGTTTCCCCTGTTAACCCAAAAATCCATCAACCCTCAGTTGAGGATGCCTACAGCGCTTGACTGTGCCTTGAACTTTTCTTGGATGTCTTTGGCCTTGTCCAAACGCTCTTGGTTCAGAGGTGAAGACGGATCTATCACGGTCGGGGTGACGAAGATCACCAGATCGGTACGGCCACTGCGAAAGTTCGTTGACCGAAACAACGCTCCAAGGATCGGTAAGTCGCCCAGGCCCGCGAGTTTCGAGATGTCTTTCTGCAGGTCGGTGTTGACCAAGCCCGACAGCACAATCGTTTGCCCTGATTGAACGTTGAATTCGGAATCGGTTTTTCGCGTTAGAAAGCCCGGGTTGCCACCCACGGCGACGGAGTTGTCAACGTTGCTGACTTCTGTTTTGAGCAGGGTGCTGACGTTGTTCTTCTCGTCAGCCACCGGTTCAATGATCAGCTTGATACCGTAGTCCTTGAAGGTGACGGTGGCGGGTGCCGCCGCGCTGGCTGGCGAGATGATCGGGATTTGTCCGCCTGCCAAAAATTCCGCTTTGCCGCCGCTGCGCGCGCTCAGTTCTGGCGTCGCCAGCACATAGGCATCGCCGTTGTTGACTGCCAGATTGATCATCGACGTGATGGCCGATGTCATGCCGATGAACGGACGCCAGCCGGCACCGCCAATGGGAATGGCTCCAGCGTCGGTAGGAAACCCAGCAGGCGCTGTGGAAGGAATCCTGAAATTGGGGTTGGTGTTCCAGTTGCCCGCAATCCCAGCTGCAGGGCCGGCAATGCTTTTGTCCCAAGAGATGCCGATGTTCTCGCCGAGTGATTTTTTCATTTCCACAATCTGCACTTTCATGTAGACCATGCGCCGCATCGTGACTTCTTCCTCACGCACCGCGTTGTGGGTTTGTGGAAACAATTTTGCAATCGCGTCGATGCGTGACAGGTTGGCCTTGCTGGCGGTACCCGTCAGCAGCACCATGTCGCCAATTCGCTCCACCTTGATGCCTGGCATTGCGCTCAGCATCTCACCAAGGCGCTTGGTCGTGACATCCGGATCAGTGGCCAGCACGCTGACGGCGTAGTTCAGCTGATTGCCATCAGCCGTCCACAGCCGCAGGCTGGTGTTGCCAGCGGTTTCGGCCAGCACCACCATCTCGGTTTCGAGGACATTGCTGGTGATGATTTTTCCGTTGCCGACAGCAACCCGAACGACCTTGCTAGGCAATGGAATAGTTTTGATTTGCCCCACCACCAATTGCAGTGAAGACACCTCATCTGCCGCAGCGGCAGGCAATGCACAAGCCAGTCCGGCCAGCAAGGGAAAAAGGAAGGAGAGTCTGGAAAACATCGCTATGTGTCCTTGTGTGTTGATTTGACTCATGGCCGTTGCTGACCATTGACGGCGCCAGCCGATGGCGGCATGAAGCCTGCCAGTCCGGGTGGGTAGGCCGCTTGTGCGGCATCGGCCCCGGTAGGGGGCCGGCGGTCACCCGCTGAAGGCGGAAAGAGCGATGGAATGTTGATGTTGACTGCGCCAGCAGCGCCCTTGCCGCCGATGATGTATTCGACCGCACTGATTTTGGGCGTGTTACTCGCTTTGACCGCATTCACACCGCTGTTGAGCATCGACTTGGTGTTGATGTCCGCCAATGACACCGTGGCGCTGTCATCGTTGCCACGCAACACAGCCCGGATTTTTCCGACCTGCTGGGCCAACGCAATGCGGGCTGCGTTTTGCGGTGTGACCTCAAACGTGAAGTTCGAGTAGCGCTGTGCATTGCCGCCGGAACCGCCATAGTCACCCTGGCTCATAGGCCCGCCTTTGTTACCACCGCTAGGCGCAACACTTTGACCGGTGGCCAAGACCTTGACCCTTTGCAACACCAGCACCACCCGATGACCGCCATCGACATCATTTTTGTCAGGCACGATCAGCATCAGGTCGACCATGTTGCCGGGCTTGACCATTTGCGCCATGGAATTGATCTCATCCACGTCGATGGTGATGGCACGCAAACCTTCCTCCAGACCGTCGGCAAATCCTTTGGCTTTTTCGGTCACGTCGCCCATTCGCAAAGGCCAGCCAGCCTGAATCGGCCGTGTGGACTTAACGCCTTCGATGCGTTCAAAGTCTCTGACCAGCACCATTTCTTCGGTCACCAGGTCCGCCAGAATCTCACGCTTGGTGAGGTTTTGCGTTCCCAGCACCATGCCTCTGGGGATGTCCATCCCCGCGGCAACAACTTCAGCTGTTGGGCCGCCGCTGGCGCGCTTCTTAGCTTCTACCTCCAAGGTTTGCTCGCGCCCCTTGAGGTATTTGGACATCAGCATGGCTGCGGCTAGGCCCAGCACCACAGCGAGTGCGACCAGAAGCCACATGCGGTTGATATTTCTGAATAAAGTGATTAGTTTTCGCATGGTTAAAAAGACTCTCTGGTCAGTGAAGGCGGAATAAATTCAGGTGTCGTCATTCGCGGGTGTCCCTTCAAAAAGGCGTGATCGTGGTGGAGTAAGAAAGCGCATAAGCAAAAGCGTTGTAGTAAGTCTTGATGGCGTTGGCCAGTTGCACCACGGCCACGTTGCCGCTGTCGTCGGGCACCAGCAACACAATGGCGGCAAAGGCACTGACCGTCATGTACTCAACGCTGGACTGACCGCGTTGCCACAGATGTTTGGGGGGGCGCTTGAAAGGCATGTTGGTCCCTGCGTCGCTCATGGTTTGTCGACCAGATTGACCAGCACGCTGCTGCCGCCTTCGGTGCGCGAGATGACCATGCTGGTTTCGTTGAAGCCGCGCTTGAAGGTGATGGCGTAGCCATTGCCACTGCCACCTTTGAATTGAACCAAGTGGTCACTGATGATGTTCCAGCCGTCGCCACCAATCACCCGGCGGTAAAAGTCGGCGTTGGCGTTGGTGGAAAACTGGTTCATCAGCATGATGGTGCGAGCCTCTTTACCGGGGTCGCGGTGCGTCATGTCAGCAGCCACCAAGCTGCCCGACATCATCGGGAAATCTTTGCCCAAAACACGTGGCTGGTTGTTGTCCTGAATTTGGCTCACCGCCAGCAAACCTTGGGAACCGCCATTGCCATGGCTGCGAACCTGCACGGTGTAAAAGCAGAGGTCTCGCATCTTGGCGATCACCCGATAACCGCCGATTGAATATTCGATGGCGTCTTGCGGGCTTTGTGCCGAGGCTTTCCATTCCTTCCGGTAGCGCGCCAGAATGCTTTGGGCGCTGTCCTTGCTGTCAAAGCGCCTGATCTGCATCGGCGTACCGTTGTGCACCACATCGGGCGCGACCCAGGTGAGCTTCAGGTCGGGCAACGCAAACGGCGCGCAGTCTGGCTTTTTCGGCTCAGCGGCAAATGCCGACAGCACGCTCAAGGCTAAACCAACTGTCAGCAGTAACGACTTAGATGCCATTTTTCTGCCTTTGCAAGTCATTGATTTGTGCTTGATACGCCGCGATGTCGTTCAGTGCCGAGTTGCGCTGCGCCATAAAGACGGGGTCATTGCCCAGGCTTGGATTGGCTGCCAACTGCTCGTCAGATTTGGTTTTGGCCAGTTGCAGATCAGGGTCGTTGAGTTTGGCTTGCAGATCGGCAATTTGCTGGTCCAGACCGGCGTGGCAAGCCACACTGGCATCAGCCTTCGGTGTGTAGCTGGTGCCCCAGCCGCCGGGAGGCATTTTGACGGTGCAGACATTGCGCGTTTTGTGTTCCCAGCAACCTAAGAAACCAGCGTCGATAGAGCAATAGGTTTCGTCGTGGCATTCTTTGTAGTTCGCATCGAACTCAGTTTGTTTGTCAGCCTTGCAGCTATTGATCGAGTTTTGCGTTTTCACGATCGCGGCATTCAACGCATTGACTTTGGTTTGGATGCGATTGGTCAGCGTGTCTGCTTCGGCTTTTTGCTTAGCGGCTTCTTCATCGCGCCGCTGTGTCGCGGTTTTCTTAGGTGCCGGTGCCGCTGCTGGGACTGCGGTTAAGCGATCTGGTGGCACATAGTCTGGCAATATCTCGCCACCCAGCTTGAGGCTGCTTGGTTTCAGTTCTTCGACAAAGGTGCCAATCACTGTTTGAACAATATCCATGACTTCTTTGACCGGGCTTCGCTGCGCTAGGCTGAGGACGGCCAGTCCTTCTGTCTGTGCCTTGACGAAGTCGGGTCCGTTGGCACTCCAGCCATTGGCCACCAGCACCTGGCTCATGACAAAGTTGGGGGCCGTGAAGCCGGATGACCCCGACCCAGTCGCTAAAGTGATGGCCGAGGTGTTGGCCGTGTTCAAGTTCACCGTGGAGGTGTAGAGGCTTTTCATGTCCAACTTGAATTTGGTGCCCAGCACCGAGTCGATCACGTTGACGATTTTTTGAACGCCACTTAAAAAAACGTCCATCGTGCCAGGGGTCTGTCCGCCTTGCCCTGCCCCTGCTGAATAGGTCGACAGCATGGAAGTACCCGCATGGTCGTGCCACAGCTGTTTACCGCCCACGGCACCAGTCTGGTTTTGGTCGGTGCTGCGCAGGGGCGCGGTAGGTGCATCTGAAAAAAAACGTTGTTGGACTTCACTTTGAATCTGCGCGTCTGATTTTTGACCGACCGCCCATTCCGAACTGCCGTACCAAGCCGTTCGTTCCCAGGCGGCGTAGCGTGCCGCTTGAATCGTGGTCGCCTTCATGTCCATGAATTTCCCCAACAAGGGGATCATCAAAAACAGCGGAATCAAGACAAAGGCCGCCGCGATGGTGAACTCCGCCAGCGCCTGGCCACGCTGGTGCTGGCGAGGTGCTCTTGAGGCGGTGAAATGGCGTGCGCTCATACCCGACTTATTTGGCTAGATTCAGCATGTCGGACACCGTCGAGGACGCGCCCGCACCAAAACTCTTGAAGTCTGTCAAGCCATGCAAAATCAGCGACGCAGACTGTTCTCCAGACGTGTTGGGCAACAGGCGCGCTTGCCAATAAGGGCTGTACAGGCTGCCGTATTCAGCCAAACCATCGCCGCGCGGAAAAAGGTTGGCTGGACGCGAAAAATAGGCCTCAGCTTTGGCCAGTGCACGCATGCAATTGGCGGCGGTACCGTCACCCACGTCCAAGTTGCCACTGGCAAAAGCGGTTGTGACCTTGGGGGCATTTCGCGCCACATTGCCGATGCCGCAGCCTGCCGGGTCAGCGGCTCCTGCCGTGCGACCGATCGCCAAGTGATTCCGACCGTCTGTCGTGGAGGAGTTGGTTGAGCTGGTAGAAATGCTTTTGGTTTGCTTTTCAACTTCCACCACCAATGGCGGCGAACTCAAATTTTGATGCGCTTTGTCAGTGGCCTGCGCGACGTCGGTCACGTCTCGGTAAACCCGCAGTGCGGTCAGCGTGGACAAGTCGCCGCTGTTGGGCCCGGCCGAAGCTTTGCCAGAGGCATCTTCACCCAACGGGTAAGCCGGCCCACCAGACATCAGCGGTACGACAGGGATGTTGATGCAACCCCAAAACGGGATGCCGCAAATGGGCACGGTTGAAATCGCCAGCATGTTGGTGGAGTCACTGGCTTCCCAGCGATGGTTCCAGCTATCGTCTTTTCGAAAGCCCTTGTCAACGGCCCAAGTGGTGCCTTGGTCGTCAGCGCGTTTGGTCGAGCCATCGTGAAACAGCATTTTGAAGAACCAACCAGAGGGCACATAGCTCCCTGGTCCGATCAGTTCAAGCGGGTCAATCAATATCGGCAGCCACCAATTTTTGGATCGGTCGTTGGTGAAGCCATCTAGGGAGGCGTCCACAACCCCGGCCATGCGGTCTTTTTTGGGCCCGTCGTCTGTTGCGCTGGCCGGGTGGTTTCGGGTGGGGAACCATGGGTGTTTGTCTTCAACCGCGTTTTCATCGCCCCAGCATTCACCGAAGGCGCCATAGCCCATGTTCCAGTGCGTGCCGGCAAAATCGCATTCGTCGTGGTAAGTGGAGTAGGTCCAGTCAGCCGTCTCTGTGCCCCATGGGCCGAGGGGATTGCGGTCTGAGGTGAAGCTGGCCCATTGGTAGGTGTTGTAGGCATAGCCCGCCATGCCCAATAGGCTCAGGCTGGCGCTGGAATCATTGAGTTTGACCACGTTGTAGGTGTTGCCGAAGCGGATGTAATCGGTGATCTTGCTCAGGTCAAAGCCGATGGTCCCTTGCAGGATGCTGTTGAACTTGTCGTCGACACCCAGCGTTTGAGCCACAGTCAGGGCGGTGCCATAGTGGTAAATCTTTTGGGCACCTTGAAAACCCGTGTTGATGCCCAGCAACAGCGGGACAAACAGTTTGGCGGCATTTTCAAAAGCCACCTTGAGTCCCTTTGAGGCGCCTTTGGCCACGGCATGCGTACCGGACCACAAGGGATACAGCGGACCCGGCAAAATCGACGAATATCTTGAGTCAACCCGAGGCGTCAGGACATTGAAGGTGTCGTAGTAATTGCGAGACCAAGACGCCATGCCCACCAGTTGAGCCACCGCAACGTCGTTGGCGATCATGCCGCGGTTGAGGTAGGCCGAAAAATTGTAATCACGCGCTTGCGCAACTGCCGCGCTGTAGGCGGCTGCGTCTGCGGTGTTTTGCAGTTTCATCTTCTCGGTGGTGAGTTGCCCCATGCTGAACATCGTCAGCATGGCCAGCAACATCACCAGTGCTGTCACACTGACAAACAGCAGGGCTTGGCCCCGCTGTTTGGCCGGGCCAGGCGAAAGCGCTCGGCGCCGGGAAAGCATGACTTATTTCTGCGACCCGTTGTAGTTACCCAGATTTTTAGCACCGGTTGCGCCGTCGGCATTGGGTGCGCCGGCTTTCGCTGCGGCAACGCCTGCGGAGCCAGACTTACCCGACAACTCATTGGTCATGCCGGCCATTTGGCCCCGAATGGCTTCACCGAAAAAGCTGTAGACGCCAATGGCGGCGACAGCGATCAAGGCGACGATGATGATGTACTCGGTCATGCCCTGGCCGAGTTGACGTTTTTGACGTGAAAAAGCGATCATGAAAATACCTTTCAGGTGGGTTGATGCGGAGAAGCTCTGCGGTTTGCATTTTTATACAAACCTTACGATTTTTAAATTATCTAATTTGCATTAATTGTCTATATTAATATTTAATTCAAAAGTAAAATTAAAAATCATGCGATTTAATTTTTATTATTTAGTTAAAAGTAGTATTTAGAATTTTTTTATGTCTTAAATAAAACTAAGTAGTTAGATGTTTCTGCTAGGTCTGCGAGTGACTAAAAACAACGGAATTCAAGTCGGATTAGGATGGTTTAAGGGGATCCCAAGAATAGGGTGAAGAAAATTTAACCAGAAGGTAAGTTTTAAATTTTTAAAATTGGCATATTTATTTTTATTTATTAATAAATTAAAAACTTTCAAGTTAAAAAATCAGGCAAGCATGTCATGTTGTTGTGTTCCACCATTTGAGGTGCGGCCCAACGGAGATTTAGGCGCGGACTTGGCGCGTCAGCAGTCTTTAGGACTGACCTAAGTGAGGCTTAGATGCCTCAATGAGAATCGATGTGTCGCCGAACCTGAGCAGGTAGCCCCAGCACGACAGCGGCAGGACTTGAAAATTGGATAGATTTCAAGAAGTCCATCCAACCTTGCGGGGTCGCAATGGCCAGACTGTCTTCGACACCTGCGTCTGCCCACTCTTGTGACAAGGACTGACACAAGGCCGGCCCAAACTCAGGGGTGGCACTGGCCAGAATGTCCGATTCGTTGAGTAAAACGGAGCACCAAGCTAGGTTCCAGGCGAAGTCGGCATGGGCCACGGTGCTGTGATTGGACGGCACCAACTTGACTTCTGTGTTCAAGATCAGTTGCTCGATGTGTTCGAGGTCAAGCGGGAGCAGCGTCGATGAATCGACCTGAGCCTGAAGGCTGTTGACCGAGAAAGACTCGATCTCGGAATCAAACCGATTGATGCCGCCAGGGTGCGCAAAGTCGTGGCCAACGGCAGCAGTCAACACGGTCGCTAACCACAGCTTGTCAACGACCGGTGTCTGCCTGAGTTGAATGCTCAAAAGGACGGTCAAAGACACCAGGACATCTGCCGTGTGCAGGCTGTTGTGATAAGCCGGCTGGGGCGCTTCGTGCTGCTCTATGCGCTGTGCAATTTGCATGGCATAGCCGTTCAAGGCTTCGACTCGCTGAAAGTCTTGAATCTGATCTTGATCCCTCAAGCCAAGCACCTGCTGGCAGGCCATCAACACCGCCGGCAAGCCGACCCAGTCTTGCTGCCAAGACAGTCGCAAAGCGCTCAGGCTATCGATCAAACCACCCGACCAGTCTTGCGGGTCGACTCGCAAATGAAACTGGTTTTTCATGGGGTAGTCATTGTTTTCAGGCGGGGCGTGTGGATAAAAACGCTGCTAACTGTAGCGAATTTTTTGAGGGGCAAAGAAATAATCCATGAATATCAAACGCATCGTTAGAGATGACGGCACCTGTCTGTCTCGATGGCGTCCTTAAAAATGGACAGCATAAAGTGGTTTCAAATATGATGATCGCAACGGATCACCCCATCAGAAACGCATGGCCAACATCATCGGCGCTATCGCCGCATCCCACACCCCCACCATCGGCTTTGCCTTTGACAAGAACCAGCCAAAAGACCCCGTCTGGGGCCCGATCTTTGAGGCCTTTGCACCGGTGCGAGCGTGGATCAAGGAGAAGCAACCGGACGTGATGTTCGTCATTTACAACGACCACGTCACCTCGTTTTTCTTTGACCACTACTCCGCATTCACGCTGGGGGTGGGTGCGTCGTACCCGGTGGCCGACGAAGGCGGCGGTGCCCGCAAACTGCCGCCCCTGAAAGGTCACACCGGGCTGGCGCGTCATATCGGCCAGTCGCTGATGACGGATGAGTTCGACATGTCTTTCTTTCAGGACAAGGCGTTGGACCATGGATGCTTTTCGCCGATGTCGATGTTGTGCCCGCACGAGCCAGATTGGCCCGTGCCGGTGGTGCCACTGCAAGTGGGCGTGTTGCAATTTCCGGTGCCTTCGGCCAAGCGCTGCTACAAGCTGGGCCAAGCCTTGCGCAGAGCCATCGAGAGCTACCCTGAAGACCTCAAGGTGGTCATCGTGGCCACCGGTGGTTTGTCGCATCAGGTGCATGGTGAACGGGCGGGTTTCAATAACCCGGCTTGGGATTCTCAGTTCCTTGACTTGATTGAGAAAGACCCAGTGCGCTTGACTGAGATGACGCAGGCTGAACTGGCCGAACTGGGTGGCCTTGAGGGGGCTGAAGTGATCATGTGGCTGATCATGCGTGGGGCGCTCTCAGCGCAAATTAAGAAAGTTCATCAGACCTATTACCTGCCGTCGATGACCGGCATTGCCACGGCCATTTATGAGAACGAAGCCAGCGCGCCCGTGGCCGGTGAAGTGCTGCGTCATCGCGCCCGCATGGCAGAACAACTGGCCGGTGCCGAGCGTTTGCAAGGGACGTATTTATTTGACCTCGAGCGCAGCGTCAAGACCTACCGCCTGAACAAATTTTTGCGCGACATGCGCGAGCCTGCGCACCGCGAAGCGTTCGTGCAGGATGAAGAAGCTCTCTACGCCCGTGCCGGTTTGAGCCCAGAAGAACAAGACCTGCTGCGCCGCCGTGACTGGCGTGGGCTGATCCATCACGGTTGCATCTTCTTCGGTCTGGAAAAGTTCGGCGCTGTGTTGGGCATCTCTAACTTGCACATTTACGCAGCGATGCGTGGACAAAGCCTAGAGGACTTTCAGCAGACGCGAAATGCCCCTGGCGCGATGTATTCGGTGGCGTCTACCGATGCCAGCAAGGCAGATTTTTAGGCTGCGTGATTTGTCAGCGTCAGTGCTTAGAAGCCAAAGTGTTTTTGAGGTGCTGACCACATCATGACCTCACGCTCTGACTTGGAAAACTGGCTTTCAAAGACTTTGAGCATCGGGCCGTAGTCGAGCCGGAAAGGGGCCTTGAGGTATGGCCAGTCAGAGGCCCAAACGCATTGTTGGGTGCCGAAATTTTGCACAAGTTCATCTAAAAACGGCCGGACATCGGGGAACGGGAAACCGGCTTTCGAGAATTTGGCATAGCCCGACATTTTGACCACCGCACGGCCTTCGCGCCCGAGGGCCAGCAAAGCCTGAAAACCAGCTTGCTGTGTTTTAGCGTCGATGGCTGGGCGGCCACAATGGTCAAACATCAGCTTGCCGTCAACGCGCTTGAGCATGGGCATGAACTGGACCAGCTGATCGTTTTCGACTTGAAACTGCGCCCACAGGTCGAGATCTTTCAAGCGCCTGAGCAAGGGCTCAATGTCGGCGTAATACTCAAAACCATGCAGCGACGGATTGAACGCCAAGCCGATGACGCCACTGGCCTTGAGCTCTTTCAACGTTTCGAGCGAGCAGTCGTTGGACACCACGGCAATGCCCTTGAACTTCCCCTCGCCATTTTTGATCGCGTCCAATAGGCAGCGGTTGTCTGTGCCGTAGCCGGAGTTAGGCCCGACCAGCAGCGCATGTTCCACGGCATAACAAGCCATCACCTCTTTGAAATACTGCGCGTCGCCCATCTCTTGGCCTGCTGGGCGATACGCCACGTCTGGCCCGTATGGAAACCGGGCCGGGTCTAGAACATGGCAGTGCGCGTCGATCTTTCTTTCCGTCAGAACGCTCATTGGCGGCGCATCAAAAAGTGGCCAAGACGGCCTGCTTCAATTCATCGGTGATCTCGGGCATGACACCGAACCACGATTTGAAGGCGGGGCGCGCCTGATTCAGCAGCATGCCCAAGCCGTTGGCGGTCTTGTTGCCACGCAGGCGAGCGGCTTCTAGCAAAGGCGTCTCGAGCGGAATGTAAATGGCGTCCGAAACCATGGCGGTTGTGGGCAACGCGTCCAGCGTCACATCCAGCGGCGGCTGGCCATACATACCTTGGTTGGTGGTGTTGACCAAGAGCGCACAGCCGTCCATGGCGCTGTTGCGTTCAGTCCAGGGAATGACTTTGACGATGTGTTCATACCCGGCGGCCAAGGCCTGCGCTTTGTCGAGGGTTCGGTTCACCAGACGAATTTCTGTGGCACCTTGATCGATCAAACTGAGAACAACCGCCCGTGACGCACCGCCCGCACCCAGCACAACAATCGGGCCTGCATCTGCCCGCCAATCGGGATTGGCGTCTTTCAGGCTTTGAATGTAGCCATAGCCGTCATGGTTGAAGCCATGCAGGCTTCCATCCGCTTGCACCACCACGCAATTGATCGCCCCCATGCGCAGCGCCAGAGGGTCCACGACGTCCATCAACTTGAGCGCCTCGACCTTGTGCGGCTGGGTCACATTGCAGCCCGCCAACCCCAAAGCGGAGAGCCCACGGATGGCTGCCGCTAAGTTGTGAGCCTCGACCGGAAAGTGGCCGTAAGCACCTCTTAAACCGTGCTGGGCAATCCAGTAGTTGTGAAGTATCGGGGAGCGTGACTGGGTGATGGGCATGCCCATCACACCGGCCAATGTGAATTTTCTGTTGTCCATGGGGTAAACGACGGTTCCTGTTATTTTTTGTTGACGGGCGGCAAGATGCTGGTGACAACTTGCTTGCCCGCGACCACCTTGGTCATGTAGCTCTCACGGTCTAGGTCGCCTTTGTCGTCATAGCTGATGTCCAGCAAGAGACCTGGGTTGGCTTTGGCCGAGAGACTGAGATTTTTCATCGCAGCGGCAAAAGCTTTGGCATCGAATTTTCCGATTTTTTCGGTCACTGCCTTGACAGTGTAAATACCGATGTAGCCTTTGAGGCCGTTGTGGTCTGTCTTGGACTTGAACTCGCGTTGGTAGGCGGCATCAAATTTCTTGACATTGGCCTGTGGTGCATCGGCTGTCAGGCCCACATGAGCGATCGCGCCATTGGCCGCGTCACCGGCGAGCTCGATCACCTTCTGGCTGGTCAGGGTGGTTTCACCGATGATGGGTTTTTTGTAGCCTTGCTTCTTGAGCTCGCGCAGCAAACGGGCGGACTCTTCTTCGTTGGAGTAGACGAACACGCCATCGCTGTTGGACTGCTTGACCTTGATCACGGCGCTGCTGAAATCTACCTGACCGGGTTCTGTTGAGACGTCTGCACCGACCTTGATGCCCTGCGCTTCGAGGGCTTTCATGATGAGGTCGCGGCCACCTTTGCCAAAGTCGTTGTTGACATAGATCACGTCGACAGTTTTAGCCTTGATGGTGTTTTTGATGTAGCCCGCGATTTTCGGCATGGCGGTGGCTTGGGTGAACGAGGTTCTGAAGACGTAGGGGTTGCCTTGCTCCGTGATGGCAGCCGCTTCGCCGCCCGTGAAGTTTGGAATCTCAGCGCGGCGGGTGGCCGCCATGCTGACCATGATGGAGCCAGAAAAGACGGGCCCCATGACCACGTAGGCTTCGTTGTCAACGGCTTTTTCGGCCAGACCTTTGGCCACCCCGGGGTTGGATTGGGTGTCGTTGGAGGTGTAGTCAATCTTGCGGCCCAAGATGCCGCCTGCCGCGTTGATCTCTTTGACGGCGAGTTTCATGCCGTTGTCAAAATTGGTGCCTGACGTCGCGCCTGTGCCACTGAGCTCAACAAGACCGACGATCTTCACGGTTTGGGCCTGTGCCACGCCCATTGCGAACAATGCGCCGATCAATGTCAATTTTAAGAATGTCTTCATGCCTGTCTCCATGTTGTAAGGGCTTCAAAAGCCGCACATTATCAATGGGAAGTTGGCACGATGACAAGATAACCATTCTTCTTGCGTGATAACCCTTGGATCGCTTTCAATAACTCAAACCAGCGCGTTCAGGTCTTCTTCAATCTCAGCCAGCAGTGCTTTGAGGTGGCCGTAGTCCACGGGTTTGACCAGGTGGTAATCGAAGCCCGCAGCCAATGATCGGGCTTTGTCGCTGGCTTGACCGTAGCCGGTGAGGGCAATCATTTTGGTGCTCAAAAGGTGTGGAAACTCGCGCAACTTTTGGGCGAGTTCCGTGCCGTCCATGTCTGGCAATCCGATGTCCAGAATAAAGATATCCGGACTGTCGTGGTCTTTCTGGGCCAGCGCCAGTGTCGAGAGCCCGTCAAAGCTCACGGTGACCTCGAAGCCATCCATTTGCAGCAGCATGGCCAGCGTCTGCGCGGCGTCGACGTTGTCGTCCACCAAGTGCAATTTCAACGCCCGCGAGGACTTGGCAGGTGATGCGGCGACCACCGGCGCGGGTAAATCCTCGATGCGTGCGCAGGGTAAATAAATGTTGAAGCTGGAGCCCTTGCCGAGTCCTGGGCTGTCAGCTGTAACCCGTCCGCCATGCATTTGAACCAGACTTTTGACCAGTGCCAAGCCAAGGCCAAGACCCCCTTGGCGACGGCCAGAGCTGCGTTCCCCTTGTGTGAAAAGGTCAAATATTTCAGGCATCAGGTCAGGGTCAATGCCACTGCCGTTGTCCCCGACCGTCATGCGGAGTTCGTCAGCTTCAATGGCCACCCGAAGATCAAGATAGCCGCCTTCCGGGGTGTACTTGGCGGCGTTGTTCAAGAGGTTGCTGGTGACTTGAACCAGCCTGGCGTGGTCACCACGGACGGGCATGGGGCCGGGCGGAAGGGAGACTGAAAAGTGATGGTGACTCGACTCGATGAGTGGCCTGATCTGTTCGGTCGCCACGGCCACCACGGTGGCAAAGTCGATGGTTTCGAGTTTCAGCGCGACTTGGCCGCGCGTGATTCTGGAGATGTCCAGCAAGTCATCAATGATGCGCGCCATGTGCTTGGCCTGGTTGCCGATGATCTGGCCGGTGCGCTGAATGAGCGGGTCGTCTTGCGCCGTCAGTTTGAGCATTTCGGCCCCGCTCATGATGGGGGCCAGTGGGTTGCGCAGTTCGTGCGCCAGCATGGCGACAAACTCGTCTTTGCGTTTGTCGGCGCGTTTCAGTGCGTCGGCCAAGTCGACCAGCTTTTGCCCTTCACGGGTGAGTGCCTGACGCTGCTCATACAGTCGGTCTAGCATCTGGTTGATGGACGTGGACAGGCTGGCAACTTCTTCCGTGTCGGTGGTTTGCGCACGTTCCTGGCTCAGGCCATCCCTCACCAAGTGGCTGGCGAAGAGTTGAAGCTTGCGCAGGTCCCGGGTGAGCACAGAGGCCATGTGGGCTCCGCCGATCACGACCGCGACGAAGAGGCCCAATACCAGCAAGAAGATCGGTACATAAAGGGGCGAGAGCGAACGGTTGCTGTCCAAGGGTGAGACGCCTTGAACCCGAAAATCAAGCGCCGCAAACACAGCGGGCACCTCCACCGGACTTGTCTGGTTTGGCTCACCCGCAAGGGGTGCGCCCCAGAGCAGCTTCATGTGCTCATCAGCATGCAGCGCACTCAATGCTATTTTGTATAGAAGTCCACCCTCTGGTGTTGTTGTGCGCGGATAAACCAACGGGGCCAGGGCCACCAATTCTTGGCTGTCGCCATTTGAAAAGATAGCGGAAGCAGGGCGGCCCAGTTTGAGTTTTTGGCTCAACCACGCACGCTCATCTGCTGAAAATTGCGCATTGTTGCTGGCGATTTCTGCGCCTTCAAAGTCGGTGAAAAGCACTTGCACTGGGATGCCGTTCACTTGTCGGATGCCCCCCAGAAAAGGCTGAAGATAAGTTTCTTTGCCCGCGCTGTCGACGAGACCTGTGGCCAAAATCGTACTGGCCGCAACTTCCGTCATTCGGGTGGCCAGCGCGGTCAGGTTGAGGCCGATGGTCTGCGCATGAAACTGCCGCTCGCGGGCGGCGAGTTCGTGCATGGCGTCCTCGTGTTGACGTGTCAGCAGCCACCAAGACGCGAGAGATGTCAGCAGCAGCGCGCCAGCAGCCAAACCGGCAGCGGCCAAGGCAAAACGCCGGGCCAGACTGGTGGGCAGTGAAGTTCTTGTGAACATAGGTTGAATGGGCTTTAAGCCGGAACCAGCACGCCGTCAGCACGGTAGCGCGCCATCAGCAGCTGCTGGCTGTCAAAGGCTTCATGTCGGCTGGCGGTGAAGGCTGGCGCATAGCGCCTGACCAGACCTTGGTGGGCGGGTATGCGTTCAAGTGCGCGGCGCACCGCACTGCGGTCGGTGGACTTCGCGAGTTGAACTGCTTTGGCCAGAATGTGCACGGCATCGTAAGCATGCGCTACACCGACAGGGCTTTCAATGTCTTCAATGCGCTTGATGCCCAACTCTGCGGCTGCGTTCATGAAACGCTGAAGTTCTGCCTTGCCGGCGTTGAAAAAGCTGAATGTCTGGATCACCGAAAAATCGACGTCTTTCAGCGCGGGTCCGGCTTCGCTGAAAAAACGGCCGCCTGTGACACCCCAGTGGCTGATGATGGGGATGCGTTTGTCAGGTGGTAGTGCCGAGACTTCACGGACCAAGAGCGCTGCTTCGTCGTCATTGGCAACCAGCACAATGGCTTTGGCGCCAGCGGCAAGGAGTTTGAGGTAGCGGTCGACCAAGGTGGGTTCTTGCCAGTTGTACCAAACGGTGTCCACGATGACAGGGGAGCGGTGTGCCGCCATGTATTTTTGGACGGCAACTTGGTTGCTGCGGCCCCATGAGGTGTTGGTGAGCAGCAGGCCGACTTCATTCAACCCGCGTTGCCGCGCACTCTTCAGCATGTAGGGCATCGCCAGACTGTCGCGCAACGAGAGCCTGAATACGTAGTTAGGCTTGGAGCCGTTGTCAACAATGCCATCGGCCGCTGACCAGACGGCCATGAAGGGCAGTTTGGCTATTTTGAGGGCCGGCAATTGTTCGATGATCACTGGGCTGAAGCGACCACCCAGCACCGCCACCAGGTCGGGCATGCCTGCCAATTCTTTGATGTTCTTGATACCACGCGCTGGAATGGAGCGGTGGTCACGCGTCACGACATCTAGAGGGCGACCGCCCAGAACACCGCCAGCTTGATTGATCTCGTGCATGGCGATGCGTGTGCCGAGTTCTATGGCTTGCGCAGAGGTGCTGTTGGCAAGGCCGAACTCACCGTCTATGCCAATCAGCACAGGCTTGGCTGTATTCGCCTTGGCCAGCGGGCTGAAGGCTAAAAAAGATGACAGAAAGCCGAGCACCTTTCGACGCGAGATAGCGCGAAAGGGTGGTCTTAAAAAATTGGGGTCAACGCAGTCTAGGGAGCGCAAGGCTGGGCTTTGATGCGGCATGGGCCATCGGTTGAGTTAGGGGGCAATTTTCACCGCAAAACTGCCCGTACTGCAACATCCCGCAGCGCCTAATCACGTAACAAATTCGTAACAGTTTGGCGCTGAATTTGATCAGCGGTCCCGGTACAACACCGTGATACTGATCCGCCGATTACGCGGATCGAGTGGGTCACTCGGGTTGTAAGGCGCTGTGTCGGCAACCCCTTCAATGCGTGCAAATCGAGTTGACTTGACGCCATTTTTTTCGACCAATGTGCGTGTCGCCTCGGCACGTTCAGCTGACAACGACCAGTTGTTACGATTGTCAGTATTCGAAAATGCCACGCTGTCTGTGTGCCCGCGAAGAGCCAGTTTGTTGGGCATCGTGCCGAGCGACTTGGCTACTTCGTTGAGCAAAGCCTGAGCGCGTGGCAACAGGCGTGTGGTGCCCAGCGCAAACATGGCGAAGTCAGCCTTCTCGATGATCTCGATGCGCAAGCCATCTTTTTCGCGGACGAACTTGACTTGTTCCTTCAGGTTCTCAAGACCGGGACTTTTCTCTAACCGTTCGGTGACTTCTTTTTCAAGTTTGTCAAAAGCGGCCTTGTCTGCCTCTTCCACAATTTGTTTTTTCTCGGCCTCGCTCACTTGATCTGGATTGGCGCGCTCAGTGCTGTTGGGCGACGGTTCATTCTCAGTCGGACCCCCTTCGGAGCGTGGTGTGACGCGCTCCATCACGGATGTTTGTTTGGCTGAGAACGGAAATCCATCGGGGTCGATGATGGACCGGCCACCCAAAATACCGTTGGAGCCGGCGAGTTGCCCCATGGTGACGTTGCTGTGCGAGGTCGGTTTGAAGTAATCGGCAATGCTTTTGCGCTGACTTTCATTGGTCGCGCCCAGCAGCCACATGAGCAAAAAGAACGCCATCATGGCGGTCATCATGTCGGCTAACGCAATTTTCCAGGCACCACCGTGGGCGCCAGCGTGACCATCGTCCATCACTTTTTTGATGACGATGACCGGTGCCAGCGGCGCGGGGACCGCCTCCGCTGCATCGGCTGCAGGTGTCGCTGGTTTTGTTTCAGTTGCCGCGGCTGGCGCTGCAGCCACGGTTGCCTCAGCAGAGTCCGGCGTGACGGGCTTGTCTGCGTCTGGCAGAGGAGCGACTTCCGCTTCTGCCATGATTATTTGCCGCGCAAGCCGTCAAAGACTTCAGCAAAGCTAGGCTGGTTGTGGTGGCTGATACCAACTCGAGCTGCTTCAATAATCAACGGCATGGGGTGGCCGTGCATGGTGCCAATGATGATTTGCTTGACGACTTTGTAGATCTCTGCCTCATCTTCAATGATCTGGTTCAGCCGGCCGGCCATGGGTTCGACCATACCGTAGGCCAAAAACACACCCAGAAAGGTTCCCACCAAAGCGCCGCCGATCAGGCCACCCAAAATGGCCGGGGGTTGGTCGATGGCACCCATGGTTTTGACCACGCCCAACACGCAAGCCACAATGCCCAGTGCAGGCAAAGCACCGGCCATGGATGCCAGTGCAGCGGCAGGCTTGAGAGCGCTGTGGTGATGTGTCTTGATGGATTGGTCCATCACTTCTTCTACCGCGTAAGCGCTCAGGTTGCTGGACGACACCACCAGCAAGCGGATGGTGTCGGTGATCAGATGGAGCAAGTCGTGGTCATGGAGCAGTGCTGGGTAATCCGCAAAAATGGCACTGCTTTCCGGGTTTTCGATGTGCGCTTCCAGCGCGACAGCGCCATCCGTCTTCAGCGTTTTCATGATCTTGGAGACCACAAAAATGGTGCTGAGGTAATCGTCTTTTTTGTACTTGGGGCCTTTGAAGACTTTGACTACACCACCCAGTGCGCCCTTGATGATGGCCGTGCTGTTGCCGACCAACATAGCACCCACGGCGGCACCGCCAATAACCAACATTTCATGGGGAACGGCGTGAAGGATGGGCGCCATGGAGCCGCCGGCCAAGATATAGCCGCCGAAAACACAGGCAAACAAGACAACCAGACCAATGATCGAAAACATCGATTTATCCCATAAAGTTGGCAACGACCTGCGCGACGGTCGGAAACTGACAACTTGGGCGCTTAGCGAGCTCTACTGTAACTTCGCTTTTTGCTATTTCCATGAATTGAAGCGCCGCTTCAGCTCAAAATTAATGGGCTGTGATGCTGGTCTGTGCAGGGAGCAGCGACGGCACATCGCGCCAAGCCTGCCGAATTTCACTCATCAACCCGTGGACTTCGGTCAGTGCCGCCAAGTCGTTGTTGAGGTTGATGTGCAGCAGGCGACGGGTGACGTAGCTGTAAAGCTCGTTCAGGTTGGTCGCCAAGTCGCCCCCTTTTTCGAAGTCAAGGGCGCCTTGCAGGCCGAACAAAATACGGTTGGCGCGGGCTAGGCTCTTGCCTTTTTCTGCGATCGCACCGTGTTGGATGTGGCCTTGCGCCGACATCATGCTTTCAATCAGCCCATCAAACAGCATCTGGATCAGTTCAACCTTGTTGGCCACAACGGCTTGGCTGGCAACGTTGCCGGCACCATAACTTTCCATGGCCTTGAAATGAACTCGCATGTCGATTGCTCCTGATTAACTGACTGTGGACACAGCATGAATCGGAACGCCAGCGGAAAACTTGAGGTCGTGTGTCGAGCAGGGGCCATTTGGGCCTGATTTTTTATGCCGGGTGGACAAGACAAAGGGGGTGATCCAACGCATACCGGACGCCACATGTATGCAGGCGCCGTGGCTGAAACGCTCAGCCAGGCGTCAGGCTCGACTACGCCCTTTGCTGGGCGTAGGCTCCGCCACCTGCAGGGTGACACGCAGTTTTTTGACCACCGCGCTGAGCAGCTGACTGACGCGTGACTCGGTCACACCCAGCACCTCGCCAATCTCCTTGAGATTGAGTTCTTCGACGTAGTACAGGTTCATCAGCAACTGGTCACGTTCAGCCAACTCACCAATGGCGCCGGCCACAGCACCCATGAACTGGGCGTGTTCAACGATGGCGTCAGGCTGCTGTGAGCTGTCGTCGGCGATGTTCATGACCTCGTCATTCATCACCTCCATCGAATAGGTTTCGAAGCGCTTCGCCTGTCCGCGCTCTTTTTGGAATGCATCCAAATCTTTGCCGACGTGCTCGGCTAATTCAGTTTGTGTGGGGACACGGCCCAACTCAGAGGCGAGGGCGTCCGTGGCTTTGCTGTGTGTTTTGTTGAAGGCAACCGCGGAGCGCGGCAAAAACGACAAGCGCCTAACTTCATCCAGAATCGCGCCACGCACCCGGCTGTGGGCAAAACCCTCAAACTCAATCCCCTTGGTCGGGTTGAACGCACGGGCCGCTTCCAAGAGGCCAATCATGCCGACCTGAATCAGCTCGTCCAGCTCCATGAACGGGGGGATGCGCACCTTCAGGTGCAGTGCCACGCGCTTGACCATGCCGAGATGCGCCAGCACCAAGGCTTCGTGATTGTTCTGAGCTTCTTCGTACAAGCGAATGGAGGGGGCCATTTTTTCAGGTCCGGCGGACCAGCCTCTCGACGAAAAATTCAAGTCCGCCAGAGGCTTCTTCGATCGGTTCCAGTTTGTCGGTGGCGTCCGCCAGTCGACGGAAATCACGAGCACCCGTGCTGTCGGGGGCAAATTCAAGAACCGATTGGTATTTTTTCAAGGACAGCAGAATGTTCACGTCATTCTCAATGGTCGCGAGGTAGTGAACGCTTTGGTTCAGAAAACGAGCGCAGACCTGATTCATGCGGTCAAACAGCACTTGGCCTTCTTTTTGGCTGTTCATGCCGTTGAGCACCAAGTAGATTTCTTTCAGCCCTAATTCCTGAATCAAGACTTTGATGGTGCCATAGGCATCAGCAATGGATGACGGGTCATCGCGGACAACGATGTAGCGCCGCGGGCAGGCCGCCATGAAAGCCAGAACCGATGGCGAAATGCCAGCAGCCATGTCAACGATCAAATAGTCGATATCTTCATCCAGCGCACTGAAGGCCTGCACGATGCTGGCCGCCTGCAGCTGGCTGAGAGCCGCCATGTCTTGCATACCGGAGGCGCCCGGCACCAGACGAATGCCAGAGCGGGTTGTCACGATGATTTCTTCAAGCGTTTTTTCGCCGCTCAGAAAGTGACTCAGGTTGTAAGTGCAGCGGGTACCCAGTGCAATTTGCGCGTTAGCCATGCCCAAGTCAGCATCCAACAACATGACACGCTTGCCCATGAGCTGGAGTGCGACCGCCAGATTGACGGAGACGATGGTTTTACCGACGCCTCCTTTGCCGCTGGCGATGCCGATGACTTGCGTGCGTGATGGCTTGCTCATGCGATCCTTCAAGGTCTGGTGCTTCATACGGACACCGCGTTCAGGTGGAATTGACGCAGCGCTCGGCGCTCGACTAAACCGTCTGCCATCTTATCTGCTGGCTTTGGACTTGTCGCCTGGAGTTGGGCCAACCCCAGCGCCACAAGTTGTTGTACGGGAAAAGCTTGAATGAAATCATTTCCACGAACACCATCACTGGCGCCGGACAAGCCCACTAAATTATTGCTCAAAAAGTGCAGCAAGGGCCATGGTTGCGAGCTTTCGTCTACTTTACTGACCAACAGGCTGTGCCAAGAGATGCCACTGCTGATCAATTTGGCGAGGGTGGCACTGGAGGCATCGGCCGGCACCACGGCGTGGCAGCCACAGTTGGCTTGAATCAGCAAGACCTCGGCCACGCGGTCGTTCATTTGCACGCCCGGGGTGTCTATCAACACCAACTTTCGTTGTGACAGCTCATTCAGCAAGAGCGCCAAGGTCCCCGCATCGCCAGCCCGGAAACTGTCAATGCCGAGCTGCGACGCCAACATCTGCGTCTGACTCCACGCGCCCGCCCGAATGTCTTGGTAGCTGATCACTGCGACTTGGTGGGCGCCGTGCAATGTTTCTGCATGACGTGCCAAACGCGCAATCATCAGGGTTTTCCCTGCGCCAGAAGGGCCGGCCAGCAAATGGACACCGTCTGTGGGCAGTGTCACTGCGGGGCGTTCCAATGCATGTGTCAATTGGGCTTTGAGCGCCAGCAGGGCATGCTCTGGCGTTGCGTGGTCCTTGATGGTGTCTAGGAGCAACGCCCGCAGTTCCTGCGGAATGCTCGCTTCGCTCAGGGCACGCGCCAAGGGTTGCACCCCAGGCGCCAAGGTCAGGCCGCTCTGCCAGCCGGTCGTTTGTTGGTTGAGGCGGAATTCGCGGCGTATCAAAGCCAGTTCATCACGCACCAGATCGACTATTTCACGTCCGCGCAAATAGTCACGGGCATCTTGCGGGTTGGCTTCGCTGGTTGGCAGGTTGGACTTGGGTTCCGTCTGTGCGGCAGCAGAGGCCTTCCATTCGGCTTGAATGAGTGTGTCGCGAAAGGTGACTGATTCGGGTTTTGTCGCATCAGCCGGCGCTGATTTTTGGGACGTCACATCTAGCAATGACACGGTACGCACCGCGCTGGCTGTGGCGGCGGATTCCGTTTCTGGTAAGTCAAGTGCGACCACCAGTTCGGTCTGACCATTCACCAAGTGGTTGGAGATGATCAGAACGTCAGAACCATAGAGCGCAATCGCCTTGTCAGTGGCGGTTCGCGTATCGCGGGCAAGTATTCGCTTGAGTTGCATGGCAGTATGGATGTAAAGGTTTCGGTGGCGAGTGGCTGACTGAGCGACTTATTTCTTGGACTCAGCGTGGACGGTATGAATGACTTTGACCATTTGGTCCTCAGGAATTTCGCTGTAAGACAGGATGGTCATGTCGGTGACCCGGAAACGAACTGCCTTGGAAAGCCACGGCCTGATGGCGGGTGACACCACTAGCACAGCAGGGTGACCTTGCTCTTCGACTGAGCGCGCGCCTTCGCGCAATGCGCTGAACAGTCGCTCGGCCAAGCCGGGCTCAAGCACCATGTTTTGATTCGGGCCGCTTTGCTGCAGCACGTTGTGAAGCAGTTGTTCGAGGCCGGGGTCAAGGGTGATAACCGACAGGCTGTTTTGGGCATCGACCAAGCCTTGCACAATCATCCGGCCCAGTTTGGGGCGAATGATGGATGTCAGTTGATCAGGATCTTGGGTGCGGCCGCAGGCTTCAGACAGCGCTTCGACGATGGTGCGCATGTCGCGGATGGACACCGACTCGCCCAAAACGTTTTGCAAGGTCCGGGTGACCACACCCAGCGACAGTTTGCCTGGCACCAAGTCTTCCACCAGCTTGGGTGACTTAGCAGCCAACTTGTCGAGCAACTGTTGCACTTCGTCGTGGCTGAGCAGGTCTGACGCGTTGTCGCGCAGCACTTTGTTCAAATGCGTGGCCACTGCCGTGCTGGCGTCCACCACGGTGTAGCCCAGCGTGCGGGCGTGGTCGCGTTGTGAAGGGTCAATCCACACAGCATCCAATCCAAAGGCAGGTTCCTTGCAGGCGATGCCTTCGAGTGTTCCGTAGACCTGACCTGGGTTGATGGCCATCTCGCGGCCAATTCGAATTTCGCCTTTGCCTCGGATCACGCCCTTGAGCACGATGTGGTAAGTGTCAGGGTCAATGTTCAGGGCGTCGCGGATGCGCACGGGCTGAATCAGAAAGCCCAGCTCGACGGAGAGTTTTTTGCGCACGCCTTTGACGCGCGCCATCAGCTGACCGCCTGCGTCGGGGTTGACCAGCGGGATCAGGCCATAGCCAATTTCCAGGCCAATCAAATCGACCTGATCAACGTCATCCCAATCCAGTTCTTTAGGTTCTTCAATGCCACTTTCGGCCGCCGCACGAGCGATCCCTGCGGGGCTGGTTTCCGGTTGGGTGCTGCGGCGCAAGACCATGAAACCGATACCGGCACAACCGCTGGCCAGCAACAAAAAGACGAAGTGGGGCATGCCGGGGACCAGCCCCAGAATCGCCAAAATACTGGCAGAGATGAAGAGGGCGGACGGGTTCGACAATTGCGTCGTCGCCTGCTCGGTCATCGACTCAGAGGTGGTGACGCGGGTCACGATGATGGCCGTTGCCAGCGACAGGAACAAGGACGGGATTTGCGCCACCAGACCATCGCCGATGGTCAGCAGGGTGTAGATGCGGCCCGCTTCAGCCAGTGACAAATCATGCTGGCCAATGCCAATCGCCAAGCCACCCACCAGATTGATGACCAAAATCAGCAGGCCGGCAACAGCGTCACCGCTGACGAACTTAGAGGCACCGTCCATGGAGCCGAAGAAGTCTGATTCTTGCGAAAGCTCTTCGCGCCGTTTTTTGGCAGTTTCCTGATCGATCACACCGGCGTTCAGGTCGGCGTCAATGGACATCTGTTTGCCTGGCATGGCGTCCAGGGTGAAGCGGGCGTTGACCTCCGAGACCCGTCCGGCACCCTTGGTCACCACAATGAAGTTGATGATCATCAGGATGGCAAAAATGATGAAGCCCACCACGTAGTTGCCGCCAATGACGATGTGCCCGAACGCTGCAACCACTTTGCCGGCAGCTTCCTCGCCTTCGTGGCCATTGACCAAGACGACCCGGGTCGAGGCGACGTTCAGCGCCAGCCGCAGCATCGTGGCAAACAGCAATACCGACGGAAAGGACGAGAACTCCAATGGCTTACGGGTGCCAATGGCGATCATGATGATCAGCAGACTGGAGGCGATATTGAAGGTGAACAGGATGTCCAGCAGCCACGGCGGGAATGGCAACACCAGCATGGCCGTGATCAGCAGGACAAGCGCCGGAATGCCCAGCCCTTTGAGGCTGAAGCCAGACAGCATCTGTCGAATACTTGACAGGGTCAATGTGTTCATGGGGGCTAATAGTCGGTGAAAAGCGTGAAAAATCGGTATCCGTGGTCTTACTCTGCAAAGTCTGTGCCATGCAAACCCGACAGGCTGACCAGCGTTTTAGAGGAGGGCCCAAGCGGCAATACCTGTCCGGTCACGGTTTTTGCTGTGTAGTTGTCAGCCCGATACCCGGATGACCTGATTACCCAAGCTTCTCAAGCACTATTCTTATGGACGCAAACCTACTTTCTCCATCCCTCAACGCCTCTCCCGGCCTGACAATCCAGGCTGTGCCGGGTGCCGCTCCGCCTGGTGCAGCCCTGCGCGGGGCTGATTTTGCGAACCTCCTCGGCAGCATGTTGGCCGACCCCGGGCGGCAAGGTCTTGCCGCTGCAGGTTTGGCTGAAGCAGGCTTACAGGCGGTTCCTTTGGGGCCTCAGATCGAATTGATCACGGCGGCGACGCCGGTGCCTGACACGGGCAGCCTGATGGCTTTTGCCCGATCTCAAGGTCTGGACGAAAGTACCTTGGCAGCCTTGTTTGGTGACATGGCCGCGCCTGCACCCGCCGGTGCGGGTGGTTTGTCGGCCACGTCTGCCACCGTTGGGGCTGGTTATTTTTTGGCGGGTCAAGCGGCTGTCAGTTCGCCGGCGACCCTTGCAGTACCTTTGGCCGTTGAACCCGCCACGCTGGGCGACACCCAGCTGTTGTCGCTGACTGCCTTGAGCGCCAGTGAATTGGCCTTGCAGACGCCAGTCGGTGCGGCTTACTTGTTGCCGGGTCAGACCGCTTTGACATCTGCGACAGCCGCATCAACGACCGTCCCGGCGGCTTATTTCTTGGCTGCACAAAGTGTTGGCGCCAAACCGGTGGGCGTTTATTCAGCTGACGCGACGGGCGATGCCAAACAGATCGCGCTGGCGTCTGTTGCTGCCTCCGACCTCGCCTGGCAGGTGACCAAAGCGCCGGTTCAGACCGCGCTGCTGGGCGCCGCTGCTGCTGGGGAAGTCAAACCGACGAGCGCAGACGACGCCATGCAAGACGCCTTGCGCGTTCAGTTGTTGCTTCCGCGTGAAGCGGTCACGGCCTTGACTCGGAAACTTGCTAATTTGTCGGGTAGCGGCCAAGCGCAGGTCTGGGGCAACCTCACCACCAGCGCCGTGGCGACTGCCGGCCAAACCACTTTGGATATGCGTCAGTTCATGACCCCAACCGGGCCGCTGGTCGAAACGACCGATTCGGCGGAGGCAATTGACGAGGTGCAAGCTGCGGCGTCAGACGCCGACACCGACCCTGTGGCGGCGTTGCCGATCGATGGCAGCCGCAAGGCCTCTGGCTCCTTGGGCTTGACGCCCGAAGCGGTCAACCCCAGCCAGGCCGCCCAACGTGCCGAAAATTACCAGCAGTTGGCTGACCGCCTGGGGCAAGCCTTGGCGCAGCGTCTGCAAGCGCAGATCGAACGCGGTGAATGGAAGATGCAAATGCGCATGGACCCGGCCAGCCTAGGTCGCATTGACCTAGAACTGCAGATGCGCGCCGGTGGCCTGGATGCTGTCTTTAGGTCAGACAATCCGCTGACCCGTGAACTGATTGCACAGGGCTTGCCCAAATTACGTGAGAGCTTGTCGCAATCAGGCACGGCAGTTGCTAATGTCTG
>CANCLK010000005.1 GCA_947378785.1 Comamonadaceae bacterium
GGGTTGTCCAGCAAAGCGGCTTGCTTTTCTGGGTTGTTGATGAAGTAAGGGCTGAGGTAGCCGCGGTCAAACTGCATGCCTTCAACGACTTCCAGCTCGGACTCGAGTGACTTGCCGTCTTCAACAGTGATGACGCCTTCTTTGCCGACTTTGTCCATCGCATCAGCAATGATCTTGCCGATGGTTTCGTCAGAGTTGGCAGAGATCGAGCCGACCTGTGCGATTTCTTTCGACGTGGTGGTGGCTTTGGAGGCTTTTTTCAGCTCTTCAACCAGTGCCGAGACGGCCTTGTCGATGCCGCGCTTCAGGTCCATCGGGTTCATGCCGGCAGCAACGTACTTCATGCCTTCGTGAACGATGGCTTGAGCCAGCACGGTTGCCGTCGTGGTGCCGTCACCAGCGATGTCAGACGTCTTGGAAGCGACTTCCTTGACCATCTGCGCACCCATGTTTTGCAGCTTGTCTTTGAGTTCGATTTCTGTAGCGACGGAGACACCGTCTTTGGTCACTGTAGGGGCGCCGAAAGAGCGCTCCAGCACGACGTTACGGCCTTTAGGGCCCAGGGTAACTTTGACTGCGTTGGCCAGGATGTTGACACCCTCGACCATGCGTGCGCGGGCTTCGCCGCCGAAAATGACGTCTTTTGCTGCCATGTTTAATTCTCCAGATTCAGTTAATAAGGTTGATCAAGATGTGATCAGTTGAGGACCGAGCTGCGGGGGCTTTGCCGTCCGCAGGTCCGTCCCACAAGGAATTTATTTCTCAACAACAGCGAAGAGGTCTTCTTCTTTCATGACCAGCAACTCGTCGCCGTCAACTTTGACCGTTTGGCCGCTGTATTTGCCGAACAAAACGCGGTCACCGACTTTGACGCCGACGGGCTGAATTTCACCCTTGTCGTTTTTCTTGCCGGGGCCAACAGCCAAGATCTCGCCTTGATCAGGCTTTTCAGCAGCGCTGTCAGGAATGACGATGCCAGAGGCAGTTTTGGTTTCGTTTTCTACGCGTTTGACAATCACGCGATCGTGCAATGGACGAAGTTTCATAGGAGCTCCTTGTTTTGAAACACTGTTTTTAAGACATCAAATAAGCACAACCATTACGCCAAAGCGTGGTGGGTGCTCGCCAACTTTGAGGGTTGAACGCGCCGCAGCAAGGCGGGCAAGCCCAAACAGGCTTGTTAGCACTCAACTACATCGAGTGCTAATCATAAGGGTGTTTTTGGAAGTTTCAAGGTCTGCAGGGAGGCAGAGCCTGAAATTGATGTTGATGCTGTCGTTCTGCTTTGGATCTAGCATCCTTGACTAGATGCGGAAATAGACTCAAAATTGCATCATATTTGATTCCAAAACGGAGTGCTCACCATGCGAACCACTGTCACTATCGATGACGCCCTCTACGAAAAAGCCTTGGAAGTTGCCGACACCAACATGGACAAGGCGGACATTTTCCGTGAAGCCTTCAAAACCTTCGTTCGAGTTCAGGCGGCCAAGCGACTTGCAGCACTAGGCGGTACGACGCCTGAAATGAAGAATGTCTCGCGACGCCGCGAGAAGCCTGTTTCGCCGTGAGTGTGCTCATCGACACCTCGGTGTGGGTAGACCACTTCCGACATGGGAACGATGGGTTGGTGGCGCTACTCGGGCTAGACCGTGCTTTGACTCACCCGATGGTCATGCTCGAAATAGCCTGCGGAACGCCACCTTCACCACGCATCCAGACACTCAACAACATCGCCCTTTTGCAGACCTGCCATCAGGCGAGCTTGGGTGAGGTCATGGCATTCATCGAGCGAGAGAAGCTGTACGGTCTTGGCTGTGGGTTGGTGGACATGGCGCTACTCGCCTCCACACTCATCACGCCAAGCGCTGAATTATGGACGCTTGATAAACGCCTAGCGGACTTGGCAGGGCGCTTTGGCGTAGCTCATCAGCCGACGCTGCATTAGGCTTCGTCGCGGATCCCGTTGCGCAGAATGCCGATGGCGTCGACCTCGATTTCGACCAAGTCGCCGGGTTTCATGAAGACTTGGGGCACGCGTTTGTTGCCAACGCCACCGGGCGTGCCAGTGACGATGACATCACCCGCTTCCAAGGGAATGAAGGTGGAGATATAGGCGATCTGACGCGGAATGCTGTGGATCATCATGGCCGTGGTGGCGGTCTGCATGACCTGTCCGTTGAGTCGGGTGGTCAGCGTCATCAATTGGTTCGGCTTGATCTCGTCGGCCGTCACCATCCAGGGGCCAAAGCCGCCGGTGCGAAAGAAGTTTTTGCCTGGCGTCCATTGCGTGGTGGCTACCTGCCAGTCGCGAATGCTGCCGTCGTTGTAGCAGCTGTAGCCAGCAATATGGCTCCAGGAGTCGGCCTCACTGATGCGGCGACCACCCTTGCCAATGACGATAGCGATCTCACCTTCGTAGTCTAGGCGCTGTGATTCGGGCGGACGCACGATGTCTTGCCCGTGCGCGACCTGAGATTCGGTCAAGCGCAGAAAGAGGGCTGGGCTCTCGGTGAGTTCGCGCCCTGTTTCGCGAACGTGCTCGCCGTAGTTCAGACCGACGCAAACGATTTTGTTGGGGTTGGGGATGACGGGTAACAGCGTGAGTTGCGAGAACTTCAACGTGGCTGGATGGGTTTTGGCCGCGGCGGCTGCAGCGCTCAGCAGGTCCTGCGCGATCAGGGCCTTCAGGTCTGGCGCCTGTGCGCCGAGGATGGACGTGAGGTTGAGGACATCGTCACCGTTGACGATGCCATAGGAAGGTGTGCCTTGATGCAGGAAGCTGATGAGTTTCACGGGAAAAGTCCTTTAAGAAGAGGGGATAAGAATAAGGGGGAAAGTCAGGCCTGCACGCTGTAGCCCATGCGGCGCGCCATCTCTGCCTGCCACACAGCGCGCGATTGGAACCTCGGACGGCTGCGGGCAATGGCTTCGGCGCGCGCCCAAATGGCGTCGTCGGTCTGGTCAAGGTCGATGGCTTCACGCAAGGGCTGTTCGCAATACCACGGGGAGTCCATGTAGACCTCCAGCCGATTGCCTTCGGGGTCGCGGAAATAAATGGACACGGCATTGCCGTGGGTGGCGCACAGCAACTCTGTGACGTCTGCATCGGCGGCGACGCGGTCACGCATCAGCCTCAGGGTGGCCAGATCGGGCACCCGCAACGAAATTTGGTTGATGACGTTGAAATTCAGATCGGCAGGACGGCCCGACGCCAGCACGATCTGGTGGTGCTCCGACGGGTCGCGGCTGAGAAAGATCAGTTGCACCGTGCCCAAGTCGCCCCGGTCTGTTTCGGTGAAGCACATCACGTCTTGGTAGAAGCGCGACATGCGCTCTAAGTCGCGCACATAAAAGCCCATATGGCTGAAGACCAGAGCGTCGCGCTGGCGCAAGTTTGGCGTGGGTTGGGTCATGGGCCTCCAAGGTGCGGAAATGAAAAACTTGCAAGATGTTAGCGACATCGCAGCCACTCAGGGTTAAACGCTATGGAATCAGACCTGCGCTGAACCAACAATGGCGCAACGATTGAGGAGATTACACGGTGTTTAAAAAATTCCTGATGGGTCATGCGTCTGTGGCCGCAGCTTGCATTGTCTGTGTTGGTTATGCAGCGCCTGCCGCCGCGCAAGACGGCTACCCGAACAAGCCGATCCGCCTGCTGCTCGGCTTTGCACCCGGCGGTGGCAGTGACGTGGTGGCACGGCTGGTTGCCAAGCCACTGGGCGATCGTCTGGGCCAAACGGTGATGGTGGACAACAAACCGGGCGCCGGCGGCAATATCGCGGCGGACATGGCGGCGAAGGCCGCGCCTGATGGCTACACGCTGGTCTTGCTGCCCAGCGGCCACGCCAGCAACGCCGCCATGAAAAAAACGCTGCCGTTTGACCCGGTGAATGACTTTGCTTGGATCTCGACCATCACGACCTATCCGCTGGCGCTTTCGGTCAAGCCCGATTCGCCGATTCGCTCGTTTCAAGATTTCATGCAACGCACCAAGGCCGAGCCGGGGCGTTACACCTACACCTCCGTGGGCGTCGGCACCGCCATGCATCTGGTCGGCGAGTGGATCATGGCGGAAGGCGGTGGCACGGCCGTGCACGTGCCCTTCAAGGGCGGCAGCGCACCGCTGACCGAATTGTTAGCCGGACGTGTCGACGTGATGATCGACACCATGACCAGCACCGCGCCTTTGCTCAAAGACAAACGCTTGCGCGGCTTAGCCCTGACGTCGCCCAAGGGCCAGAGCAATATGTTCGGCGTGCCCAACGTGGCAGACACGTATCCGACGCTGGTGTTTGAGTCGTGGCTGGGCATTGCCGCGCCGCCCGGCACGCCACCCGCCATCGTGGCCAGATTGCAGCGCGAACTGAAGGCCGTGGTGGAGTCACCCGAGGTCAAACAAAAGCTGACCGACTGGGGCGGTCAGCCGCAGGCCAGTACGCCAGCGGAGTTCAAAGGTCGGGTCGAGAAAGACATCCAGAACCTGCGCCGGGTGGTCACAGACCGGCGCATTGAACTGGAGTGACGTCGCGCGCAGCTTCAAACCCGACCGAGCGCCTTCAAGATTTTCTCTGGCGTGAAGGGTTGCGACATGACTTGCGCATGGAGCGGGTGCAAGGCGTCGTTGATGGCGTTCATCACGGCCGCTGGCGCGCCGGCTGTGCCGGCTTCACCGGCACCTTTGGCACCTAGTTTGCTGCTCTTGGTGGGCGTCTCGATGTGGGCGACTTCAATGTCTGGCATCTCGGCGCACATGGGCACCAGATAGTCGGCCATGTTGGCGTTGAGCATCAGGCCTTGGCTGTCGTAGAGGCACTCTTCGAGCATGGCGCCGCCAATGCCTTGCACGATGGCGCCGCGAATTTGCTCGTCCACCAGCATGGGGTTGATGACGCGGCCGCAGTCTTCCACCGCCCAGTGTTTCAGCAGCTTTACAAACCCGGTGTCGGGGTCGACTTCGACGTACGAGGCTTGCACCCCGTTCGTGAAGATGAACGGAAAGTCGCGCTGGGCGTAGTGACGGGTGACATTCAGCTCGGGGGTGAAATCATTGGGCAGCAGGTCCGAGCGAAAGTACGCAATGCGGCCGATTTCGGTCAAGGGCGTGAGCACTTCACGGCTTGCGATGTCGATCACATCGCCACGGTGAATATCTAAATCTTGGAGATCACGCTTCAAGATGACTGCCGCGACTTTCAGGATGTTGGCGCGCAGGGCTTCACCTGCCAGCAAGACAGCTTCGCCGCCAATGCCGGCCCCGCGCGAGGCCCAAGTGCCGCCGCCGTAGGGCGTGACATCGGTATCCCCCGTGACGACGCGAACCAGTGCCATGTCGACGCCGACCGCATCGGCCGCAATCTGGGTGTAGATCGCGTCGTTGCCTTGACCCTGCTCGCCGACGCTGACCATGACGGTGATGCCGCCATTCGGATCGAACCGGGCTGTGGCACCGTCTTGTGAAGCGATGCGTGCGCCACCGACGCCGTAAAAAGCTGCGCTGGGGTTGGTGAGCTCAATCAGCGCCGCAATGCCGATGCCCCGGTAAATGCCTTTTTTGCGCAGTGCCGCTTGCTCTGTGCGCAGGGCTTTGTAGTCCATCAGTTCTTCAAGCTTGGCCAAGCAGGCTTGGTGCGACAGACCTTCAAACTTGATGCCGCTGATGCCCGAACACGGGTACGCATCGTCGGGAATAACGTTGCGGCGACGGATCTCCATCGGGTCCATGTCGATCGCACGCGCTGCCATGTCGACGAGGCCTTCGGTGATGGCGCAGGCGACCGGGTGACCGACGCCGCGGTACTGGCAGGTCGGTGTTTTGTTTTGAAAAACGACGTTGAGTTTGGCGCGGTAGTGTTGGTGCTTGTACGGACCGCCGACCAAGTTGACAACCTGATTGCCTTCAATGGCGCTGGTCCGTGGGAACATCGAAAACGGGCCGATGCCGGTCAGGTCGTCCATGTCGAAGGCCAGAATTTCACCGTCGTTGCGCACCGCAATGCGGGCTTTCACTAGGTGATGACGGGCGTGGATGTCGCTGGTGAAAGACTCAAGCCGGTCGGCCACAAACTTGACGGGGCGGCCGATCAGCATGGACAGCGCCACCGTGGCGAAGTCGTCTGGGTAGGCGTGCACCTTGATGCCAAACGAGCCGCCGACGTCTTTGCAAATCACCCGTACCGCTGATTCAGCGATGCTGAATTGCCGTGCATACAGGTCTTGCATCATGTGCGGGGCTTGCTGTGAGTGGTAGACCGTCAGGCGCTGCTCGGCGCTGCGCCAGTCAGCGATTTGGCAGCGCGGCTCCAGCGTGACGCCGGTGTGGCGGCCGAACTCGAAAGTGGTGCTGACAACGTGGTCGGCGCGGGCGAAGGCTTCGTCAACGCCGCCGCTGTCGAGGCTGCGGGTGAAGCACAGGTTGTCGCCGAGCTCCGGGTGAATGATGGGCGTGTCGGGGTCTAGTGCGGTTGCCATGTCGACCGCCGCCGGCAGCAACTCCCAACTGACTTGCAGGTAGGTCATGGCGTCTTCAGCTTGGGCACGCGTTTCAGCAACGATGGCGACCACTGGCTCGCCTTGCCAGCAGGCGCGGTCGATGGCGAGCGGGTATTGCGGCGCTGACTTCATGCCCGCCAAATGCCCGAGCGTGGCCACCCAAGGCTTGCAGATTTTGGCCAACATCGGGCCGTCGGCCACCAGCACAACGCCGGGCATGCGTTTGGCAAATTCAGCGTTGATGCCGGTGATGCGGCAGTGCGCCACCGGGCTGCGCCAGAAGACCACATGCGTCATGCGGGGTAATTCAATATCGTCTGTGTAGCAGCCTTGGCCTTGCACCAGACGCCGGGCACTTGGCCGCTCCGGGCTGTGGCCGATGTAGCGCGGGTCTTGCGTCAGGTCGTGCAGCTTGGCGTGTTTCTTGTCGATGGTGATGCTCATGCTGCAGACTCCTGATTGCGCTGTGCCAACACGGCGCAGATGGCATCGACGATGGCGTGATAACCGGTGCAGCGACAGTAGTTGCCGCTCATCCATTCGCGCACTTCTTCGCGTGTGGCGTCGGGTTTGTGTTGGATCAGTTCGCGCGCCGCCAGCAGCATGCCGGGTGTGCAAAAGCCGCATTGCAATGCGTTGTGTTTGACGAAAGATGCTTGCAAAGCGCGGGAATCTGGAAAGTCGGCCAGACCTTCAACGGTGCGCACATGCTTGCCGTCCGCTTGCACCGCGAGTGTCAGGCAGCCGCGCACCGCGCGGCCATCGACCTCGACCGTGCAAGCACCGCAAACGCCATGTTCGCAGCCGAGGTGTGAACCTTTGAGGCTCAGTTCATTGCGCAGCATGTCGACCAAGTGCATGCGCGGCGGAACGCTGCAACTGTGGGCCTGTCCGTTGACGTGGAGTCGAATGGTTTGAAGCTCTGCCATGGTGTTTGCCTTGTGGGTTTCAAGCCGCCACGCTGAGGCGTGTGGCGTTGGCCTGCGTCAGCAGGCGGCGGGCCAACACAGTGGCCAAGTGTTTTTTGGTGGCGCCGGTGTTTGTCAGGTCGGCGATCGGGTCAAGCTCTTCGCGCAACGAGGCTGCGACCAGTTCAAGCGAGGCTGAGTCCAGCGGTTTGCCGACCAGCAGGGCTTCAGTTTGTCGGCTTCGCAGCGTGGTCGCATTCAATCCCAACCAAGACAGGCGAGCCGATTGAACCACCGGGCCGGCGAAATGCAGGTGCATGGCGAGGCCGGCGATGGCGTAGTCGCCATGGCGCCGGGCGAGTTCTTGAAAGCCGAACCAGTCGTCTCTTTGCGCCAGCGGGACATCGCAGGCCAGCAAGATTTCATCGTCGCCCAAGGCTGTTGTGTACAGCCCGGTGAAAAAATCAGCCGCGGCGATGCGGCGCTCACCCTGTGGGCCTTGGACGATGACCGTACCGTCCAGCGCCAGCAGGCAGCAAGGCCATTCAGCAGCCGGATCGGCATTGGCGATGGAGCCGCCCCAGGTGCCAGAATTACGAATGGCGCGGTGCGCGATGTGGCCGACGGCCAGCTTGAGCAGCGGCGCATGTTGCGCGACCAAGGCCGAATTTTCGATGTCGGTGTGTGTCGTCAGGGCGCCAATGCGCAAGGCGTTTTGCGTGACCTGGATGCCGCGCAGTGCGTCGATGCCGCCAATGTCAATCAGCAGCGATGGCTCGGACAAGCGCATGTTCAGCGCCGGCAGCAAACTTTGGCCGCCGGCCAGCACTCGGGCTTCATCGCCGTGGCTCGCCAGCAGCGACAGGGCGTGCTCGATGGAGCGCACCTTGATGTAGTCGAATTCAGGGGACTTCATGACCGGTCCTTAGCGCAGAAAGTGGGCCAGCGTGAAGCCGAAGCCAGTCGCTAAACAGCCCAAAGCGAACCACAACACGCGGGTGCCTTCTCCGGTGTGCGAGGGCGTTTCTTGGCGATAAGTGGGTGCTGCTTGTTGAGGTGCTTTGACTGATGCGTCTGGCACCGCAGCTGCGGTATGTTCAGCGTCTGCGCTGAGAATTTTACTGAGACGGGTGAAGAATTGATCAGCCATTTGCTTGGACGCAGCGTCGAGCATGCGGGCGCCGATCTGGCCCAGCTTGCCACCGACCGAGGCGGTGGCGGTGTAGCGAACCAGTGTGCCGCCGTTGTCGTCACTCAACTGCACAGATGACTTGCCCGTGGCCATCCCGGCCGCACCGCCAGAGCCTTCGAAATTCATCACGCAGGCGCTGTTGGGAGTCACGTCGCTGAGGGTGATTTTGCCGACAAAGCGCGCACGGACCGGACCGGCTTTGACGAGCAAGCGAACATGCCGCTCCGTCGCTGAAGTGATCTCTACCGCTTCGCAACCGGGGATGCACTGCATCAGGTTGCGCTCGTCATTCAGGGCCTGCCAGACGCTTTCACGTGGGGCGGCGATGCGAACTTCTCCAGTCAATTCCATGGCAATCCTTGGTTGGACAGTGTGTCGGGTCAGGCTTGGGGGGTGCCGTTTCCTCTGCTTTTAAAACTGAGGGTTTGCACCGATGATCTTATTGACCAAGCGTTCAACAATGCTACCCATGGATGACGCATCGGTAAATAGGGCTTTGCCTAGGGCAAACCCTCAAGGCATGCCCATCGGGGCTCCGGCAGCGCGCAAGCGCATGTCGGTGCAGGACCGCGAGCGTCAGATTGTGGACGGTGCAATCGAGTTTTTTGCGCGTCACGGTTTTGATGCGCAGTTGCGTGATCTGGCCAAAAGCATTGGCGTCACCCACACTTTGCTTTATCACTACTTCCCCGACAAACAGGCCTTGATTGATCGGGTCTACGTCGAGGTGTTTGAGGGCTGCTGGAAGCCCGAGTGGGAGAAGTGGCTGGACTCCCCTGAACTCGGCTGCGAAGACAAATTCACCCGCTTTTACATTGACTACGCGGCGACGGTGCTGACGCGCGACTTTGTGCGCATCCTGATTTTTTCGGGTCTGACAGACCAGACCATCACCAACCGATTTTTCGAGCTGTTGCGCGAGCGACTTTTCCCGCGACTGATTCGGGAGACCCGACGTTTTAGAGGCCTCAAGAGCCGAGCCCAACCCAGCGTGGCTGAGCATGAGTTGTTGATGGGTTTGCACGGCAGTATTTTTTACATTGGCGTGCGACGCTGGGTCTACAACCAGGCCGTTCACAGCCAGTCAACGCAGGCTTTCGACCCAGAGGTCATCCGCAGCCAAGTGCGTGGCTACTTGCAGGCGAGTTTGTCCCTGGTCAAGGCTGCTAACGCTACCGTTTCTCAACGCAAACCCATCAAGGAGATACCGCCATGGCATTGACGCTGAATCACTTTTCCATTCGTACGCTTGACATGGAGACGACGCGTCGTTTTTATGTCGATGTGCTGGGCTTGACAGTCGGCCCCCGTCCGGCATTTCCGTTTCCGGGGATCTGGCTGTACCGCGGCGACCATGCTCACGTGGGCAATGCCGTGGTGCATGTGATCGGCATGGACGCAAACGACCCGGTCGGCTTGAAAAATTACCTCGGTGATCGTGATGTGTCGTCGCTCAGCGGCAGCGGTTCGGTGGACCATATCGCCTTTTTTGCAGATGGTTTGAGCACCATGCTGGCGCACCTGAAAACGCAAGGCGTTGCATCGCGTGAACGGACAGTGCCATCGATTGGTTTGCACCAGATTTTTTTGGATGATCCGAATGGCGTGGTGATCGAGCTCAACTACCCGGCGACAGAAAAACAGGCCGTGGACGCTGCGGCCTGAATGTCAAAAATTCTCATCATCGGCGGCTCGCTGGGTGGGCTGCTCGCGGCCAACGTATTGCACCGTGAAGGTCACGACGTGTGCGTGCTCGAAAAGGTCCGTGGCTCGATGGATGGCCGGGGTGCCGGCATCGTCACGCATGACGCCTTGTTCGCCGGTTTGCACCGCGCTGGTTTGGACGGCACTGAGGCGCTGGGCGTTCAGGTGCAGCAGCGTGTGGCGCTGGATGCCAACGGCGAAGAGGTCGTCTTGCTGGAGATGCCGCAGATTTTGACGTCGTGGAGCCGGCTTTACGATGCGCTGCATCAGTTGTTGCCGGCTGAGCGTTACGTGCAAGGTGTGGCGGTTCAAAAAGTCGACAACGACGCAGCGGGTGCCGTGGTGCATGGCTTGACGGCGGATGGCGCAAAGACCTGGTCGGCTGATTTGGTGATTGCCAGCGATGGCATTCGCTCGGTGGTGCGGCAGCAACTGGCGGCACAGGTGCAGCCGCAGTACGCAGGTTATGTGGCATGGCGCGGCGTTTGCGACGAAGCGGTGTTGTCAGACCGGACGCTGAAAAGTGTTTTTGAAAAGTTTGGATTTGGCTTGCCAGCAGGAGAGCAAATCATTGGCTACCCGGTGGCCGGTCAAGGCAACGACACCCGCCCCGGGCATCGCGCCTATAACTTTGTCTGGTATCGCCCAGCCAGCGAGACGGCGCTGGCGGCTTTGTTGACAGACGCTGATGGCGTGCACTATCAAGGTGGAATTTCGCCTAACAAAGTGGACTGGCGCCAGGTCGCTGACATGCGTCAAGCCGCCCGCGCGCTGCTGGCGCCGCAGTTTGCCGAAATGATTGAGAAGACGGCACAACCCTTTTTGCAGCCGATCTACGATGTTTGTTCAGAGCAACTGGCGTTCGGTCGCGTCGGCTTGATGGGTGACGCATCCTTTGTCGCTCGCCCGCACATTGGCATGGGTGTGACCAAAGCGGCGCAGGATGCTGTGGCGCTGGCAGATGCCATTGGCGAACACGGGGCCACGCCGAAAGCTTTGCTGGCGTACGAGAAAAAACGCTTGCCCGAGGGCCAAGCTGCCGTTGCAAGGGCGCGTTGGCTAGGCGCCTACATGCAGTCCCAAACCCACTCGCTCAGCGCGCAGCAGGCAGGCCGCAGTGCGCGAGATGTGGTGGCTGAAACCGCCATTGATTTAGGCCGTTATGGCCACCTGAGTTCCTTTCCCGGGGTGGCAGCGTATCGCCCCGACTTTGCCGCGGTCGCATCGACCATTCTTTGATTCTTTGACACCTTCTTAGGAGACATTCGTGAACCATCAAGATTCTAAAAACGCCACCGCGGCCAACCGCCGCCAACTGCTTCAACTCGGTGCTGCGGGCGCTGCGCTGGGCACGGCCCCTTTCTTGTTCAACATCGCCAGTGCGCAGACCGCGACCATCAAGATCGGCTTCCCCGTTCCTTTGACAGGTGCTTTCTCGGCCGAAGCGCAAGACCAAGTGCGTGCCGCCGAAATTGCTATCAAGGAGTTCAACGACGCGGGCGGCTTCAATGGCCGCAAGGCGGAACTGCTGGTGCGTGATGACAAGCTCAACCCCGGCGAGGCAGCCACCCGCACACTGGAACTGATCGAAAAAGACAAGGTCGATTTCATCGTCGGCTCGCTGTCGGCAGCGACGCAGTTGTCGATCAATGCGGTCACCCGCGAGCGCAAGGTCATCTTCAATTCGATCAGCCAGTCTGATGCGATCAATGAAGCCAAGGACTGGAGTCCGTACACCTTTCATGAGGCCTTGAATCCGCACATGACGGCGGGCGCAGTGGCGCGCTATGCCTTTCCTAAGTTTGGCAAGCGCGTGGTCTACCTGACGGCAGATTACGCCTACGGCCACGAGATGGTTCGCGGATTTGAGCGTGCCGGTAAGACGCTGGGTGCGACGACGCTGGCTGATATTCGGCATCCGATCGGCGCTGCCGATTACTCTTCATTCCTGCCGCGCATTCAGGCCCTCAAACCCGATGTGCTGGTGATGTGCAACTTCGGCCGTGACTTGGTGAATTCGGTCAAGCAGGCAACGGACTTTGGTCTGAAGGAAAAGACACGCATCATCACGCCGGTCTTGCTCTACACCGCGCGCCAGTCCGCTGGGGCTGATGCGTTTGAAGGCGTGGTCGGCGGTACCTCGTATTACTGGGGCATTGAAGACAGCGTGCCGGCGGCCAAGGCGTTCAACGACAAGTTCCGCAAAGCCCACGGCGGCGCGGTGCCTTCCGATTACGGCGCGCTGGGTTACGCCGGTATTCGCAGTGTCTTGCAGGGCGTGCTGAATGCCAAGTCAACCGACTCCCTGAAGGTCAGCGCGGCCATGGGTCAGCTGAAATACAACTGGTACAAGGGCGATCAGTACTTCCGCAAGTGTGACCACCAGTCGGTTCAATCGGTCATCATTGTTGAGTCGCAGTCCAAGGGCATGAAGGACAAAAACGATGTCTTCAAGGTCGTGGGTATGGAAAATCCCAACGAGGCCAACTTGCGCAGCTGCACGGAACTCGGCCACAAGGCCTGACGGGAAAAGGAGAACGCCCCGTGCTTGACATCACCCCTTCCTTGTTCATGCTGCAGTTGGTGACGGGCATCGCCCTCGGGGCGGTGTACGCCCTGTTGGCGATTGGTCTGTCGCTGATCTTCGGCATGTTGACCGTGGTGAATTTTGCCCATGGGGCGTTCTTTATGGTGGGCGCGTTTTTAGGCGTCTATTTTTTGGGGTTGACCGGTAATTTTTGGCTCAGCCTGGTGATTGCACCGCTGGTGGTGGGTGTCATTGGTTTGCTGGCTGAACGTTACTTGGTCAGACCCTTGTATGGTCGCGGCATCGACTATCCGCTGTTGCTGACGTTTGGCCTGTCGTATGTTTTGATTGATGTGGTGCGGGCCTTGTTTGGCATTGAAGGCTTGCCGTCGTCTACGCCGGCCTCATTGCGTGGTGCGGTGGATCTTGGCTTTGGTCACTTCCCCTTGTACCGATTGTTCTTGATTGGCGCGACGGCGGTGGTGGTGCTGGCGCTGTGGCTATTTTTAGAAAAAACACGTTATGGCTTGATCATTCGTGCGGGTTCGCGCGACTCAGAAATCGTCCGCGTTCTGGGCGTTGATATCTCCAAGGTCTGGTGGCTGGTATTTGGTTTGGGAACGACCATCGCCGGTCTGTCGGGTGTGCTGGCTGCGCCGACTCGGGCGGTGAACCCGGAGATGGGCATTTCCGTTTTGGCAGAGTCGTTTGTGGTGACCGTCGTGGGCGGCATGGGCTCGCTGCCGGGCGCGGTTGTGGCTGGACTTTTGGTGGGCATTGTCTTCAGCATGACCGCCTTGTTGGCGCCCGCGTACGCTGAAATGTCGATATTTGTGTTGATGGCTTTGGTGTTGCTGGTGCGACCGCAAGGATTTTTTGGCAAAGCCGGAGCGCTCGGATGAATTTGCATTCCCTCGTCAACGGCATGGCTCGCCACCGTGTCGGTTCTGCTCTCTTGTTCTTGTTGATTTTTCCGTTGCTGATGCCGTACGAAGCGTTGGCCATCAACATCCTGATATTCGGTTTGTTCGCTGTCGGCTTTAACTTGGTCTTTGGTTACACCGGCATGCTGTCATTTGGCCATGCGTCATTCTTGGGTGTCGGCAGTTACCTGACCGGCATCGCCATGGTGCACTTTGGTGTGCACTGGATTCCCGCCATCTTCGTCGGCGTGGTGGCGTCCTTGTTCGCGGGTTTGCTGGTGGGTTATCTGGCCATACGCACCCGGGGCATCTACTTTTCGATGGTGACGCTGGCCTTGGGGCAAGTCATTTATTACTTGTTCTACAAAGCCGATCGCTGGACCGGCGGTGAAAACGGCCTGCGCGGTATCAAGGCCGAGGTGATGGAGGTGTTCGGTTTTCGTATCGACTTTCTCGATCCGCTCACCAAGTACTACATCATCTGGATGTTTGTCGCATTTGCGCTCTGGCTGGTGTCCCGTATCTTGGCATCGCCGTTTGGCTCGGTGATTGAATCGATTCGCGAAAATGAAAAACGAACCGTCGCCTGTGGCTACGACGTGGCGCGTGCCAAGCTGCTGATTTTTGTCATTTCTGCGGGTGTGTGCGGCTTGGCCGGCGCGCTGCGTGCGCTGCATTTGTCGGTGGTGCCGGTGGACTCCCTGCATTACTTGCAGTCGGGGCAGGTCGTGATGATGTCTTTGCTGGGTGGCATGGGTAGTTTTTTTGGACCCTTCGTTGGCGCAGGTGTATTTTTGTATCTTGAAGATATCGCCACCAATGTGACCAAGTACTGGATGGGCGTTGTTGGACTTCTTTTCATGGCCCTGATCTTGTTTTTCCCGCGCGGTATCTGGGGCAGCTTGATGCATGAACTGAAACAACGCGGCATGCTGAAGGGAGACCGCGAATGAACCCATCGCCCCTGATTGAAGTGCGCAACGTGAGCTTGCACTATGGGCGCTTCAAAGCCCTTTCGAACGTCACAGTCAGCTTTGCCCCGAACCAGCTGACGGCGATTATTGGCCCAAATGGCGCGGGCAAGAGCACGTTTTTCAATGTCTTGAGTGGTGCCTTGCCGCCGACCACTGGCCAAGTGTTTTTTGAAGGGCAGGACATCACCGCCTTGAAAGCGCATGACTATGCGCGGCGCGGCATTGCCAAAAGTTTTCAGATCACCAATGTGTTCAAGCAACTCAGCGTGCATGAAAACGTTCGGGTCGCGGCCCAGATGCGGTATTCGCGGTATGAGCTCTTCAAGCCGCGCGCCTCATTCAAGCAAGCGATTGAGGAGGCCGATGCTTTGCTGAATCGTGTTGGCCTGACCGCCTTGCGCAACAAGACGGTGGCTGACTTGGCGCATGGCCAGCAGCGCTCGCTTGAGATCGCCATGGCGCTAGCGGCCGAGCCCAAGCTCTTGCTGATGGACGAACCAACGGCGGGCATGTCGCCTGAAGAAACGTCATCCATGATGGAATTGATCACGGCGCTCGCCAAGGAGCGCACGGTTGTTCTGGTCGAGCACAAGATGAAGCTGGTGATGGGCATTTGCGAGCGCTTGATCGTGCTGCATCACGGTGAATTTTTGGCGCAAGGCACGGCGGATGAGATTCGCAACAACGACGAAGTGCGCCGTGTTTATTTAGGTCAGGGTTGAAGATGCAAACCACTCCTTTGCTTGATGTGCAGGATTTGAACGCTTGGTACGACCGCAGTCACGTGGTGCAGAACGTGTCTTTTCATGTGAATGCGGGCGAGATCGTCACCTTGATGGGGCGCAATGGCGCAGGTAAGACCACGACGCTTCGAACCCTGATGGGTTTGCTCACGCGCTGCAATGGCCGGGTTCGGTTTGACGGCCAAGACTTGCTGACGCAACCCGCGCATGCGCGGTTTCATTTGGGCTTGGCCTACGTGCCTGAAGACCGCCGCATCGTGCCCTCTTTGACGGTGCGTGAAAACCTGCAGCTGGGACTTTTGGCCAGTCACAAGAAGGTGGATATTGAGGCGCGCATCGACGTCATCGCTGAAACATTTCCGCGCCTGAAAGAGCGCTTGTCGCAAGAGGCGACATCCATGTCGGGTGGCGAGCAGCAAATGCTGGCGATTGCGCGGGCGATGATGGCCGAACCGCGGATGATCCTGCTGGACGAACCCTCGGAGGGCATCATGCCGGTGCTGGTCGACGAAATGTTCGAGTTGTTTGCGCGTATGAAGGCGAGTGGCATCACGCTGCTGCTGGTAGAGCAAAACGTCGCCCGCGCGCTGGCGGTGTCTGACCGTGCTTACATCCTTGACCAAGGCTTGATCGTGCATGAAGGGACGGCCCAAGCCTTGCTGGCCAATGAAGAGATTCAAAACAAATACTGTGCAGTTTGAAGGAATGTCAGCTCTGGCTGACATGCGTTTCGGGCTTTTTGACCCTACGCCACCTTTCGTACGGACTAGGCTTTGACTAGCGTGGGATTTTTGCCCGCTCAAAAAGGAAGCAGCAGGAGCGAACAATGAACGAAGCAGGCATTCGAGTCGCCAATCGTGCAGGTCCGCAGGCGCAAGAGGCGTGGTGGCGTGGTGTTGAGCCGATCGAACCTCAGCGATCGCGCTGGCCGTTCACGGTTTTGAGGAGAGACAAAGAGGTCTCGTCATCCGGGGCCAACAACCCGTCAACGTTCAGTTTCACCACTTGATGGGCCTGCACGTTTTGGACGTCAAAAACCGCCCCGTGTGAAGTGAGGCGGTTTTCGTCGACTGAGAGGCTTAGCCTTTCAGGCCAGCTGCATGGCGTAGCAAGGCTGCCTTGTCGGTACGCTCCCAAGTGAACTCGGGTTCATCACGGCCGAAGTGGCCGTAAGCCGCTGTCTTCTCGTAGATCGGACGCAGCAGATCAAGCATCTGGATGATGCCTTTCGGGCGCAGATCAAAGTGTTCGTTGACAAAGGCGGCGATTTTCTCGTCCGAAATAACCCCCGTGCCTTCGGTGTTCACCGTGATGTTCATCGGGCGCGCCACGCCAATCGCGTAAGCCACCTGAATCTCGCACTTGGTGGCTAAGCCGGCGGCGACAATGTTTTTGGCCACGTAACGGGCAGCGTAGGCGGCAGAGCGGTCCACCTTTGTGGGGTCTTTGCCGGAAAATGCACCGCCGCCGTGGCGGCAGGCGCCGCCGTAGGTGTCAACGATGATCTTGCGACCGGTCAGGCCGCAGTCGCCCTGAGGGCCGCCAATGACGAAACGCCCGGTCGGGTTGACCAAGAATTTGGTGTCAAGGAGCCATTCTTTGGGCAGCACCGGCTTGATGATTTCTTCGATCACCGCTTCGATGAAGGCTGGCTTCATCTTGTGGCCGTCGCTCATCTCGGGGCTGTGCTGGCTTGACAGCACAACGGTGTCGACACTGTGTGGCTTGCCATCGACGTAGCGCATGGTGACCTGGCTTTTGGCATCAGGTCGCAAGAAAGGCAGACGGCCGTCTTTGCGCAGCTGGGCCTGGCGCTCGACCAAACGGTGAGCGTAATAAATCGGCGCGGGCATGAGTTCGGTGGTCTCGCTGCAGGCGTAGCCAAACATCAGGCCTTGGTCGCCGGCGCCGGTGTTCAGGTGGTCGTCGCTCGCATGGTCGACGCCTTGGGCAATGTCGTTGCTTTGCTTGTCGTAGGCAACCAGCACGGCGCAGCCTTTGTAATCAATGCCGTACTCTGTGTTGTCGTAGCCAATGCGCTTGATGGTGTCGCGCGCGACTTGGATGTAGTCGACATGCGCGTTGGTGGTAATTTCACCTGCCAGCACCACGAGACCGGTGTTGGTCAGGGTTTCAGCGGCCACGCGGGACAGCGGGTCTTGTTTGAAAATTGCGTCGAGAATAGCGTCTGAAATTTGGTCGGCGACCTTGTCAGGGTGGCCCTCGGAGACGGATTCGGATGTGAAAAGATAATCGTTCGCCATTGCGTACACTCCATTGGATTAGTCGGCGCGTTGCCAGCTAGAGTGCCTCGGCGAACGCTTTAGCAGAGATGTTTAACGTCGCCCTGCAAGTTGTTCTGTAACTCGGCGACCAACCAATTATAAAGATAAAGCGGCCCTGATGTTTTTGTTGTTTCGTTTTTTCTCCCATTGGCCTTTGCGTGTCTTGCATGCGTTGGGCGCTGCCATGGGCTGGTCTGTGTGGTTACTGAGCCCACGTTACCGGGCGACTTTCAGAGCCAACGTGGCGCAGGCTGGCCTGCCTTTTGAGGCGGCCAGACCGGCCATCGCCGAAGCGGGTCGATTTGTCGCAGAGCTGCCCAAACTCTGGATGCGGCCGCACGATCAATCTTGCTTGGCGCTGGTACACGTACAAGGCCAAGCCTATGCAGAAGCTGCTTTTGCGGCAGGTCAGGGTGTGATTTTTTTCGCCCCCCACGCGGGTAGTTTTGAGTTGGCGCCGCAGGCTTTGGCGGAACTCTATGGTCCGGTGACGGCGATGTACCGGCCCGCGCGGCAAGCGTGGTTGGCGCGTCTGATGCAGTCCAGCCGCTTGCGCCCCGGGCTGGTGGCCGTACCTGCTAACTTGAGTGGTATTCGGCAAATGCACCGAACCCTCAAAGCCAATGGCGCGGTGGCCCTGTTGACCGACCAAGTGCCGCCGGAGGGGCTGGGTTTGTGGGCTTCATTTTTTGGCAAACCGGCTTACACCATGACCTTGGCCGCAAGGCTGGCCCTGCAGAGTGGCGCGGTCATGTTGCCAGTGCGCACCTTGCGCTTGCCGCGCGGGCAAGGCTATTCGCTGGAGATTTTGCCGCCTGTCGCCGGTTTGAACACCACACCGCCACCTGACTTGTTGCAGGCGGTGAGCCTCGTCAACCAAGCCATCGAGACGCTGGTGTTGAGCCAGCCGGGTCAGTATTTGTGGGGCTATGCACGCTACAAAACGCCGCGCCGCGAAACTGCCGCGCCTGCCGAGGACAATGGGCAGCCAGAAAAGAATAAAAAGTGAGTATGAACGTCGGATTATTTCTAAGCACCTTGGCAACCCGTGTCGGCATCGCTTTCATGCGGGTGCTCGCCCACTTTCCGTTGCCTGTACTGCGCGCGCTGGGGGCGGTGCTGGGCTGGTTGTTGTACTGGGTGGTGGTGCCGCGCCGACGGGTGGTGCAGACCAATTTGGCGCTGTGTTTTCCGGAACTCAGTGCCGCCGAGCGTGAGGCTTTGGCGCGCCAGACCTTTGTTTATTTTGCACAGACATGGTTAGACCGCAGCTGGCTCTGGCACGGCCGACCCGAGGTGCTGGCCCAGCGGCTGCATTTGCATGGTGCTTTGCATGAGTTCGACGGCCATGCCCCGACAATTGTTTTCAGCCCGCATTTTTACGGATTGGACGCCGGTGCCACCGCCATCAACATGAACATTGACCGGGATTTCACGTCGATCTATTCTGAGCAGAGCAACCCGCTGCTGGACCAGTGGATCAAGGCCGGGCGTCTGCGTTTTGGCCGGGTCAGGTTGTTTTTGCGGAGCGAGGGGGCCAAGGCCAATGTCAGCGCCTTGCGTTCAGGCGAGGTCCTGTATCTGTTGCCCGACATGGACTTCAGCTTTGAGGGCACGGTGTTCGTGCCTTTTTTTGGCGTACCGACGGCCACGGTACCGTCGATTCCGCGCTTTGCGCGACTTGGCCGCGCCAAAGTGATTTCAGTGGTGCCGCGGCTCACGCCCACAGGCTATGACGTCGAAGTGATGCCGGCTTGGGAGAACTATCCCACCGGCGATGTGGAGGCTGATACCGCCCTGGTGAATCAGCATCTGGAGCGCTTCATTAAAACCATGCCAGCGCAGTATTACTGGGTCCACAAACGCTTCAAGACACGCCCTGAAGGCTCGCCCTCGGTTTACTGAGTTTTTGTTATTGCGCTGGCTTAGGCTTGGCCGTCGCACTCAGCAGGCCTTCGGGATGGGCCCAGTTCCACAAATGCAAGGCAACCTCATCGACACCTTTGCGCTTGAGGGCCGAAAAGAGTTTCACATCGCCGCCACCAGCTTGCAGTTTCACAATCGACAGCACCTTGGCGGCCTCTGTTTTGTTGAGCTTGTCTGACTTGGTCAGCAGCACCAAAAATTTCAGGCCTTCGGCTACGCGCGGTCGTACCACGTCAAGCAATACTTCGTCGAGTTCGGTCAAGCCTAGCCGCGGGTCACAGAGCAACACAATGCCTGTGAGGTTGCGGCGGGTTTGCAAATAGTTGGCCATCACTTGTTGCCAGCGGTACTTGGCCGCTTTGGGCACTGCCGCGTAGCCGTAACCTGGCAAGTCGGCCAGCACGGCATCGGTGATGCCTTGTTTGCCCAGCGAAAACAGGTTGATGCTCTGCGTCCGACCAGGTGTTTTGGAGGCAAACGCCAACCGGTGCTGCTGCGTCAGGGTGTTGATGCAGGTGGATTTACCGGCATTGGACCGACCCACGAAGGCGATTTCAGGAAAATCGAGCGCCGGCAGATGATGCAATTCAGGCGCGGTGGTCAAAAATTTAGCCGTGTGCATCCAACCCATGGCGATTTTTTCAGGATCGATGGGCAGACCCGCGGAGGGGGGAGAGGCAGCGGGGGAGGTCATAGGCAAATTTTGGTGAGGGGCTGTTGGGCGGTTGAACCATCCAATGACTCGGTCATATCGACTGAAATAGTCGGCTGATGTGTCGGAAAGATCAGAGATTCAGCGTTGCCCGGATCAACTGCCCGGTTCTGCGGGGCGAAGCCATTGTAAAATCAGAAGCTGTCAGTTTTGTTGTGCCCCCTAATTAAAACGCCCGATATGAAGCTCTTCGCTACTTATGTCCTCGCCGCCCTCTTGGCCGTGCCTGTTGTTTCGTCTTTCGCTGCTGAGGGCACCGCCCCGACCCAGGTCACCAAGCCTGACCTGGTTGTAGGGGAAGCCAAGTACGCTGCCGTGTGCGCAGCCTGCCACGGCGCTGATGGCAATGCCGGCTCGCCCGCTTACCCAAAGCTGTCCCAGCAACACCCTGAATACTTGGTCAAGCAGCTCCATGAATTTAAAACGGGTGTTCGCAAGAACGCCATCATGCAAGGCTTTGCCGGGCAGCTCAGCGACGATGACATGAAAAACATCGCTTTCTGGGTGGCCTCTAAAAAGATCAAGCCCGGCTTTGCCAAAGAAAAAGACCTTGTGGTGCTCGGCGAGCGTATTTACCGCGGTGGCGTGTCCGATCGCCAGATTGCAGCTTGCGCCGGTTGCCACAACCCGACAGGTGCGGGCAACCCCGCCCAGTACCCGCGTTTGGGCGGCCAGCATGCCGATTACACCGCAGCACAATTGACCAGTTTTCGTGACGGCGTGCGCAACAACAGCTTGCCCATGACGCAAGTGGCAGCCAAGCTCAATGACCGTGAAATCCGTGCTTTGGCAGACTACATTGCGGGCCTGCGTTAAATCGCCTAGTTTTCAGCAGGCTTCAATCTTGATGGAACCCTGAGCTGAAAATATAGTCACAAGCAGGCGGGTCTTTCGCAGAAAGGCCCGCCTTTTTTATCGGCTCTTCGTTTTTCATACGATCTGTCTCTTCGTCATTGGTCTTCATCATCTCAATTTTTCATCGGCATGACAGTTTCTACCCAAGGCATTGAGCTTGAATCCGGTTCCCGCACATGGCGCAGCTTGGTCGAACTGCTGTCGTCGATGCGGTTCTCCATCTCGTTGCTGACGGTTATCTGCATTGCATCGGTCATCGGCACCGTGCTCAAGCAGCAAGAGCCGCTGAGCAATTACGTCAATCAGTTCGGTCCTTTCTGGGCGCAGGTGTTCAGCCTTGTCAGCCTCAACACGGTCTACAGTGCTTGGTGGTTTTTGCTGATCTTGGCTTTTCTGGTGATCAGCACCAGCTTGTGCATCAGTCGCAATGCGCCCAAAATTTTCGCGGAGCTGAACCAGTTCAAGGAAAACATCCGCGAACAAAGCCTGAAGGCTTTTGGGCACCGTGCTGAAAACACCTTGACCGAAGCACCAGAAGTGGCAGCCCGGCGTATCGGCCAGACGCTGGTGCAGGGCGGTTGGCGGGTCAAACTACAACAGCGTGACAGCGGCTGGATGGTGGCGGCCAAAAAAGGTTCAGCCAACAAGCTTGGTTACATCGCGGCGCACAGCGCCATCGTGCTGGTCTGCATCGGCGGGCTGCTCGACGGCGACTTGATGGTGCGCGCGCAAATGTGGTTCAGCGACAAGGTGGTTTTCTCTGGCGGAGGGCTGATCGCTGACGTGCCGCAACAGCACCGCTTGAGCGTGTCTAATCCGACCTTTCGCGGTAACCTGCTGGTGGCTGAGGGAACGCAGTCAAGTGTGGCGCTTCTGAACCAGCCCGGTGGTGTGCTGTTGCAAGAGCTGCCCTTTTCTATTGAGCTCAAAAAATTCATCGTTGAGTACTACTCCACTGGCATGCCTAAGTTGTTCGCCAGCGAGATCGTGATTCACGACAAAGAAACCGGTGAAAAAATCCCGACCCGTGTGGAAGTGAACCACCCGGCCAACCACAAGGGCGTCGAGATTTACCAGTCCAGCTTTGACGATGGCGGCTCCAGCGTCACGCTCAAGGCCATTCCGATGAATGCGGAGATCAAGCCGTTTGAGATTCAGGGCACGATTGGCGGCTCGAGCAACTTGAGCAATGGGTCTGACAAACTCACACTCGAATACACCGCGCTGCGCGTCATCAACGTTGAAAATTTCGGCAACGCCGGGCGCCAAGTTGGTGATTCGGGTTCCGGCGTCGATGTGCGCAAAGTGGATCTGCGCCAAGCCATCGACAGCCGTCTGGGCGCTGCCAACAAGACGCGCGGCAACAAAGAGTTGCGCAATGTCGGCCCAAGTGTCAGTTACAAGCTGCGTGACGGTGCCGGGCAGGCGCGCGAATATCAAAACTACATGCTGCCAGTGCGCATGGACGACAACCCCGACAGCATTGCGGTGTTTTTGCTGGGCGTGCGAGAAACCCCGATCGATCCTTTTCAGTACCTGCGTGTGCCTGCCGACCAAGAAGGCAGCATGAACACCTTCTTGGCCACCCGCGCGGCGCTGGCTGATGAGCGACTGCGTGACGAAGCAGTCCGGCGATATGTCCGCCAAGCGATCGCCGCTGGCCGTCCGGACTTGGCCGCCCAACTGACGGCTTCAGCCTCGCGTGCGTTGGGCCTCTTTGCTGGTGTCGAAAGTGTTGCCCCACGGGTTGGGCCAAGGGCTGATGCCCCGCCTCAAACCGACAAGCCGGTGGCGGGCCTCCAAGCGATCTCGGATTTCATGGAAATCAACGTGCCTGAAGCCGAGCGCAGCCGGGCTGGCGAGGTGCTGGTGCGCATTCTCAACGGTGTGCTGTTTGAGCTGGTGTCCATGTCGCGCGAACAGGCCGGGCTGAAACCGATGTCGCGCGACGACAAAACGCAAAATTTCATGACCCAAGCGGTGTTGAGCTTGAGCGATGCACACCACTACCCGGCGCCCATGACGTTTGCGCTAAAGGACTTTACGCAGGTGCAAGCCAGCGTTTTTCAGGTGGCCCGCGCGCCTGGTAAAAAAATTGTTTATCTGGGTTGCGCTTTTCTGATCGTGGGCATTTTTGCCATGCTCTATGTGCGCGAGCGGCGGGTCTGGGTCTGGTTGTCGCCTCGTCGTGGCACGCTTGAGGCTGGCCAGACAGACAGCGCCAGTCATGCGACCATGGCGCTGTCGGCCAACCGCAAGACGATGGATGGCGACCAGGAATTTGAAATGTTGAAAACCCGACTCTTACAGGTGTCCCCATGAAAACCACCACGCTCAAGCGCAGCGGCGCCGACGACGGCTTCATCTTGAATGAAGGTTACTTCGCGCGTCGCAATTTGCTCGACTGGCTGTTTGCCGCACTCGTGATGTGTGGCGGGCTCTACGTCTTTTTCCGCTACCAAGCGCAGATGGATGTGTACGAAAAAGGGATCTTGCTGGGGGTTATTCCCGCGGCCATCGCCATGGGCTGGTTCTGGCGTCCGCTGCGTGCCTTGATGCTGGTGGTGACGGTCGGCTCGCTGCTGGGCATCGTGTCGTATCAGGGTGATCTGGCGCGTGCAGAGCAGGTTTTTTGGCTGAAGTATTTCCTCTCCAGCCAATCCGCCATTTTGTGGATGAGCGTGCTGTTTTTCATGGGCACTATTTTTTATTGGCTTGGCATGGTGACCAGCCGCGGTGAAGGCGGCAACAGCGCAGCTTTCGAGTCGATGGGCTCGAAAATTGTTTGGGTCGCGATTGGCATGGCCTTGATTGGCACGATGGTGCGCTGGTACGAGGGCTACCTGATCGGGCCAGACATTGGTCACATTCCGGTCAGTAATTTGTATGAAGTGTTCGTCTTGTTTTCTTGGATGACGGCCGCCTTTTACTTGTACTTTGAAGCCCAATACAAGACCCGCGCCTTGGGTGCTTTTGTCATGCTGGTGGTGAGCGCCGCAGTGGGTTTTCTGCTCTGGTACACCGTTGTTCGCGAAGCCCACGAAATCCAGCCGCTGGTGCCCGCGCTGAAAAGCTGGTGGATGAAGCTGCACGTGCCGGCCAACTTCATTGGCTACGGCATGTTTTCTCTGGCGGCGATGGTCTCGCTGGCTTACTTGATCAAGCAGCAGGCGTCTGAGACGCGCTGGTACAAGTTGACGCCGCTGTGGTTGTTGGGCGTGGTGATCTGCTTTGTGCCGATTGTTTTTCGCAAGGCACCGGCGGAAGTCGGTGGCAGCAACTACTGGCTTGGTTATCTGATTGTCTCGGGCCTGATCGCCGGTGGTATTTTGCTGGGCCGTCAACGCATTGCCGAGCGGCTGCCGAGCTTTGAAGTGCTGGACGATGTGATGTACAAAGCCATCGCTGTTGGTTTTGCTTTCTTCACCATCGCCACCGTTCTGGGTGCACTGTGGGCGGCCGAAGCTTGGGGTGGCTATTGGAGCTGGGACCCGAAAGAGACTTGGGCCCTGATCGTCTGGCTCAACTACGCAGCTTGGCTGCACATGCGCCTCATGAAGGGCTTGCGCGGCACCGTGGCGGCTTGGTGGGCGTTGGTTGGTTTAGCGGTGACCACCTTCGCTTTTCTGGGCGTCAATATGTTTCTGTCGGGCCTGCACAGCTACGGCGAACTGTGATGTCGGCCGGCGGGCCGGTGCTTTTTGATTATTGACACGCTCTTTTTAAAGGAACCATCATGTTGATCAAGACCGACCACAACGGATTCACTCATCCTGTGTCCAGCGAGATCACGCCCGAGCGTGTGTACCGCGAGCGACGCGCGCTCATCAAACTGATGGCGGGCGGTGTGGCGGGTGCGGCACTGGCGGGCTGGGCTGGCCGTGAAGCGATGGCGCAGGCGATTGTCCGACCGGGTCAGCATGCGGTGCTGCTGGGCGGCATATCGACCGTGGCTGGTGCAGTGAGCATGGACAAAGTCACCGAGTACAAAGACGCCAGCACGTACAACAATTTTTACGAATTCGGTACGGACAAGGCCGACCCCGCACGCAACGCCGGCACGCTCGTCACCCGTCCCTGGACGGTGAGCATTGAGGGACTGATCAAGCAGCCGAAAACCTACGGCATTGAAGAGTTGCTCAAGCTCAGCGCACAAGAAGAGCGGATTTACCGGATGCGCTGTGTCGAGGGTTGGTCGATGGTGATCCCGTGGGTCGGTTATTCGCTGGCCGAGCTGATTAAAAAAGTCGAACCATTGGGCAGCGCCAAGTATGTTGAGTTTGTCACGCTGGCAGACCCCAAGACCATGCCTTTCGTTGGTTCGCGCGTGCTCGATTGGCCTTATGTCGAAGCTCTGCGGATGGACGAGGCCATGAACCCGCTGACCTTGCTGACCTTCGGCATGTACGGTGAGGTGTTGCCGAATCAAAACGGTGCACCGGTGCGCTTGGTTGTGCCATGGAAATACGGCTTCAAGAGTGGCAAGAGCATCGTCAAGATTCGCTTCACTGACAAGGAGCCGCGCACCGCCTGGAACAAGGCTGCCGCGCAAGAGTACGGTTTTTATTCAAACGTCAACCCGAACGTCAGCCACCCGCGCTGGAGTCAGGCCACCGAACGGCGCATTGGCGAAGACGGTTTGTTTTCCAAGAAGCGCAAGACGCTGATGTTCAATGGCTACGAGGCACAAGTGGCGCAGCTTTACGCCGGCATGGACTTGAAAAAGCTTTTTTAACGTCAAGCATGTGTCTGTGCCTGAAGCGGACTTCCACAAGATGAGTCGTTGCGAGCGGAGCGCGGCAACCCATGACCGCTGGATCGCCGCGCTCCGCTCGCGATGACAATGGGTGATGTCATGAATAAGTTACTGCTGAAACCCTCAGCCAAACCGACCGTTTTCACGCTGTGTTTGCTGCCATTTTTTTGGCTGCTGTATCGCGCTTTGGCTGACCAGCTCGGCGCCAATCCGCAGGAGGCGCTGATACGTTCTACTGGCGATTGGGCTTTGCGATTTTTGTGTATTGGGCTGGCGGTCACGCCGCTGCGGCTGCTGAGCAAGACGCCAAGCTTGGCGCGATTTAGACGCATGCTCGGTCTGTTCATGTACTTTTATGCGCTGGTTCACTTTCTGAGTTACAGCTGGTTTGACATGGGTTTTGATGTTGGCGACATCGTCAGCGACATCATCAAGCGACCGTTTATTTGGGTCGGCGCCCTGTCGCTGTTGTTGCTGTCGCCCTTGGCTGCGACATCGTTCAATGCGGCTATCAAGCGGCTGGGTGCGAAACGCTGGCAGCAATTGCACCGGCTGGTTTACGGCGTGGCCGGCTTGGCCGTGTTGCATTTTTTTTGGATGCGCGCCGGCAAAAATGACTTTGCCGAGGTGGCTGTCTATGCCGGGATTCTGGCCGTGCTGCTGGGGTGGCGACTGCGTCAGTATTTACGCAGCCGCGCAAAGTCTTAGAGCTTTGTCTTAAAGCGTCTTAAAGAGCGACCAGTCGCTCAAGCCGCATCTGATCGGCAGTGCTTTCGCGTTCGCGGATCACATGCACCGTCGCCCGATCTACCAACAGCTCGACAGCGCGGCTACGGGTGTTGTAGTTGCTGGACATGCTCATGCAGTACGCCCCCGCCGAGAGCACGGCGAGTTGGTCGCCAGACTTGACCGCCAGCGTGCGGTCGCGGCCGATCCAGTCACCGCTTTCGCAGATCGGACCGACCACGTCGTAGCGTGCTTCAGGCGTGTCGGTGGGATTCGCCAGCAAGGGCACGATGGCATGAAAGGCTTGGTACATGGCCGGGCGCGGCAAGTCGTTCATGGCGGCATCAATGATGCAGAAGTTCTTGAGTTCCCCGGGCTTGACGTACAGCACCTCGGTCACACAAACGCCGGCATTGCCGACGAGTGAGCGGCCCGGCTCGATCATGAGTTTTTTGTGACCGAAACCGCGCTCATCTAGCTTGCGAAGCAGCTGTGCCCACAGCGCGTCAGCCGCTGGTGGTGTGTCGTTGTTGTAGTTGATGCCGAGGCCGCCGCCGAAGTCGATGTGTGTCAACGCGATGCCGCTGGCCTCGATGCTGGCAACCAGATCCAGCACGCGGTCCATCGCATCAAGGTAGGGCGTGGCGTCGGTGATTTGTGAGCCAATATGGCAGTCGATGCCGACCACTTGCAAGCCTTTGAGGCTGGCAGCGTGCTGGTAAATCCGCAGGGCATCTTCGTGAGCGACGCCAAACTTGTTGTCTTTCAAGCCAGTCGAAATATACGGGTGAGTTTTCGGGTCGACGTTGGGATTCACGCGAATGCTGATGGGGGCTCGCAGCGCCAGCGACTCGGCTACTGCAGACAGCACATCCAACTCGGCTTCGCTCTCGACATTGAAGCAGCCAATGCCGGCTTGCAAGGCTTGGCGCATCTCGCCGCGGGTCTTGCCGACGCCTGAAAAAATGATCTTTGCGGCATCGCCGCCGGCGGCCAAAACCCGTTCAAGTTCACCGCCGGAGACGATGTCAAAACCGCAGCCAGCGGAGGCAAACACCTGCAACACGCCGAGCGACGAGTTGGCCTTCATGGCATAGCAAATTTGCGCATGGCGGCCAGCGAAGCCGCGTTGATAAGCCGCCAGCGCTGCCAACATAGATGCTTTTGAATAGACAAACAGCGGTGTGCCATGCTCGGCGGCGAGTTGGCTGAGGGCGACGTCTTCGACCTGCAACACAGCGCCGTGGTAAGCCACAAAAGGATGTCCCGGCAGGTCTTGGGCAGCGCTTGCGCTTGAAGGTTGATGGCTCATTGGGCTTGTTGGGGGACTGCGGCTGGCCGGTAAGGCGCATCCGGAATGCTTGGCGCCGGAGTGAAGGCGGCAGGTGGGATGGGTTTGGACGTGGGGAGGGTTGGCTGCGGGTACGGCAGCGTCTGAAGCGGCGGGGGCTGTCCGGGTAGAAACAGCGGCCCTTTTTGGCCGCAGCCGACCAGACATGCGGTGAACAAGACGCCGACCATGGCGGCGCCAAGGCCTTGTGGTCTGAACGACAAAGCGTGACGGCCTAAAATTTGGGCGTGAATTTGAAGTGAAGCAAACATGATGGGATTGTAATGAGCGACTTGGAATACTTGGACAGTGCAGAAGCCGTTCTGCAAGCCGTGGAAATAGCCTGCGACCGGATCAACGATGAGTCGGATGCCGATGTCGACAACCAGCGCACCGGCGGCATGGTGACGCTGACGTTTGAAAACCGCAGCCAGATCATCATCAACCTGCAAAAACCCTTGCAAGAAATATGGCTGGCCGCGCGGGCCGGCGGTTTTCATTACAAGTACGCGTCAGGTCAGTGGCTTGACACTAAAACAGCGAGTGAATTTTTCACTGACTTGTCCCGCTACGCCAGCGAGCAAGCGGGCCAGCCATTGCACTTTAGCGCTGCTTAATTTTTAAACAGATCCAAGATGCGCCGGCGTTCGTCTGAGGGTGGCAACACCTGTATTTGAGCGCCCGGCTTGCCTGCATCACCTGGCAGGCCTGACGGGCGACCCTCAATGCCCATGCTGCTGATACCGGCGCCACGTGCATATTCTTCGTAAAACCATTCGCCATCGATATTGACCACGCCTGCAGGCACTGGCAAGTCGACGACAGGCGTTGATTTCAGCGCTGTTTCCATGAAGTTGATCCAGATCGGTAAGCTCAAGCCGCCACCGGTCTCACGGTCGCCCAGTTTTTTCGGCTTGTCATAGCCCATCCAGACCGCCGCCGTCAGTGTCGGCTGGTAGCCGACAAACCATGTGTCGATGGAGTCGTTGGTGGTGCCTGTCTTGCCATAAAGATCGGGGCGTTTGAGCATGGCCTGTGCTCTGGCGGCGGTACCCGAACGCGTCACTTCTTGCAGCAGGCTGGACATGATGAATGCATTGCGCGGCTCAATCGCACGGGTGCTTTCCTCGCGCACCGGGGTTGGTGTTTCCACCAGCGTGCGGCCTTGCTGATCGGTGATCTTCGTGATCAGGTAAGGGTTGATGCGATAGCCGCCGTTGCCAAAGACTGAATAAGCTGTGGCCATCTGCATCGGCGTGACCGAGCCGGCACCCAGAGCCATCGTCAGGTAAGCCGGATGTTTGTCCGCTTCGAAGCCGAAACGACCGATCCAGTCCTGGGCATTTTGCGTGCCAACGGCTTGCAAAATTCGGATCGAGATCATGTTCTTGGATTTTTTCAAGGCTGTCCGCATGCTCATCGGACCCTCAAAAGTTCCATCGTAATTTTTTGGTTCCCACGGCTGGCCGCCGGTCACCCCTGAGTCAAAAAACAAGGGTGCGTCATTGATGATGGTCGCCGGCGTGAAGCCTTTTTCAAGTGCGGCTGAATAGATGAATGGTTTGAAGCTGGAACCCGGCTGGCGCCACGCTTGCGTCACGTGGTTGTACTTGTTTTTACCGAAATCGAAGCCGCCGACCAGTGCGCGGATGGCGCCATCGCGAGGGTCCAGTGCCACAAACGCGCCCTCGACTTCAGGTAACTGCGTGATTTCCCATGTGTTTTTATCGGTTTTTGCGACGCGAATCAATGCACCGCGGCGCAGCCTGATGTTGGCCGGGGCTTTGTCACTCAAGCCCGATTGGGCGGGCTTGAGGCCATCGCCCGTGATCACGACTGACTCGCCATTCTGCCGCACAGCAGTGATTTTTTTCGGTCCTGCGTCAAGGACGACCGCAGACATCACATCGCCGTTGTCCGGGCTGTCGACGAGCGCGTCGTCAATCACGTCTTCGGCTTCTTTCGGGTCATCAGGCAAGGTCAGGAATTTTTCCGGTCCACGGTAAATCTGACGCCGTTCAAAATCCATGATGCCCTTGCGCAGTGACTTGTACGCAGCGGACTGGTCAACAGAGGACAAGGTGGTGTAAACGTTCAGTCCGCGGGTGTAAGTCTCATCGCCGTACTGGTTGAAAACGAGTTGGCGAGCGGTCTCGGCGACGAACTCGGCATGGACACGTCCGTCGTTGCCACCGCGTCGGATTTTCAGCTCTTCTTTTTTGGCAGCGGCCGCTTGTGTGCTGGTGATGAAGTTGTTTTCCTCCATGCGATCCAAGATGTAGAGTTGCCGCGAACGTGCCCTCTGCAGGTTGTTGATGGGGTTGTTGGCGGAGGGCGCTTTGGGCAGTCCCGCCAGCATGGCGGCTTCTGCGATGCTGATGTCTTTGAGCGGCTTTCCGAAATAAGTTTCTGATGCAGCGGCAAAGCCATAAGCCCGTTGACCCAGAAAAATCTGGTTCATGTAGATCTCAAGAATCTGGTCCTTGGTCAGCATGTGCTCAAGTTTGAAGGTCAGCAAAATTTCGTAAATCTTGCGGGTGTAGCTCTTCTCTGCAGACAGGTAAGCATTGCGCGCGACTTGCATGGTGATGGTCGACGCACCTTGACTTTTAGAGCGGCCGACGTTGGCCAGGCCGGCGCGAATCACGCCCAAGTAATCGACGCCACCGTGCTGAAAAAAGCGCGCATCCTCAATCGCCAGAACGGCGTCTTTCATGACTTGCGGGATGTCCTTGATGGGCGTTAGGCTGCGCCGCTCTTCACCGAACTCGCCAATCAGCACGCCATCTGCGGAGAACACGCGCATGGGGAGTTTGGGCCGGTAGTTCGACAGGTCTGAAATGTCTGGCAAATTGGGATACGCCACCGACAGCGCGACAGCAATCACCAGCAGCAAGCCCAGCCCGCCGGCGACTGCCAAGCCTGTCGCCCAGATGATCAGACGGATCACGATATGACGTGCGCTGTCTGGCGGAGTGGCAGAGGGTTTGGCGGTTGAGTTTTTTGGAAGCATGAGTTCGATCTTAGGGCACCGAGACATTATAAAAATGCTCGGCAGTTCTAGGGGTCTATGGGCGTCAGGGGGTCTGGCGTGAATGACGCTGATTGTAAAAAATGTAATTAATATGGATAAATAAAAACAAAATTTGCCATAATTGCCGTGTTTATAAACACTTTGGTACTAATTTGAGGCGAATTTTCAAAGCAAGCCCCAAGCCGCTGATTGGTTTGGACATGGGCTCCACCAGCTTGAAATGGGTGGAATTGGCTCAGGATGACAACTCAACGCTGATTCTGGAGCGCTGCATCATGGAGCCGCTGGAGACTGGCTGGATTGTGGCAGGTCGCATAGAACAATTTGACGAGGTGGCAGCAGCGCTTCAGCGTCTGGTCAAAGCAAGTGACAGTGGCAGTCGACAAGTGGCGCTGGCCATGCCGGACTCGGCCGTCATCTTGACAAAAATACGGCTGCCGTCCGACATGGGGGAGGTCGAGCTGGTGCGACAAGTGGGGTTGGAAGTTGAGCGGCTGAGTGGCCAACCCTTGGCGGATATGAGTGTCGACTATTCGGTTCAGGGGCGGACTCCGGCGGCCGAGGCCAGCGGTGAGGTCGGCGTCCGGATTGCTGCTTCGACCAAGGTCATGGTGCAAGATCGGCTGGGACTTGCCGAGGCGGCAGGCCTTGAGCCCGTCGTCGTGGATGTCGATGGTGAGGCCTCAATGCAAGCCGCACAACGGCTGATCGGCGCTCTTTATCCGGCATCTGCCAACCCGGTGGTGGCTCTCATACAAGTTGGGGCCGAGGGTTACAGTTTTCAGGTCACGCATCAGGGCGTAGTGATTCATGTAAAACGCACGATTGGCGATGACCCTCAATGGGCTGATCTCAGCATGCAAGCGGTTTTACAGCCCTTCATCACGTCACTGGCCGATGACCTTGCCAGTGACCTAGACGGTTTCCTGTCGGTCTCTTCTTTTCGGAAGTTAGACGCCATCTTGCTGGCCGGTGGCTCAGCGGTGCTACCCGGCTTGCAGGTCGAAATCAAGCGGCGGACATTTGCTGACTGCGTGCTGGTGGACCCCTTCAGTGGGATGCGGGTCAGCGAGGCCATTCAAAGCAGCCCCATGTCGTTCGGCGTGCGTGCAAGTATGTTGACGGCCTGTGGTCTGGCCTTGCGGCGGTTCAACGGCGCATGCTGATCAATTTTTTACCGCATCGGGAATGGGCGTTGGCACGACAGCGCCAACAATTCGCCGTATCCATGGCGGTGGCAGCGCTATTGGGACTGTTCATGGCCGCGGGCCTTTGTACTTGGCTGGAGCAGCAACTGAGCGTGCAAAGGGATGCCAATACCATTCTCAAACAGGCCATCAAGGCGGTTGACGTGCAACTCAAGATGAAGGCCAAGGTGAAGGCAGATATTGGCACGCTGAGTTTGCGTGCCACAACGCTCCAGGCTTTGCAGGACGAAAGTCAACTGGCGGCGATTTGGCTGGACGAGGTGGTTGGGTTCTTGCCTGAAGGCCTGTATCTGACCGCACTGAAGCAGGATGGCAACACTGTTCGCATCGACGGCGTTGCCCGATCCAGTGAGGAGGTGTTTGAGCTGTTGCGTGAGATGGCAAGTCAGGGTCAATGGCTGGCGAGGCCTGAATTGATCGAGGTAGCAGCTACACCTTTGAGTCAGGATGGCTTCGCGCTGGTGGGCACGCCCATGGGGACGCCCTTTTCCATGAAAGCCCAGCTCAAGCGCCCTGAGCTGCAAACGGATGCCGATGGTCACCATCTTGCTGCTGGCACTGACTGAGTCACAGGGGAAGAACACATGCTCAACTCTGTAAAAGATCTGTGGCGCAGCATTCAAGACATGGACCGCAATGCACCGATGGCGTGGCCGATCTGGCTGCGCCAATGGGTCTATGCCTTAGTCTGTGCGGCATTTTTCGGTTTGCTTTGGGGTCTGTGGCTGTCATCTGTCCATCAAGCGTTGACGCATGCAGAGGTGACACAAGAGCGGCTGAAAACCGAATTCAGCGCTAAGTTGCGCCGCGTCGCGCCGTTGTCCGATTTGCAAGAACAACGATCCATGTTGGAACAGCGACTGCTGGAACTTGAAAAGCAGTTGCCTGATGAGCACGGCATGGCTATTTTGTTAGCGGACATGAGCCGTGCCGGTCGAGCCCGTCACTTGCGGTTCGAGTTGCTGCGACCGGCCGCATTGAAACGTCACCAGACCTACGCGCAACAGGACATCAATTTGCGCGTGGTCGGCCGATATCACGATCTGGCGGGGTTTACCGCCGACATGGCAGGGTTAGCGTGGTTGGTCTCCATTCAGAGCTTCACGATGCTGCCAGCACACGACGGTGTGCTGGTGATGGATGCCGTGGTTCGGACTCTGGGTCCGCCCGGCGCGGTGCCAACCCAAGCTTTAGAAAAAGGTGCAACTTGAAAATTAATTCATTCACAGCACTCTTGTGCATGACATCGGCCGTGGTGGTGTTGCTGACCGGCTGCGGTGAGACGAACCGAGAGGATTTGCAAGTCTGGATGCAGCGCGAACGCACGCTGCACATGCCGACTGGTCAGCCCATTTCTGCGCCGACTGACGATCAGGCTCACGCCTACATGTACCAGCAAGGCGTTGAGCCGTTCAGCACGCAACGATTGCTACTCGCTGTCCCTGCGAACGTTGTCATGCCCGCTAAAGCAACACTGTCAGCAGCGTCGCTGACACGCGTTAGACCTTCGCTGGAGGAGTCACCGCTTGAGGCCATCAGGCTTGTCGGCAGTTTGCAGCGGGGTGGTGCGGCCTTGGCATTGCTGCGGTGCAAAGGTTTGATCTATTCAGTCCGGGTGGGGGACAGACTCGGCCAAGACCAAGGACGTGTCAGCGACATCACCTTGACCCAGCTGCTGTTGCGCGAGGTCGTACTTGATGCGGCTGGTCATGAAACCGAGCGAGTCGTCAGCTTGGCGCTGGTGCCGGAGCCTTCATGAACGCGATCTTTTCGATGAAAAAACCAAGGTGCCTTTTTGCGGTGATTTCCGTGGTGTTGGGGTTTGCTGTGGCGGTTGATGACGCCCCAGCCGTGGCCAAGACCGCCGCGCCTGTCGCTGTGACGGGGCGAACCCCTTCAGACCTCATCACACTGAATTTTCAAAATATCGAAATCCGCGCGCTGCTGCAGGTCATGGCCGAATTCACAGGGCTCAATATCGTGGTGTCTGATGGCGTTTCGGGCACGGTGACCTTGCGCTTGAAAGATGTGCCTTGGCAGCAAGCGCTGGAGATTATTTTGGAATCGCGCGGCTTGGGGATGCTTCAAGTCGGTAATATTTTGCACATTGCGCCCAAAAAAGAACTGGCAGACCGCAAAAAGGGCGATCTTCAAGCTCAGCAAGCGTTGCAAGTGATGGAGCCGACTCAGACGCAGGAGTTCAGGTTGAATTACGCCAAAGCGGAAGCCGTGTCGCGAAGTCTGAAGGGGGCTGGCGGCACAGGCGCGGCAGTTGGCATTGGTTCAACACGTATCTTGTCGCCGCGCGGGAGCGTGATGGCCGATGTGCGAACCAATCAGGTTTTTGTGACTGACATTCCTTCTAAGCTGGCACAGGTTCAGGGTCTGATCCGCCAGCTCGACATCCCTGTCCGGCAGGTTCTGATCGAGGCGCGGATTGTCGAAGCATCAGACGCCTTTGGCCGATCTATTGGGGTCCGTTTGGGGGGTCGCCCAATCACCCTGAATGGCAGCCGCAATACGCAGTTTGGTGCGACGTACATCGCACCCGATATTTCGCCAGGTACTGCGTCGGTATTGGGCGGTCATTTTGGCGCCACCACGGGTGACTTCGTGAATTTTCCGGCGGTGTCACAAAGTGGTGCTGTCGCCGCGACCTTTGCGGTTTCCCTTTTCAATTCCTCGCTCACACGCCTGCTGAATCTTGAAATTTCGGCCATGGAGGCCGATGGCAAGGGAAAGGTGATCTCCAGTCCACGCATCGTCACCACCAATCAAGTGAAAGCCCTGATTGAGCAAGGCACGGAGCTGCCCTACCAGACAGGCGGCACGCCGACAACCTCGCCAACGATTGAGTGGCGCAAGGCCAGTCTGAAGCTAGAAGTCACGCCGCAGATCACCCCAGAAGGCAACATCATCTTGACGCTCGATGTCAACAAGGACACCGTGGGGCAGGTCACCGCCAATGGTTTTGCCATTGATACAAAGCGAATCCAAACGCAGGTGCTGGTCGAAAATGGTGGCACAGTCGCCATCGGCGGCATTTTTGAAGAGACTGAGCGCAACGACGACACCAAGGTGCCACTGTTGGGGGATCTGCCTTTCATTGGGGCTTTGTTCCGAAGCCGAACCCTCAGCACCAGCAAGTCTGAAATGCTGGTGTTCATCACCCCGCAGCTGCTGCCTGAAGGTCTGCCCGCTTCGGCACAAGCGTTGGGAACCGAAGGATGGCCTGGAATGCTAAAGACGCCGTGACGGCGTTGCGAATGGCGCTGCTGACACGGTTATGCTCTCCATCTTTCGGTTGCTGCGTGACAGCAGCTGAGCGAGCACCATCAACCGGCCACCGCACATACTGTCGATTTTTAAAACAAGTGAACACGAACCCGCAACGAATTGCCTGTGTCGGCTTGCCAGGCTCCGGAAAATCCACGGTCGGCCGCCAACTGGCCCGGCGTATCGGTTGCCGTTTCATTGACTCAGACCACGTCATTGAGCACCGCATTGGTTCTTCCATTCGCGAATTTTTTGAGCGCGAAGGGGAGCCGGCTTTTCGCGACCTTGAAGAGACGGTGATCGATGAGTTGACACAGGGTGAGAGTTGCGTGTTGTCGACCGGTGGCGGTGCAGTGTTGCGCCCTCTTAATCGTCAGCATTTGCATGCGCGAACCACCACGGTCTACCTGCACTCGGCACCTGAAGAGGTTTTCAGGCGCTTGCGCCATGACCAAAATCGGCCCTTGCTGCAGGTGGCCGATCCCTTGGTGCGGCTTAAAGAGTTGTATGAGGTGCGCGATCCGCTGTACCGCGAGACGGCGCACCTCGTCATCGAAACTGGCCGGCCGTCGGTGGCCAGTCTGGTCACCGCCATCATGGTCGAGCTCAAGCTGGAAGCTTGGGAGCCGCCGCGGCCCTGACCACGAGGGCGACAGCATGGGTGAGACCTTGGCCGATACACTTGGGGCTATGCAAACTGCTCCACTTTCCAAGACAGATTTCCCCGTCACGCAGCAGGTGCGTATTGAGCTCGCTGAGCGCTCCTACGACATCCTCATTGGTAGCCAACTCTTGGGCCGTCCCGAAACGTATGCCGGCCTGCCGCAGGCCAGCACCGCGCTGATCGTCTCCAACACGACGGTGGCGCCCTTGTATGCGGCGCAATTGCAGGCCGCGCTGAAGTCGCATTACGGCAAAGTCTTGCTGGTCAGCTTGCCCGATGGCGAGGTCTACAAAGACTGGCCGACGCTGCAACTGATTTTTGACGCCTTGCTGGAAAACAGCTGCGACCGCAAAACTGTTTTGTTTGCCTTGGGTGGCGGCGTGGTCGGCGACATGACCGGTTTTGCGGCCGCCAGCTACATGCGTGGCGTGCCTTTTGTACAAATCCCTACGACTTTGCTGGCACAAGTGGACTCGTCGGTGGGTGGTAAAACGGCCATCAACCATCCGCTGGGCAAGAACATGATTGGCGCTTTCTACCAGCCGCAACGCGTCATTTGCGACTTAGATGTGCTGGCCACTTTGCCGCCGCGTGAACTCAGCGCGGGGCTCGCCGAGATCATCAAGTACGGCCCGATCGCTGACATGGATTTTCTCGATTGGATTGACGCGCACATTGATGATTTACGCGCTGGCGACAGTGCGGCACTGGCGCACGCCGTCAAGCGCAGCTGCGAAATCAAGGCCTTTGTGGTGGGCCAAGACGAACGCGAATCGGGCCTGCGAGCGATCTTGAATTTCGGTCACACCTTTGGCCACGCGATTGAGTCGGGCATGGGTTATGGCGCTTGGTTGCATGGCGAAGGCGTTGCTTGCGGCATGGTCATGGCGGCAGAGTTGTCGCAGCGGCTCGGTCTGGTTGATGCCGCCTTGGTGGCGCGGTTGCGCCGCTTGGTGGCGCTTGCTGGCTTGCCGACGGTCGGCCCACAACTCGACACGATCGACAACGCCGGGCGCTACATGGCGCTCATGCGTGTTGATAAAAAGGCCGAGGCTGGTGCGATTAAATTCGTCGTGATCGACCGGCCTGGCAGCGCAGCGGTACGCGGCGCGCCTGATGCGCTGGTGCGTGAGGTCATCGACGCCTGCTGCGTGCCGGTCTGAGCCCCCATTGCCTGCATGACTCTCGCCGCTTACGCTTCTGATCCTTCCAAAACGCGTGGCCGTCGCTTTGCCGAGTCTGTCGCACCGACGCGAACCGACTTTCAACGCGACCGCGACCGCATCGTGCATTCCACGGCTTTTCGCCGCTTGGTCTACAAGACGCAGGTTTTTTTAAACCATGAAGGCGACTTGTTCCGCACGCGCTTGACGCACTCGCTGGAAGTCGCGCAGCTGAGCCGCTCGATCGCCAGGCCTTTGGGTTTGAACGAGGACTTGGTGGAGGCGGTGGCGCTGGCGCATGACCTGGGTCACACGCCCTTTGGCCATGCCGGGCAAGACGCGCTGAATGAATGTATGGCGCCGCATGGCGGCTTCGAGCACAACTTGCAGAGTTTGCGGGTGGTCGACCAGCTTGAAGAGCGCTACCCGGCTTATGACGGCCTGAACCTGACGTTTGAAACCCGCGAGGGCATCCTCAAGCACTGCTCGCACCGCAATGCCGAGCTCATCGAGCAGTCAGAGCCAGGCGGTGTGGCGCGGCGCTTTTTAGACCGAAGCCAGCCCAGCCTGGAAGCGCAGCTGTGCAATTTGGCCGACGCCATCGCCTACAACGCGCATGACATTGACGATGGCGTGCGCTCAGGTCTGATCACCATGGCCCAGCTGCAGTCGGTCGAGCTGTTTGAGCGCTACTGCGTTGAGGCGCTGACCGAGTATCCCGACATGGCTGAACCTTCACGCGCCCGCCGCTTGTTGTATGAAACCATACGCCGCATGCTCAGCGCGCAGGTCTATGACGTGATCGCCGCCACCCGGCAGGCGCTCAGCCAAGCCGCACCGACCAGTGCTGATGAGGCCCGTTTGGCCGGGCCCTTGTTGCGTTTCAGCCCCGCCATGCACGCGCAATCGACGGCGCTGAAGCAATTTTTGTTTGCCCAGCTCTACCGCCATCCGCAGGTCATGCAGATGACAGGTCAGGCTCAGATCGTGGTGCGTGAGCTGTTTGAAGCCTATTCTGCGCAGCCGTCTGAAATGCCAGCGGAACACGCGGCAAGGCCAGATGCAGCCCGCACTGTGGCCGACTACATTGCCGGCATGACAGACCGATTTGCCGGACGCGAGCATGAGCGGCTGACGGGGCGCAAGCTACTCTAAGCCCGACAAACCGGCACATAGACCATGGCCCGCCAACCCCGCCTCACTGTTCCAGGTTATCCGCACCACGTGATCCAGCGTGGCAACAACCGTCAGCCGATCGTGCTGGATGATTCGGACCGGCTGCGCCTGTTGGGGCTGTGGGCAGAGCACGCGGCGCGCTGCAAAGTAGCGCTGCATGCCTACGTGCTCATGGACAACCACTTTCACCTGCTGGCCACACCCGAAACTCAGGATGGCCTGCCACAACTGATGCAGGCGGTGGGTCGCAGCTATGTCCGGTATTTCAACAACCGGCATGGCCGCAGCGGCACCTTGTGGGAAGGGCGCTACAAATCGACCTTGATCGAAACTGACCGCTATTTGCTCGCCTGCATGGTCTACATGGACCTCAATCCCGTGCGTGCAGGCATGGTGGCAGAGCCGGCGCAGTACCCGTGGTCGAGCCACAGGCACTGTATTGGACAAGGCGTGGACAAGTTGGTGACGCCGCATGCACTGCTTTGGAACTTGGGCAATACGCCGTTTGCGCGCGAGGCTGCCTACCGTGAGTTGGTGCATGCTGGTGTTTCACCCCCTCAGCAAGAAGTCCTGACGCGCGCCGCCTTGACCGGCTGGGCTCTGGGGTCGACGGCATTTCTGCAGGAATTGCAAGAAGGAACGACGCGGCGAATAGCCCCCAACAAACGCGGCAGACCCAGGCGTCCTGACAGCCTTGGACAATAGCCGCCTTGGGTTGTTTTGATCTGACCCCAATTAATTCAGAAGCTGAATGCCAAACGAAATAAATGGGATCTGACCCCATTTATTTCGTTTGGCATTATTGTTGCAGTGCACTATGCTCGCTTCTCGGAATTTTATTTGACTGTTTTGGATGGGGATTGCCATGACCACGGCTGCTGAAATCAAGGATTTTGAACAACACGGTTTGTACTCAGGCCACAACGAGCATGACGCTTGCGGTGTGGGCTTTGTGGCGCACATCAAGGGCCATAAGAGCCATGCCATCGTGCAGCAGGGTCTGAAGATCCTCGAAAACCTAGACCATCGGGGCGCTGTCGGCGCTGACAAATTGATGGGCGATGGCGCGGGTATCTTGATTCAGCTGCCTGACGCGCTGTACCGCGAAGAAATGGCGCTGCAGGGTATTGAACTGCCGCCGCCTGGCGAGTACGGCGTTGGCATGGTGTTTTTGCCCAAAGAACACGCTTCCCGTCTGGCCTGCGAACAAGCCATGGAGCGCGCTGTTCGCCTTGAAGGCCAAGTGTTCTTGGGCTGGCGCGACGTGCCGGTCAATCGGGACATGCCGATGTCGCCGACCGTGCGCGCAAAAGAACCCATCCTGAAGCAAATTTTCATTGGCCGCGGCAATGACGTGATCGTGCAAGACGCGCTCGAGCGCAAGCTGTACGTCATACGCAAAACCGCCAGCCGTGCCATTCAGAGTCTGAAGCTGACGCACAGCAAAGAATATTACGTGCCGAGCATGTCCAGCCGCACGGTGGTCTACAAAGGCTTGCTGTTGGCCGATCAAGTCGGGGTTTACTTCAAAGACCTCAGCGATGTGCGTTGCGTATCGGCCTTGGGTCTGGTGCACCAACGTTTCTCAACCAACACTTTCCCCGAGTGGCCGCTGGCCCACCCGTACCGTTATGTTGCACACAACGGTGAGATCAACACCGTCAAAGGCAACTACAACTGGATGAAGGCCCGCGAAGGCGTGATGTCGTCGCCCGTATTGGGGGCAGATTTGCAAAAGCTCTACCCCATCAGCTTTGCCGACCAGTCCGACACCGCTACCTTCGACAACTGCCTTGAACTCCTGACAATGGCCGGCTACCCGATCAGCCAAGCCGTGATGATGATGATCCCCGAGCCGTGGGAGCAGCACGCCACCATGGACGAGCGGCGCAAAGCGTTTTATGAGTACCACGCCGCCATGATGGAGCCTTGGGACGGCCCAGCGTCGATCGTCTTCACCGACGGTCGGCAAATTGGTGCGACGCTCGACCGCAACGGCCTGCGCCCATCGCGCTACTGCGTCACCGATGATGACTTGGTCATCATGGCCTCAGAGTCGGGCGTGTTGCCGGTGCCTGAGCACAAGATCATCCGCAAATGGCGTCTGCAGCCCGGCAAGATGTTCCTGATCGACCTCGAACAAGGCCGCATGGTCGACGACGAAGAAATCAAGGCCACGCTGTCGCACAGCAAACCATACAAGCAGTGGATTGAAAACCTGCGCATCAAGCTCGATGACGTGACAGCTGCCGCTGCAGGCACTGCGCTTAGCACTGCTGCGGCTGAATCCAGCGTATCCCTGCTTGACAGGCAACAGGCATTTGGCTACACGCAAGAAGACATCAAATTCCTGATGACGCCGATGGCCATCAATGGGGAAGAAGCCACCGGTTCCATGGGCAATGACAGCCCGTTGGCCGTGCTGTCCAACAAAAACAAGCCGCTGTACAACTACTTCAAGCAGTTATTTGCGCAAGTGACGAACCCGCCGATCGACCCGATCCGCGAAGCCATCGTCATGTCGTTGGTGTCCTTCGTCGGCCCTAAGCCAAACCTGCTGGACATCAACCAAGTGAACCCACCGATGCGGCTTGAGGTTAGCCAGCCGGTGCTCGATGTGGCGGACATGCAAAAACTGCGTGACATCGAAGCCCACACGCAAGGCAAATTCAAAAGCTACACGCTGGACATCACTTACCCACTGGCCTGGGGCCCTGCGGGTGTGGAAGCCAAGTTGGCTTCGCTGTGCGCTGAAGCGGTCGACGCGATCAAGAGCGGCAAAAACATTCTGATCGTCAGTGACCGCGCTGTCAGTCCGTCACAGGTTGCTATTCCGGCTGCGCTGGCCTTGTCTGCAGTGCATCAGCATCTGGTCAAAGAAGGCCTGCGCACAACCGCCGGCTTGGTGGTCGAAACCGGTTCTGCGCGCGAGATACATCACTTTGCCGTGCTGGCGGGTTACGGTGCGGAAGCGGTGCATCCTTACCTCGCCATTGAAACGCTGGCTGAAATGGCCGCCGGTTTTCCGGGTGAGATCAGCGCAGAAAAAGCCGTCTACAACTACACCAAGGCTATTGGCAAGGGGCTGTCCAAGATCATGTCCAAGATGGGCGTGTCGACCTACATGAGCTACTGCGGCGCGCAGTTGTTTGAAGCCATCGGCTTGAACCGTGCCACCATCGACAAGTACTTCACTGGCACCGCCAGTCAAGTCGAAGGCATGGGCATTTTTGAAATTGCCGAAGAAGCCTTGCGCATGCACCGCGCCGCTTTCAGCGACGACCCAGTGCTGGCCACCATGCTGGACGCTGGCGGCGAATACGCTTGGCGCGTGCGCGGTGAAGACCACATGTGGACACCCGACGCGATTGCCAAGCTGCAACACGCCACGCGAGCCAACAACTGGAGAACCTACAAAGAATATGCGCAGCTGATCAACGACCAGAACCGTCGCCACATGACGCTGCGCGGTCTGTTCGAGTTCAAGATCGACCCATCCAAAGCCATCCCGATCGACGAGGTCGAGTCGGCCAAAGAGATCGTCAAGCGCTTTGCCACCGGCGCCATGTCGCTCGGTTCCATCAGCACCGAGGCGCATGCCACGCTGGCGGTGGCCATGAACCGCATCGGCGGCAAGAGCAACACGGGCGAAGGCGGTGAAGATCCCAACCGTTACCGACAGGAACTCAAAGGCATCCCGATCAAGCAGGGTGAGTCGCTGAAAAGCGTGATCGGCGATAGCGTTGTGGAAGTCGACTTGCCTTTGCTCGACGGTGACTCGCTGCGCTCCAAAATCAAGCAGGTCGCTTCCGGTCGCTTTGGTGTGACGGCTGAGTACCTGGTCTCGGCTGACCAGATTCAGATCAAGATGGCGCAGGGCGCAAAGCCCGGCGAGGGCGGCCAGCTGCCAGGCGGCAAGGTCTCTGAATACATCGGTGCGCTGCGTTATTCGGTGCCGGGTGTGGGTTTGATTTCGCCACCGCCGCACCACGACATTTATTCCATCGAAGACTTGGCGCAGCTGATTCACGATTTGAAAAACGTCAATCCGCGTGCCAGCATCAGCGTCAAGCTGGTCTCTGAAGTTGGCGTTGGCACCATCGCGGCCGGCGTGGCCAAGGCCAAGGCCGACCACGTGGTGATCGCCGGCCATGACGGCGGCACAGGCGCTTCCCCATGGTCGTCCATCAAGCATGCGGGCTCACCTTGGGAAATCGGTCTGGCCGAAACCCAACAGACACTGGTGCTGAACCGCCTGCGCGGCCGCATTCGCGTGCAGGCCGATGGCCAGATGAAAACCGGCCGTGACGTTGTCATTGGCGCGCTGTTGGGTGCTGACGAGTTTGGCTTCGCCACCGCACCGTTGGTGGTCGAAGGCTGCATCATGATGCGCAAATGCCACCTCAACACCTGCCCGGTGGGCGTGGCGACGCAAGACCCTGTGCTGCGCAAAAAGTTCAGCGGCAAGCCTGAGCATGTCGTCAACTACTTCTTCTTTGTCGCCGAAGAAGCGCGCCAGTTGATGGCGCAACTCGGCATCCGTAAGTTCGATGACCTGATTGGCCGTGCCGATCTGCTCGACACGCAAAAAGGTGTTGAACACTGGAAGGCCGATGGCCTGGACTTTGGACGCTTGTTTTACCAACCGAATGTGCCCGCTGACGTGCCGCGCATGCATGTGGCCGAGCAAGAACACGGGCTTGAAAGAGCGCTCGACGTTCGCCTGATTGAAAAGTCAAAAGCGGCGCTCGAAAAAGGCGAAAAAGTCCAGTTCATCGAAGTCGCCCGCAACGTCAACCGCACAGTTGGCGCCATGTTGTCTGGCGAGCTGACGCGGCGGTATCCGCAGGGTCTGCCGGATGACACGCTTCGCATTCAGCTCGAAGGCACGGGCGGGCAATCGTTCGGCGCGTTTCTGGCCAAGGGCATCACCATGTACCTGATTGGTGACGCCAACGACTACACCGGCAAGGGCTTGTCGGGCGGCCGCATCGTGGTCAGGCCGAGCATTGATTTCCGCGGTGAAGCCGTGAAGAACACCATCGTTGGCAACACCGTTTTATACGGCGCAACCACCGGTGAAGCCTTCTTCAGCGGCGTGGCGGGCGAGCGATTTGCGGTGCGTCTGTCAGGGGCGACCGCGGTCGTCGAAGGCACGGGCGATCACGGTTGCGAATACATGACGGGCGGCACGGTGGTCGTTCTGGGCAAGACCGGCCGCAACTTCGCCGCCGGCATGAGCGGCGGTGTGGCTTATGTGTACGACGAAGACGGACAGTTCGCCACGCGTTGCAACACCAGCATGGTGTCGATGGACAAAGTTGTCAGCTCGGCCGACCAACACTTGCATGACACCTCAGGCTGGCATGGCAATGAAACCGACGAAGACCAGCTGAAGCGTCTGTTGCAGGACCACAACCGCTGGACCGGCAGCAAGCGCGCCCGAGAGTTGCTCGACAACTGGATTGACGCGCGTCTGAAATTCGTCAAGGTCTTCCCGAATGAGTACAAGCGTGCGCTGATCGAGCGCAAGGACAAGCAGCTGCAAGCCGCCACCGAAACCACGCGTGCTCAAGTGGCGACCAACGCTGTACTGAACTGAATCGACAGGAAATCATCATGGGAAAAATCACTGGCTTCATGGAATTCGAGCGGCTCGAAGAGGGCTACAAACCCGTCGCCGAGCGTCTGAAGAACTACAAAGAAATCGTCATCGGTCTGGATGACAAGCAAGCCAACCAACAGGCGGCGCGTTGCATGGACTGCGGCACACCGTTTTGCAACAGTGGCTGCCCGGTCAACAACATCATTCCTGACTTCAATGACATGGTGTTTCGCAACGACTGGAAAAACGCCATCCAGACGCTGCACAGCACCAACAATTTCCCCGAGTTCACCGGCCGTATTTGCCCGGCGCCATGCGAGGCGGCCTGCACGCTCAACGTGAATGACGAGCCTGTCGGTATCAAGTCGATTGAGCACGCGATCATCGATCGCGCTTGGGCCGAAGGCTGGGTCACGCCGCAGTTGCCCAAGCACAAGACGGGCAAAAAAGTCGCTGTCGTGGGCTCCGGCCCTGCAGGTCTGGCGGCGGCGCAGCAACTCGCGCGTGTCGGCCATGACGTGACGCTGTTTGAAAAGAACGACCGCGTCGGCGGCTTGCTGCGCTACGGTATTCCTGACTTCAAGATGGAAAAAATCCACATCGACCGCCGCGTCGAACAGATGACCGCCGAGGGTGTGACCTTCCGCTGTGGCGTGTTGGTCGGTGACTTGCCAAAAGACAGCAAGGTCACCAACTGGGCGACCGAAACCATCACACCGACACAGCTGCAACAAGACTTTGACGCCGTGGTCTTGACGGGCGGCGCTGAGCAATCCCGCGACTTGCCAGTGCCTGGCCGTGATCTGTCTGGCATCCATTTCGCGATGGAATTTTTGCCACAACAAAACAAGGTCAATGCCGGCGACAAGCTGAAAGAGCAGCTGCGCGCTGCGGGCAAACACGTCATCGTGATCGGTGGCGGCGATACCGGCTCCGATTGCGTCGGCACCAGCAATCGTCATGGCGCGGTCAGCGTCACGCAGTTCGAATTGATGCCCGAGCCTCCGGTTGAAGAAAACCGACCTATGACGTGGCCGTACTGGCCGATCAAGCTGCGCACCAGCACCAGCCATGAAGAAGGTTGCGACCGCGAGTTCGCTATTTCGACCAAGGAATTCATCGGCGAAAAGGGCAAAGTCACCGGGCTTAAAACCGTTCGCGTGGAATGGAAAGACGGCAAGATGCAGGAAGTTGCTGGCTCGGAGCAACTGCTCAAGGCCGACCTGGTGCTGCTGGCCATGGGCTTTGTGGCGCCGGTCAGCACGGTGCTCAAGGCCTTCGGCGTCGAGGCTGACAACCGCGGCAATGCCAAGGCCAGCACCGATTTCACCGGTGGTTATGCCACCAACGTGCCCAAGGTGTTTGCCGCAGGTGACATACGCCGCGGCCAGAGCTTGGTCGTCTGGGCGATTCGCGAAGGTCGGCAAGCCGCCCGGGCCGTCGACGAGTTTCTGATGGGCAGCAGCGACTTGCCACGTTGAATCGCGAAGACCCTGAAATAATGTAAAAGCCTTATCATCAGGGCTTACCCTCATCCAAGCCGGCGCTCTGCCGGCTTTCTATCTTTCATGGCCGAACAGTCGTCTTCTCTCGTCGAATTCAAGCAAGTCACCTTCGCCTACCCAGGCGCCAAGGGTGACCGTGTCATTTTGAAAGACATCAGCCTGAGCGTGCCACGCGGCAAGGTCACGGCCTTGATGGGCGCCTCAGGCGGTGGCAAAACCACCGTCTTGCGCTTGATTGGTGGTCAGCAAAAAGCCACCTCGGGCGATGTTCTGTTTGACACGCAAAATGTTGGCGGCTTGAGTCAGACGGACTTGTATGCCGCACGGCGCCGCATGGGTATGCTGTTCCAGTTTGGTGCGCTGTTCACCGACCTCAGTGTGTTTGACAACGTGGCCTTTCCTTTGCGCGAGCACACCCGACTTGGCCCTGAATTGATCCGTGACATCGTGCTCATGAAGCTTGATGCAGTCGGTTTGCGTGGTGCGCGTGATTTGATGCCCTCTGAAATCTCAGGCGGTATGGCGCGGCGTGTGGCGCTGGCGCGGGCCATTGTGTTGGACCCGGAGCTGATCATGTACGACGAGCCGTTTGCGGGGTTGGACCCGATTTCTTTGGGCACGGCGGCCCAGCTGATTCGTCAGTTGAATGACACGCTCGGCATCACCAGCATCGTGGTATCGCACGATCTGGAAGAGACCTTCCGCATTGCCGACAAAGTCATTATTTTGGCCAACGGCGGCATTGCCGCTGAAGGCACGCCAGATGAAGTCAGGAGCTCCAAAGATCCGCTGGTGCACCAATTTGTCAACGCGCTGAGCGAAGGACCGGTCGAGTTTCATTACCCCGGACCCGACGCTGAAGCCGACTATGGCTTGCTCAGTCGGGGCAAGAAAAGCGCTGAGGCACAACGCCCTTCGAAAGGTGGCCGCTCATGAAATGGCAGCCTATCGATCTTGTGGCCGACCTCGGTCAGGCGACGCGCAGCCAGCTGGTTCAACTCGGTCAGGCTGCCCGCTTGTTCGCCCGCCTGGTCGCCCTGTCGGGCCCGACGCTCCGGCGTTTTGGGTTGGTCCGCGACCAAATTTTCTTTTTGGGCAACTACTCGTTGGCCATCATTGCGGTGTCGGGTCTTTTTGTGGGTTTTGTATTGAGCTTGCAGGGTTATTACACGCTGCAGCGTTACGGCTCGGCCGAAGCCCTTGGGTTGCTGGTTGCGCTCAGTCTCGTGCGTGAACTTGGACCCGTGGTGACGGCACTGCTGTTTGCCGGACGCGCTGGCACGGCGCTGACGGCTGAGATTGGTCTGATGAAAGCGGGAGAGCAGCTCTCAGCCATGGAAATGATGGCGGTCGACCCGATACGTCGCATTTTGGCACCGCGTTTTTGGGGCGGTTTGATCGCCATGCCGCTGCTGGCAGCGGTCTTCAGTGCGGTCGGCATCATGGGCGGCTGGATGGTCGGAGTGCTGATGATCGGCATCGATGCGGGGTCGTTTTGGAGCCAAATGCAGGGCGGCGTGGATGTCTGGCGCGATGTCGGCAACGGTGTTGTCAAGAGTTTTGTGTTTGGCGTCACCGTCACTTTTGTGGCGTTGTACCAAGGTTTTGAGTCCCAGCCCACGCCAGAAGGCGTGTCGCGCGCGACCACCCGCACCGTGGTGGTCGCCTCTTTGGCGGTGCTGGGCTTGGATTTTCTATTGACGGCTTGGATGTTCAGCCTCTAATTCGAGTCGCATGGCAGTGCTTTGAGCGGCGCTGTGCGTGCGTGCTCGTCGCATGAGAAAATGCCAAGGTTTCCTTTTTGATACGGAATATTTAAGCTCTTGAGCTTTTCCAGTGGATGTTTTTGAAAGCAAGTCATGTCACGTACCAGAACCGATGTGTGGGTCGGCCTTTTTGTGTTGATCGGAGGGATTGCCCTTCTTTTTCTGGCCTTGAAGTCTGCCAACTTGATGAGTTTTCAGTTGGTTGACACGTCTTATCCCGTGGTCGCTAGATTCGACAACATCGGTGGTTTGAAGCCGCGTGCCGCTGTCAAAAGTGCCGGTGTGGTGGTTGGGCGCGTTGAACATATCAGTTTTGATGACAAACGCTACCAAGCGAGCGTGCATCTGGCCATGGAAAGCCGTTATGTTTTCCCCAAAGACAGCTCCTTGAAAATTCTCACCAGTGGCTTGTTGGGTGAGCAGTACATCGGCATCGAGCCCGGCGCGGATGAAAAGCTATTGGCCGCAGGTGACGTGATCAACCAGACCCAGTCGGCGGTCGTGCTGGAAAATCTCATCAGTCAATTTTTGTACAGCAAAGCAGCTGACAGCGGTTCGGCCAGTACGGCGACACCAGCTGCAGGCACGGGAGCCAACAAATGATCATCCTTCAACACGCGGCTTTATCCACCTCGCGATCTTCGCGGACTGTTCTCCTCAGCTTCGTTGCCTTGGTGCTAGCGGTGCTGCAGGGTTGCGCCATGTCGCCAAACGCCAATCCGCGTGACCCTTGGGAGCCGTTCAACCGCAACATCGCCAGCTTCAATGACGGGCTAGATGAAGCCGTTGTCAAGCCGGTGGCGACTGCTTACCAGCATGTCACGCCGCAAATCATGCGGACAGGTGTGAATAATTTCTTCGGCAATATTGCGGACGTCTGGTCCCTCGTCAACAACGTCCTACAGCTCAAGCCGGCAGAGTCGGTGGAGACCCTGTTCCGTGTCGGTGTCAACACCACCATCGGACTCGTCGGCTTGATCGATGTAGCCTCCGAATTGCGGCTGGAAAGACACACGGAAGACTTCGGCCAGACGCTGGGTTATTGGGGCATGCCTGCGGGGCCTTATGTGGTCCTGCCACTGCTCGGCCCTTCGACCTTGCGTGACTCGCTGTCCTTGCCGGTGGATGCCAAGGGTAATTTGGTAGGCCGCGTAGATGATGTGGCGCTTCGCAACAGTTTGATCACGTTGCGTATAGTGGACGTGCGTGCGAATTTATTGAACGCTGGCAGGCTGCTCGATGCCGCAGCGCTCGATAAGTACAGTTTCACCAGGGACGCTTACCTGCAGCGGCGACGCGGTCTGATCAAAGAACAGACTACCGATGTGAACTCGGAAGAGGAGCGCTACGATTTGCCGGCGCCCGGTCAGCCAGAAGTGTCACCCGTCGATACTAAAAATACACCCTGACACCTGATCTTTGGCGAGCAAGTTCGTCAGTTGGCACTTGAGGCTGACCAGATCTACACGCCTTCACAAGATTGAAAGAATGACATGACATTGAACCGCCGACTTTTGAGCCAATTTTTGACCGCATCGCTGGGTGTGATGTTCCTGCTGTCAGTGCCCGTTGCGCGCGCCGCCGCTGATGGTCCTGATGAGATGATCCGTCGCCTGTCCACTGATGTCCTGAACAACATCAAGGCAGACAAAGACGTGCAAAAGGGCGATGTGAGCAAGATCACGGCCTTCGTTGACACCAAGGTCATGCCCAATGTGAACTTCACCCGCATGACAGCTTCTGCCGTGGGCCGCAACTGGCGCCAAGCGACGCCCGAACAACAAAAACGCTTGCAAGATGAGTTCAAAAGCATGTTGGTGCGGACTTACGCTGGCGCGCTGAGCCAAGTGAAAGACCAGACCGTCGACGTCAAGCCGTTGCGTGCGGGTGCTGCCGATACTGACGTGATTGTGCGCACCGAGGTCATCGGCCGCGGTGACGCCGTGCAGCTGGATTACCGCATGGAAAAAACGGCCAATGGCTGGAAGATTTACGACTTCAACGTGCTGGGCATCTGGATGGTGGAAACCTACCGCACGCAGTTTGCGCAAGAAATTTCGGCGCGCGGCATTGATGGCCTGATCGCGACGCTGGCACAGCGCAACAAAAGTGGTTCTGCCGAGAAAAAGAGCTAATCCAGACGCCGTGGTTCAAATTGAGCGCTCATTAAAAACAGGATCTGACGTGTTGCTAAAACTCCCCACTGTGCTCACCCACGACCAAGCCAGCGACTGGTCGCGCAGTCTGACGTTGGCCGTGCAGGCGACGGCGGCTGACAAGGAGCCGGTCATCGCTGATGCCAGTTCAATGACGCAGTTTGACTCGTCCGCGCTGGCTGTCTTGTTGGAGTGCAGGCGCGAAGCTCTGGCCATGGGGCGGACATTTTGGGTGCAAGGCTTGCCCCCCCGTCTGCGTCAGTTGGCTGGCCTGTACGGCATCGCATCGCTGATTCCATCCCCTGCCTGAGCACTGCCATCGGGCTAGCCCCTAAAATAGAGGGCTCATGCCCGCTATCTCATTCCAGTCCGTCTCCAAAACATTTCAATCTTCACGGGGTGCTTCCGGACCCGTCGTGCGAGCGCTGGACCATGTCAGTTTCGACATTCAGCCCGGCGAATTTTTCGGTCTCCTTGGACCTAACGGGGCCGGTAAAACCACCTTGATCAGCATTCTGGCCGGCCTGTCCCGCGCCAGCAGTGGCCAGGTCTTGGTGCAAGGCCACGATGTGGTCACCGACTATGCCGAGGCTCGCCGTCAGCTGGGGGTGGTGCCACAAGAGCTGGTGTTCGACCCCTTTTTCACGGTGCGGGAAGCCTTGCGCATCCAGTCCGGCTATTTCGGAATCAAAAAGAATGACGACTGGATTGACGAACTCCTCAGCAGCTTAGGTCTGGCCGACAAGGCGCACGCCAACATGCGCCAACTTTCCGGCGGCATGAAGCGGCGGGTGCTCGTGGCCCAGGCGCTGGTCCACAAACCGCCGGTGATTGTGCTGGACGAGCCCACGGCGGGGGTCGATGTGGAGTTGCGGCAAACGCTGTGGCAGTTCATCGCCAAATTGAATCGCCAGGGCAGCACCGTGCTGCTCACCACGCATTACCTTGAAGAAGCCGAAGCGCTTTGCAGCCGTATTGCGATGCTCAAACAGGGTCAGGTGGTGGCTTTGGCCTCCACATCGGATCTGCTCAAGAGCGCATCCTCAAATGTGTTGCGCTTCAAGGTCGACCGCGAGTTGCCTGACGCGTTGGCGGTGCAGGCACGCGTGACGGGCAGGATTGTGCAGTTCCCCGCGCACAATGCGCGTGAGATCGAGAACTATCTGGCAGCCGTGCGTGAGGCTGGCTTAGTGGCAGAAGATGTCGAAATCCGCAAGGCCGACCTCGAAGATGTCTTTCTCGAAGTCATGTCCGATAAGACCGCCCACACCCCAGCGGTAGCCGAGGTCACAGCATGAACGGCTGGCAAACACTGTTGTACAAAGAAGTCCTGCGTTTCTGGAAGGTGGGCTTTCAAACGGTTGGCGCGCCCATTCTGACGGCCGTGCTTTACATGCTGATTTTTGGTCACGTGCTGCAAGATCAAGTCAAGGTTTATGGGAGCGTCAGCTACACCGCATTTCTGGTGCCTGGCTTGGTGATGATGAGCGTGTTGCAAAACGCCTTTGCCAACAGTTCCTCCTCATTGATCCAGAGCAAGATCATGGGGAACTTGGTGTTTTTGCTACTCACCCCGCTGTCGCATTGGCACTGGTTTGTGGCCTACGTGGGGTCTTCAGTGGTGCGAGGTTTGGCGGTCGGCACCGGTGTTTTTGCCGTGACGGTGTTTTTTGGTCAGCCCGGTTTTGTGGCGCCGCTGTGGATTGTGGTGTTCGCGGTACTGGGTGCGGCGCTGCTGGGTGGGCTGGGTTTGATCGCCGGTTTGTGGGCAGAAAAATTTGGCCAGATGGCGGTCTTCCAGAACTTCATCATCATGCCCATGACGTTTTTGAGCGGCGTGTTCTACTCCATCCATTCATTGCCGCCGATGTGGCAAACGGTGAGTCATCTGAACCCGTTTTTCTACATGATTGACGGCTTCCGTTATGGCTTTTTTGGTGTCAGCGATGTGTCGCCTTGGCTGAGTCTGGCCATCGTTGGCAGCGCATTGATCGTGGTCAGTGTCACGGCAGTGCACTTGTTGAAAATTGGCTACAAAATTCGCCATTGAAACGCCCAAGCCCGCAGATCGATATTTCATTGAATTAACGGACCTCATTTTTAAACACCATGACCAGCGACGAACTTCAGGCCATCATCAGCGCCAGCATTGATTGCGAGCACATCGAACTTTCGGGCGATGGCCGGCATTGGTATGCCACCATCGTTTCCAGTATTTTTGAAGGCCAGCGACTGATCCAGCGGCATCAGCGCGTCTATGCCACGCTGGGTGGCCGCATGCAGACCGACGAAGTCCATGCCTTGTCGATGAAAACCTTCACGCCCACCGAGTGGGCCACGCAAAACCAAAACTAAAAAATCATGGACAAGCTACGCATCAAAGGCGGCAAATCGCTGTCGGGTACCGTTGATATTTCAGGCGCTAAAAATGCCGCCTTGCCCGAGCTTTGCGCGGCACTGCTCACGGCCGAGCCGGTCACGCTGACCAATGTGCCGAGGCTGCAAGACGTCTCGACCATGCTCAAGCTGATTCGCAACATGGGCGTCACGGCGGAGCAGGGCGCGCTGGGTCAGCCAGATTCTGGCACCGTGCGGATTGACGCCGGCCCACTGCGCACGCCTGAAGCCCCCTACGAACTGGTGAAAACCATGCGCGCCTCGGTGTTGGCGCTGGGGCCGCTGCTGGCCCGCTTTGGTCACGCCCGGGTGTCCTTGCCCGGCGGCTGCGCGATTGGCTCACGGCCGGTGGACCAGCACATCAAAGGTTTGCAGGCGATGGGCGCCGAGATTGTGGTGGAGCACGGCTACATGATTGCGCGTCTCGCGCCCGGCCTGACGCGTTTGCAAGGTTGCCATCTGACGACCGATATGGTGACCGTGACAGGCACCGAAAATTTCATGATGGCGGCGGCGCTGGCTGAAGGCGAAACCGTTTTGGAAAACGCCGCACAGGAGCCTGAGATCGGCGACCTGGCCGAGATGCTGATCAAGATGGGCGCGAAGATTGACGGCCACGGCAGCCGGCGCATTCGCATTCAGGGCGTCGCGCGCTTGCATGGCGGCACGCATCAGGTGGTCGCTGACCGCATTGAAACCGGCACCTTTTTGTGCGCTGTGGCGGCGGCTGGCGGAGACGTGGTCTTGCGCCACGGCCGCGCCGACCATCTGGAAGTGGTGATCGAGAAGCTGCGCGAAGCGGGCGCGACGGTCAGCGCCGGCGATGGTTTTATCCGCATCCAGTCGCAAGGCCGGCTCAAGGCGCAGTCTTTCCGGACCACCGAATACCCAGGTTTCCCGACCGACATGCAGGCGCAGTTCATGGCGCTGAATGCCATCTCTCACGGCACCAGTAAGGTCACTGAGACAATTTTTGAAAACCGCTTCATGCACGTCAACGAAATGGTGCGCTTGGGCGCCAACATCCAGATCGACGGCAAGGTCGCGCTGCTGGAAGGGGTTGAAAAACTCTCTGGTGCTACCGTCATGGCGACTGATTTGCGGGCCTCGGCCAGCTTGGTGATTGCCGGCTTGGTGGCGGAAGGCGAAACCGTGGTGGAGCGGATTTACCACCTAGACCGCGGTTACGACCAAATGGAAACCAAATTGCGCGGCATTGGCGCAGACATCGAAAGGGTCAAAGGATGATCACGCTGGCGCTGTCCAAGGGACGCATTTTTGACGACATTCTCCCGCTCCTGCAGTCGGCCGGCATCGAGGTGCTCGACGACCCGGAAAAGTCACGCAAACTGATTTTGGACACCAACCAACCCGACCTGCGCGTGGTGCTGGTGCGCGCCACTGACGTGCCGACCTATGTGCAGTACGGCGGCGCAGACTTGGGTGTGGTGGGTAAAGACACCTTGCTTGAATCCGGCAGCCAAGGCTTGTACCAGCCGCTGGATTTGCAAATCGCCAAATGCCGTATCAGTGTGGCCGTGCGAGATGGCTTTGACTACGCCGCAGCCGTGCGCCAAGGCGGGCGGCTCAAGGTCGCCACCAAGTACGTGGCCATCGCCCGCGATTTTTTCGCCACCAAGGGCGTTCACGTCGATCTGATCAAGCTGTATGGCAGCATGGAACTCGCGCCTTTGACGGGCCTGGCCGACGCGATTGTCGACCTGGTCTCCACTGGCAACACGCTGAAGGCCAACCACTTGGTTGAAGTTGAACGCATCATGGACATCAGCTCACACTTGGTGGTGAATCAAGTAGCGCTCAAGCTGAAACAAGAGCCGATTCGCCGCCTGATTGATTCACTGGCCCTGGCTGTCGCCGCGTAACCTTTTTCCTGTTTTCCAAATGAACCTCGTTGCTCAACCTGTCCGCCTGTCCACGCTTGCCAGCGACTTTGAAGCCGCCTTCAAGGCGCGCCTGCATTGGTCAGCCGACGCAGATGCGGCCATTGAAGAGCGCGTCGCCGCGATTCTGGCTGACGTGCAACTGCGTGGTGATGCCGCCGTGCTCGAGTACACCAGCCGGTTTGACGGACTGGCGGCAGCCAGCGTGCAGGCTTTGGAGCTGACGCAGACCGAACTCAAAGCGGCTTTTGATGGGTTGCCCGAAGCTCAGCGCGCTGCGCTGCAAGCGGCCGCAGCGCGAGTCCGCAGCTACCACGAGGCCCAGAAAAAAGCCTGCGGCGAAAGCTGGAGCTACCGCGACGCCGACGGCAGTTTGCTAGGGCAAAAAGTCACGCCCCTTGATCGCGTCGGCATCTATGTGCCCGGCGGCAAAGCGGCTTATCCATCGTCGGTGCTGATGAACGCGATTCCGGCGCATGTCGCGGGTGTTGGCGAGATCATCATGGTGGTGCCCACACCGCGGGGTGACAAAAATCCGCTGGTGCTGGCGGCAGCGTATGTGGCTGGCGTCACCCGGGTCTTCACCATCGGTGGCGCGCAAGCGGTGGCTGCATTGGCCTACGGCACGGCCACGGTGCCAGCGGTCGACAAGATCACCGGCCCGGGCAATGCCTACGTGGCGGCGGCCAAGCGCCGCGTTTTCGGCACCGTGGGCATCGACATGATTGCCGGACCCTCTGAAATTTTGGTGTTGGCCGACGGCAGCACGCCAGCCGACTGGGTCGCCATGGATCTCTTCAGCCAAGCCGAGCATGACGAGTTGGCGCAAAGCATTTTGCTGTGCCCGGACGCCGCCTACATCGACGCGGTGCAGGCCGCCATCGGCCGTTTGTTGCCGAGCATGCCGCGTGCCGCCATCATCGCCAAATCTCTGAACGACCGCGGCGCCTTGATTCAGACCCGCAGCATGGAGGAAGCCTGCGAGATCAGCAACCGCATTGCGCCGGAGCACCTCGAAGTCTCGACCCGTGACCCGCAGCGCTGGGAACCTTTGCTCAAGCACGCCGGCGCGATCTTTTTGGGTGCCTACACCAGCGAAAGCCTGGGCGACTACTGTGCCGGCCCGAACCACGTCTTGCCCACCAGCGGCACAGCGCGTTTTTCGAGCCCGCTTGGGGTCTATGACTTTCAAAAGCGTTCCAGCCTGATCGAGGTCAGTCAGGCCGGCGCTCAGGTGCTGGGCCCGGTGGCTGCCGAGCTGGCTTACGGGGAGGGCTTGCAAGCCCATGCCCGTGCCGCCGAGATGCGCTTGAACGATGTTCCGCCGATGCGGGGTGCCGCATGAGCACCGTCAACACTGCGAACACGTCAGCTCAGCTCAGCCCCGAGTTGAAAAAACGCATCCGGCAAGACGTGCAGTCCATGCACGCCTACGCCATTCAAGATTCCGTCGGCATGGTCAAGCTCGACGCCATGGAAAACCCACACCGGCTGCCGGCGCACCTGCAAGTTGAGCTCGGTCGTCGTCTCGGTGCACTCGCGCTGAACCGCTACCCGGACGGCCGGGTCAACGACTTGCGTCGTGCGCTGGCCAACTACGCCGGCCTGCCCGAAGGCTTTGACATCATGCTGGGCAATGGCTCGGACGAATTGATCTCGCTGCTGTCGCTGGCCTGCGATGTGCCCGGCGGCAGCGTGCTGGCACCCGTGCCCGGCTTCGTGATGTACGCCATGAGCGCCCAGTTGCAAGGGCTGGCTTTCATCGGTGTGCCGCTGACCGCTGACTTTGAGCTCGATGAAACGGCCATGCTGGCGGCTATCGCCGAGCACAAGCCGTCTATCGTGTACTTGGCTTACCCGAACAACCCGACAGCCAATTTGTGGGACGACGCGGTGATTGAAAAAATCATCATCGCCGTCGGTGAGCAAGGTGGTCTGGTCGTCATGGACGAGGCCTATCAGCCGTTTTCAAGCAAAAGTTACCTCGACCGCATCACCCGTCACGACCATGTGCTGCTGATGCGCACGCTCAGCAAGTTTGGCTTGGCCGGTGTCCGTCTGGGTTACATGATGGGGCCGAAGGCGCTGATCGCCGAGATCGACAAGGTGCGCCCGCCCTACAACATCAGCGTGCTCAATTACGAGTGCGCGCTGTTCGCGCTAGAGCACCAAGAAGTGTTCGCCGCGCAGGCAGTCGACTTGGTGCAGCAGCGTGAGCGCGTGCTCAAGGCGCTGCGTGCCATGCCGGGCCTGACGGTCTGGAACAGCGACGCCAACATGATTCTGGTGCGTGTGCCGGGGACTGCTGACGCAGCCGGTCTGGTTTTCGAGCGTTTGAAGGCCGGCGGCGTGCTGGTCAAAAACATTTCTAAAATGCACCCACTGCTGGCGAACTGTCTGCGTCTGACGGTTGGCACGGCCGACGAGAATACGCAACTGCTGGCAACCCTTCAAAAAGCCCTATGACCTCCAACGCCACCCTCACACCGTCTTTCGCCCCACGCACCGCCGAAGTCACGCGCAACACGGCTGAAACCAAAATCACCGCCAAAGTGAACCTCGATGGCACCGGTGCATCACATCTCAACACCGGCATCGGATTTTTTGACCACATGCTGGACCAGATCGCCCGTCACGGTCTGATCGACCTGGACATTCAGGCCGATGGCGACTTGCACATCGACGGCCACCACACGGTGGAAGACGTGGGCATCACCTTGGGCCAAGCGGTGGCGCTGGCCGTGGGTGACAAAAAAGGCCTGCGCCGTTATGGCCACGCCTATGTGCCGCTGGACGAAGCCCTGAGCCGCGTGGTCATCGACTTTTCTGGCCGTCCCGGTCTGGTGATGAACGTGCCGTTCACCAGCGGCACGATCGGTACTTTTGACTCGCAACTGGCCTACGAATTTTTCCAAGGCTTTGCGAACCACGCCTTTGTCACCCTGCACATCGACAATCTGCGCGGCGAAAATGCCCACCACCAAGCTGAAACAGTGTTCAAAGCCTTCGCCCGCGCCCTGCGCATGGCGCTTGAGCTGGACCCCCGCATGGCCGGTGTGATTCCTTCGACCAAGGGCTCCCTGTAAACCGCCCGATGCTTTCATGACAGTTCTGAAAAAAGTAGCCGTGGTCGATTACGGCATGGGCAACCTCCGATCGGTGTCGCAAGCGGTGGCACATGTCGCCCAAGGCGCAGGTTTTGAGGTGCTCGTCACCTCCCGTGCACAAGACGTTCTTGACGCTGACCGCGTGGTGCTGCCGGGTCAGGGCGCCATGCCTGACTGCATGCGCGAGCTGGACGAGTCGGGGCTGCGCCAAGCCGTGCTGCATGCGGCGGCGCACAAACCTTTGTTTGGCGTTTGCGTGGGCATGCAGATGCTGCTGGACCGCAGCGAAGAAGGCCCCGCCGGTGTGGGCACCCCCGGGCTTGGACTGATCGGCGGAGACGTCGTCAAATTTGATCTGGCCGGCCGGCTGCAACCAGACGGCAGCCGCTTCAAGGTGCCGCAAATGGGTTGGAACCAGGTCTACCAAGGCAGCTCAGCCGTGCCGACTGGCAGCCAGGCACGGCATGCGCTGTGGGCTGACATCCCCGATGGGGCTTATTTCTACTTTGTGCACAGTTTTTACGCCAAGCCGTCTGATGCGCGCAACACTGCGGGCGAAGCTGACTACGGCGGACGCTTCACAGCGGTCGTTGCACGGGATAATATTTTCGCGACGCAGTTTCATCCTGAAAAGAGCGCCGACCAAGGACTGGCCTTGTACCGCAACTTCCTGAAATGGAATCCCTGAGCGGTCTTTGAACCGAGTTTGGGTGCCGCAGTTTTCTTTTATTTCATCCCTTTTTTGGCTTTCTTCCTTCACGCAACATGCTACTCATCCCCGCGATTGACTTGAAAGACGGTCACTGCGTTCGCCTCAAACAGGGCGACATGGACCAGTCCACCACCTTCGGCGAAGACCCGGCCGCCATGGCGCGCAGCTGGGTCGACAAAGGCGCGCGCCGCCTGCATCTTGTCGACCTGAATGGTGCCTTTGCTGGCAAGCCTAAAAACGAGGCGGCGATTCGCAAGATCCTGCTGGAAGTGGGTAGCGAAATCGATGTGCAACTCGGCGGCGGTATCCGCGACCTCGACACCATTGAACGCTACTTGGACGCGGGTCTGCGTTACGTCATCATCGGCACGGCGGCGGTGAAAAACCCCGGTTTTCTGCAGGACGCCTGCACCGCTTTTGGCGGGCACATCATCGTGGGCTTAGACGCCAAAGACGGCAAAGTCGCCACCGACGGCTGGAGCAAACTCACCGGCCACGAAGTTGTTGACTTGGCCAAGAAGTTTGAAGACTACGGCGTCGAGTCCATCATTTACACCGACATTGGTCGTGACGGCATGCTCAGTGGTATCAATATCGAGGCGACCGTCAAGCTGGCTCAGGCCTTGCGGATTCCGGTCATCGCTTCAGGTGGGCTCTCCAACATGGCAGACATCGAGGCCTTGTGCCAAGTTGAGGACGAGGGCGTTGAGGGCGTGATTTGCGGCCGCTCGATCTACAGCGGCGATCTTGATTTCGCGCTGGCGCAGACGCGCGCTGATGAGCTCAACGGCTAGTGTCTAGCTTTAATGCTCGCTAAACGAATCATCCCTTGCTTAGATGTCACCGGTGGACGGGTTGTCAAAGGCGTCAATTTCCTAGAGCTACGGGACGCAGGTGACCCGGTTGAAATTGCCGCGCGCTACAACGGCCAAGGCGCAGACGAGCTGACATTTTTGGACATTACCGCGACCAGTGATGGCCGCGACCTGATATTGCACATCATTGAAGCGGTGGCTTCACAGGTCTTCATTCCCCTGACAGTGGGTGGCGGTGTGCGCACGGTGGACGATGTGCGGCGCCTGCTCAATGCGGGCGCCGACAAGACCAGTTTCAACTCCGCTGCGCTGGCCAATCCACACATCATTGACGAAGTCTCGGCGCGCTACGGTGCGCAATGCATCGTCGTCGCCATTGATGCCAAGCGCCGCTCTGATGCGGAGGCATTGACACGTGGGCCGGGTTGGGATGTCTTCAGCCATGGCGGCCGACAAAACACCGGCCTCGACGCAGTGGTCTGGGCCAGTGAAATGGCGCGTCGTGGTGCCGGCGAAATATTGCTCACCAGCATGGACCGCGATGGCACCAAGGCCGGCTTTGACTTGGCGCTGACCCGCGCCGTCAGCGACGCCGTGAGTGTTCCTGTCATCGCCTCAGGTGGCGTTGGCAACCTCGATCATTTGGCCGATGGCATCCAGATCGGCGGCGCTGACGCCGTGCTGGCCGCGAGTATTTTCCATTACGGCGAATACACCGTTCAGCAGGCCAAGCAGCGCATGGCCGAGCGCGGCATCCCGGTTCGTCTTTGAGCCTTGGCCAATCACCGACAATACCCGGCATGAACTGGTTAGATGAAGTCCGATGGGACGAGCGGGGCCTGATCCCCGTGATTGCGCAAGAAGCCGCCAGCGGCGACGTGCTGATGTTTGCCTGGATGAACCGCGAGGCGCTACAGGAAACTGCTGACTCCGGTCGGGCCGTGTACTTCAGCAGGTCGCGGGGCAGGCTTTGGCGCAAGGGCGAAGAGTCCGGCCATGTGCAGACCGTGCATGACATTCGGTTGGACTGCGACAACGACGTCATTTTGCTGAAGATCACGCAACTCGGTCAGGAGGCGGGGCCTTCCATCGCTTGCCACACTGGTCGCCACAGCTGCTTTTTTCACCGCTATGAAGGCGGCCAATGGGTCGTGGCAGAGCCCGTGCTCAAAGACCCGAAACATATCTACACATAAGCAAAGGGCAGCGCGCCATGACCACGACCTCAAATGACTCCCTTGCGCGCCTAGCGCAGGTGATTGAAAGCCGCAAAGTGCGCAACGGTGGCGACCCAGACAAAAGCTATGTCGCCCGCTTGCTGCACCAAGGCCCGGACGCATTCCTGAAAAAGATCGGTGAAGAAGCCACCGAAACCGTCATGGCCGCCAAAGACCTTGACCATGGCGGTGCCACGCCTGAGTTGCAGGGCAAGTTGATCGGCGAGGTGGCGGATCTGTGGTTTCACAGCTTGATCGCCTTGGCCCATTACAACTTGACGCCAGCCGATGTGATTGCCGAGTTGGAGCGACGCGAAGGCACCAGCGGCATCGAGGAAAAAGCCTTGCGCAAAGCTGTGCTTCGCGCAGACGCTGAGAAATAAGCCACCGATGAACACCACTGATCCCTGCGACAACACCGCGAAGACGTCGAGTGACCTGCTGGTCATGCAAATTCTGTACGGGCTGCACACAATGGCTTGGTTCAGCGGTGGCGTTTTTGCTGTCGTTGCGCTGATCATCAATTACCTGCGGCGGTCCGATGAAGTCGATCCTATGTACATCGCGCATCACAATTTCATGATCTCGACGTTTTGGTGGACGTTGGTTTGGCTGGTGTTGCTGTCGCCGCTGTGGTTGTTTTTTCTCGTTCCGGGCATGCTGGCTTATGCCGTGGTCTGGCTTTGGTATCTGTACCGTTGCATCAAAGGCTGGTTGCGCTTCAACGCCAACCGTGTGCCGCAGACGGTAGTGACGGTATGAGCAGCGTTGAGAAGCACAACCATGCGGAGGGCGTATCTGCTGACAATTGCCTCTTTTGCAAAATTGCTGCGGGGAAAATTCCGAGCCGAAAAGTCTATGAAGACGATGAGTTGCTGGCATTCCATGACATCAACCCATGGGCGCCGGTGCACTTTTTGATGATCCCAAAAGCCCATATTGCCTCCATGGCTCAGGTCGGGCCAGAGCATGAATCGCTGCTGGGCCGCATGATGGTGCTGGCGCCACGGTTGGCGTTGGAGCAGGGTTGCAGACCGTATCCGGAAGGTGGTTATCGCATCGTGACCAACACCGGTGCCGAGGGAGGCCAAGAGGTGCACCACTTGCATATTCATGTGATGGGCGGCCCGCGCCCTTGGTTGCGGGGCTGAGGCTCGCGATAGGCGCTGGTAACGGTTTAAAACACAGCTGCTGTGGTCAATGTTGTATAAGTTTTTGACGCGGCGGATAAGCACCTTAGAATCACGATTATTCGTACACGCTGGCCTGAGAGGGCGGCATAAAAAGTTAGGACAGAAACATGGGTGGACTTTCCATTTGGCATTGGTTGATCGTCTTGTTGATCGTGGTCATGGTGTTTGGCACCAAGAAGCTGAGAAATATGGGCGGTGACCTTGGTGGTGCGGTCAAAGGTTTCAAAGACGGTATGAAAGACGGCGGCCAACCTGCTGCCGATGACGCAGCGGCTGCGACGCCTCCTGCGCAGGTCACTGCTGCGACAGCGGCGCCGGCTGACGACAAAAACACCATTGACGTGCAAGCGCGTCAAAAATCCTGATCAGGTTCTCATTGAGCTTTCAAGGCGACCGGGCGCTTTGCGTCTGTGTGAACTGACGTGATCGATCTCGGCATCTCCAAAATTGCGCTGATCGGTGCGGTTGCGCTCATCGTCATTGGCCCCGAAAAGCTACCGCGACTGGCGCGCACCATTGGCACGTTGGTGGGCAAGGCGCAACGTTACGTTGCCGACGTCAAAAGTGAAGTCAGCCGCTCGATGGAGCTCGACGAACTCAAAAAGATGAAGGACAGCGTCGAGGGGGCGGCTCGAGATGTCGAAAGCTCGATGCAGACCAGCGCCAGTGACTTTGAAAAGACATGGGCCGAAACCACCAGCCTGGCTGGTGACAGCAGCTATACCAACGACCTGCCCGGCATGATCAGTTTTCCGGAGTACAAAAATCCGGGCAAAAACTGGCGGCTCAAGCAGGGCGCCACACCGCAATGGTTCAAGGCGCGTTCGGGTGTACGCACCAAGGCACTGTCTGGCGCCGCCAGAGTGGCCCGATTCCGGCCGAAGTCGCGCGCCATTTCCCATGCCTAGCCGACGCTTTCCTTTTTTTCTGACCGGACCATGAGCGATTCGCAAACCGACAAACCTGACGAACTCGCAGGCACTGAGCAACCTTTTGTCCAGCACCTGATGGAGCTGCGCGACCGAATGATCAAGGCCGTCATTGCGATTGGCGTTGCTGCCGCCGTGCTGGCCCTGTTTCCTGGCCCAGGCGCACTCTATGACCTGATGGCGGCGCCGTTGATTGCCAGCCTGCCCAAGGGGGCCACGCTGATCGCCACCAATGTGATTTCGCCTTTCGTCGTGCCCATCAAGATCATGTTCATGGCGGCGTTCATGATCGCCTTGCCGGTGGTGCTTTACCAAGTCTGGGCATTCGTAGCACCCGGCCTTTACGCGCACGAAAAAAAGCTCGTGATGCCGCTCGTTATTTCCAGTACGTTGCTATTTTTTATCGGTGTGGCTTTTTGCTATTACTTTGTTTTCGGACAAGTGTTCTCCTTCATTCAGAGCTTTGCACCCAAGTCCATCACTGCCGCGCCTGACATTGAGGAATACCTCAACTTTGTCATCGGTATGTTCATGGCTTTCGGCTTGGCGTTTGAGGTGCCGATTGCGGTGATTTTGCTGGTCCGCATGGGCATCCTCACGGTTGCCCAGTTGCGCGAGTACCGTGGTTATTTTTGGGTACTCGCTGCCGTCGGCACCGCGCTGGTCACACCGCCTGATGCAGGCTCGATGCTCATGCTGCTCGGCGTGGTTGGCGGTCTGTACGAGGTCGGTATTCTGGCGGCACAACTGTTTGTGAAACACACCAAAGCGCCTGAAGCAGAGCCCGAGGACAGCGCCCCGATGCCTTGAGTGCTTACCCGCCTCAGGGGCGAGTTCACTGGGCTGCCTTCTTGAACTTATTGGCGCGGCAGTGCTGGCCGCTGACGCTTACTCGGCGTCACGGCGACCTCTAGGCTAGCATCGCGGCGCTGAACCTTCAGCGGTGAGCTCACCCCGGGCTTCAGGGCAGCCACAGCGCTGAGCAATTCAGAGACATTGCTCACCGGCTTGTTGGCCACCGCAGTGATGACATCGCCAGGTCGGATGCCAGCAGCCGCAGCCGGACCGTTTTGCAGCACACCGGTGATGATGACGCCACTCTTGGCGGAGATGTTGAAGGTCTGTGCCAGTTCAGCATTCAACTCCTGGGGCTCGACGCCAATCCAACCGCGCGTCACTTGACCGTCCCTGACGATGCTCTCCAGCACTTGGCGGGCGGTTGAGACAGGAATGGCAAAGCCGATGCCCATGGAACCCCCTGACCGTGAATAGATGGCCGTGTTGATGCCCAACAAGCGGCCTTGCGTGTCGACCAGCGCGCCACCCGAATTACCCGGGTTGATGGCGGCGTCGGTCTGGATGAAATTCTCAAAGACGTTGATGCCGAGCTGGCTACGCCCAAGCGCGCTGATGATGCCGCTGGTCACGGTTTGCCCTACGCCGAAGGGGTTGCCAATGGCCAGCACCTGGTCGCCAATTTCAATCAACTCGGAACTGCCCAGCACGATAACCGGCAACTTGTCGAGTTCAATTTTGAGAATCGCGAGGTCTGTTTCTGGGTCCGTGCCGATGACTTTGGCCTTCGCTTTGCGCGCGTCAATCAAGATGACCTCTATCTCGTCGGCGCCTTCGATCACATGGTTGTTGGTGAGGATGTAGCCGTTCGGGCTGACGATGACGCCACTGCCCAGTCCGACTTGTGTTTCATTGCGAACCTGGTCACCAAAGAAAAAGCGGAACCAGGGATCTTCGGTGTTCGGTGTGCGGGCGGCGGCTTTGCTGGCAATGATGCTGACGACAGCGCCTGAGGCGGCTTTGGCGGCCGTGCTCAAACTGCCGGGTGCACCGCCCGCCATCTTGGCCGCGCCACCGGTCGGCGCTTCGATCACCGTGACAGAGCCCAGACGACTGCTCTCCAGCCACTGTGGCTTGAGGCTAACGACCACAAAATACACCGCCAGCAAGACGGTCACAGCCTGTGAAAATAAAAGCCAAGATCTGCGCATGGTGGTGATTGCCAAAAACAAAAGAAGGTGAAAAAACCGGTCAGCGTGACAGTTGAGGACAGGAACGCAGACAGCTGATTTTGACTGATTGACCGCGTGATGAGCAGCACAGCGGCGCAATAGCCATCTGCTGGCTGGTTTTCAAGATACCCATGGTGTGATCAGCCTGATAATCCGGACACCGGCCCGCACAAGCCAAAGGATGTGAATAAATGGCATTGATCAGCGAACTCATCACAGGAAAAGCATCGTGACAACATCCCAAGATGCGATGACCGAAGGCGTCTCCAGAGCTGAGCTGCTGCAGACGTTCAACAGCCTGCTGCAGCCCGAGCTTTTCAAAGATTACGGACCGAACGGCCTGCAGGTTGAGGGCAAGGCGAGGGTGCGGCGCATCGTCTCTGGTGTGACGGCCAGCTTGGCGCTGATTGACGCTGCGGTGGCTTGGCAAGCAGATGCTATCTTTGTGCATCACGGTCTTTTTTGGCGTGGCCAAGACGGTCGTGTCACAGGCTGGATGAAGCAGCGACTGGCCTTGCTGCTGGCGCATGACATCAATCTTTTCGCGTACCACCTGCCACTCGACGCGCACCCTGAGTTGGGCAATAACGCGCAGCTTGGGCGTCTGCTCGGACTGAGCCCGCACGGTGGGGCAGCGGGTCGCTTTGGCGAGTCGGGGCTGGGGTTCATGGGCCGCAGCGCGGTTGGTGATGCATTTGCCACCGCCGGCAGCCTAGCCAGCCATATCTCTCACGTGTTGCAGCGGCAGGTGGTGCTGGTGGATCGGCCGACCCGCCAAACTGCGGCCATTCAAAATATCGCCTGGTGCACCGGCGGGGCACAGGGGTATTTCGAATCGGCCATCGAGGCCGGTGCGGATGTCTTCATCACCGGTGAAATTTCAGAGCCGCAAGCCCACTACGCCCGCGAGATGGGCGTGGCCTATATTGCCTGCGGCCATCACGCCTCTGAGCGCTACGGCGCGCCAGCCGTGGCAGCCCATGTGGCGGCGCAGTGCGGCTTGCTGCATGAATTCATCGACATCGACAATCCGGCCTGAATCGCTTGAACGACATGACCACAGCACCCTCCTTCCTGATCACCATGGGCGATGCCGCTGGCATTGGCCCCGAAATTATTGCCAAGGCCTTTGCCGAAGCACCAGCCGATATGGCAGGCTGCATCGTGGTGGGTGACGTCGCGGTGATGCGCCGTGCAGCGCAGTTAGCCGTGACTTGGCACAACCAAACGGGTCAGGCGAATGGTCGGCCGCAGGCACTGGCGATTGCTGAGCTGTCGAATCTGGCCGATGGACTAAGCGTGCCGCCACATTGCATAGGCGTGTGGCAAGGCTGCACGTTGGCGACGCCGCCAATCTTTGGGCAGATCAGCGCCGAGTCGGGTCGGGCTGCGGCCGAGTGCATCGTTGCTGCCGCACATGCTGTGTTGTCGGGTCAGGCGCGTGGCATGGTCACGGCGCCGATTCACAAAGAGGCGCTGGCTGCTGCGGGCGGAGATTACGCGGGATTCCCGGGGCACACCGAAATGTTGCAGGCGCAAGCGGCGGCCTTTCTTGGCAAGTCAGTTGCCCAAGTGCCGGTGCGCATGATGCTGGCCAATCCCGAGCTTAAAACCGTGCTCGTCAGCATCCATGTGTCGCTGCGTGATGCCATCGATGCGGTGCGTTTTGAGACGGTGCTTGAAACCCTGCAGATCACCCACACTGCGCTGAGTCGGCTGCTGGGCAGAGCGCCGAAGATCGGTGTCGCTGGCTTGAACCCGCACGCTGGTGAAGGCGGCCTTTTCGGGCGTGAAGAAATAGAGATCATTGCACCGGCCATCGCGGCTGCACAAGCTGTGGGCATCCACGCCAGCGGACCGTTCGCCCCCGACACCGTGTTCATGCGTGCCCGCACCAAAGACGGGCAAGCGGGCGAGTTCGATGTGGTGGTGGCGATGTACCACGACCAAGGGCTGATCCCGGTGAAGTACATGGGGGTCGAGCAGGGCGTCAACGTCACCTTGGGTTTGCCCTTGCTGCGCACCAGCCCAGACCACGGCACAGCTTTTGACATCGCGGGTACCGGCCAGGCCGATGCCGCTAGTCTTCTGGCGGCGATCCGCATGGCGCGCTCAATGGCGTCATCCATCTTGGGACGACACGGCTGAGACATTTGTGGGTCAGACGGAAAGACCCGTCCGCTGCTCCGCTACAATGCCGGGTTGACCACAATAAGCCTTTTTCAAGCGAGTTCTTGAAGGAATCTCATGACCCAAGCGAGCGTTAAATCAAGCGCTGCTGCACCATCCGGTGCAGCAGTCGATCATCAAAAAAGAAACTGGATCGTTGCCACGTGTGCCGTAGGCGGCGCTGGTGTTGCAGCAGTAGCCGTGCCTTTTGTGAGTACTTTTCAGCCATCCGAGCGCGCTAAAGCCGCCGGTGCTGCGGTCGAGGTGGACATTTCTGCCATCAAGCCAGGCGAGAAATTGACAGTCGAATGGCGCGGTAAGCCGGTCTGGATCTTCAGGCGCACGCCTGAGCAGCTGGACGCGTTGACCAAAGCGCAAGATCAACTGGCTGATCCGAAATCCGAGCGCAAGCAGAGCGAGCTGACACCGGTCTACGCTCGCAACATCAATCGCTCCATCAAGCCCGAAGTCATGGTGGCGGTGGGTATTTGCACGCACCTCGGCTGCTCGCCGGTCGATAAATTCCAGACGGGTGCGCAGCCTTCGGTGCCGGACGATTGGCATGGCGGCTTTTTGTGCCCTTGCCACGGTTCGACCTTCGACATGGCTGGACGCGTCTACAAAAACAAGCCCGCTCCCGATAATCTGGAGGTGCCTCCCCACATGTACCTGTCAGAAACCCGGTTGCTGATTGGCGAAGATACAAAGGCCTGAAGCTTGTCTGAACCCCTTGCGCGTATCTTCGCGGGCTGGGTTCGTAACTGAGTAGGAACTGTTATGGCTGAATTCAAAGAAATTTCCCCCGACGCGCCCGTAGGCGCCAAGCTGCTGAACTGGGTTGACAACCGTTTCCCCGCCAGCAAGCTGTACAACGAGCACATGGGCGAGTACTACGCACCGAAGAACTTCAACTTCTGGTACGTTTTCGGCTCCCTCGCGCTCTTGATTCTGGTGATCCAAATCGTCACCGGCATCTTCTTGACGATGCACTACAAGCCGGACGCCGCCTTGGCTTTCGGCTCGGTTGAGTACATCATGCGCGACGTCCCTTGGGGCTGGTTGATTCGCTACATGCACTCCACCGGCGCCAGCGCGTTTTTCATCGTGGTGTATTTGCACATGTTCCGCGGCCTGATGTACGGCAGCTACCGCAAGCCACGCGAGCTGATCTGGATTTTTGGCTGTGCCATTTTCTTGGCGCTGATGGCTGAAGCCTTCATGGGTTACCTGCTGCCTTGGGGCCAGATGAGCTACTGGGGCGCTCAAGTGATCGTGAACTTGTTCGCGGCCATTCCGTTCATCGGCCCTGATCTCGCATTACTGATCCGCGGCGACTTCGTGGTGGGCGATGCCACCTTGAACCGCTTCTTTGCGTTCCACGTGATTGCCGTGCCACTGGTGCTGCTGGGTCTTGTGGTGGCGCATTTGATCGCGCTGCATGAAGTCGGCTCCAACAACCCCGATGGCGTTGAAATCAAGGCGCACAAAGATGCCAACGGGAACCCGCTCGACGGCATCCCGTTTCACCCTTACTACACGGTGCACGACATTTTTGCGGTCAGCGTGTTCCTGATGATCTTCACGGCAGTTATCTTCTTTGCACCTGAGGCGGGTGGCTACTTCTTGGAGTACAACAACTTCATCCCGGCCGACTCTCTGAAGACGCCATTGCACATCGCCCCAGTCTGGTATTTCACGCCGTTCTACTCGATGTTGCGCGCCATCACCGACGAGATGATGTACGCCTTGGTGGCTTGCGTTGCCGCAGCTGCAGCATTCACCATTTTGAAGGGCCGTGTGGCTGCTTTCATCAAGGGTGCGATTGCGCTGGTAGCGCTGCTGCTGGTGGCGTCCATGATGATGATCGATGCCAAATTCTGGGGTGTCGTGGTCATGGGTGGTGCGGTCATCATCTTGTTCTTCCTGCCTTGGCTGGACAACAGCGAGGTGAAATCGATTCGCTACCGTCCTGATTGGCACAAATACCTTTACGCCGTTTTCGTGATCAATTTCGTCGTTCTGGGTTACCTCGGCATCAAACCACCGTCACCGATCAATGAGCGCGTATCGCAAATCGGCACTTTGTTCTACTTTGGCTTTTTCTTCCTGATGCCTTGGTGGAGCCGTTTAGGCACGTTCAAGCCTGTGCCTGATCGCGTGACCTTTGCTGCCCACTGAGCCGGAGACTAAGACCATGAATAAATTCAAACATTTGGCGCTGGGTCTCCTGGCATCTTTGCTGCTTGTCACCGGAGCACAGGCCAACACGGTGGGGATTGCTTGGGACAAGGCGCCCGACAAAACCAACGAATTGGGTGCTTTGCAAAACGGCGCTAAGCTTTTCGTCAACTACTGCCTGAACTGCCATTCGGCAGCCTTCATGCGCTACAACCGCTTGACGGACATCGGCCTGACCGAGCAGCAGATCAAGGACAACTTATTGTTTGCCACTGACAAGGTTGGCGAAACCATGAAGGTGGCCATGTCTCCCAAGCAGGGCAAAGACTGGTTCGGTGGCAACCCACCAGACCTGACCGTCATTGCGCGTTCCCGTGCGGGTTCACAGGGCACGGGTGCAGACTATCTCTACACCTACCTGCGTACTTATTACCGCGACGACACCAAAGCCACCGGCTGGAACAACCTGGCTTTCCCAGGCGTGGCCATGCCGCATGTGCTGTGGGAAATGCAAGGTGTGCGTGAGCCGCAGTACGAAACCCACAGCAGCCATGGGCATGACATTGAGGTTTTCAAAGGTTGGAAACAGGTCAGCCCGGGCACGATGACACCTTTGCAATACGACCAGTCCGTTTCTGACTTGGTCGGTTATTTGCAGTGGATGGGCGAGCCGTCCCAAAACACCCGTGTGCGCGTTGGCGCTTGGGTGCTGTTGTTTCTCTGTATGTTCACCTTTATCGCTTGGCGCCTGAATGCGGCGTTCTGGAAAAACATCAAGTAAATTTTTCGCTGGGCAGCAATGCCCTGCACCTTCTGGAGTGGCAGGCCCAAGTCTTTGTGACTCGACGCCTCCCACTCCTTTTGTACCCAGGAGTCCCCCACCATGATGGTCCTTTATTCAGGCACAACCTGCCCCTTTTCGCATCGTTGCCGTTTTGTGTTGTTTGAAAAAGGCATGGACTTTGAGATCCGCGATGTTGACCTGTACAACAAGCCGGAAGACATCAATGTCATGAACCCTTACGGGCAAGTACCGATTCTGGTCGAGCGCGACCTGATCTTGTACGAGTCAAACATCATCAATGAATACATTGACGAGCGTTTCCCACACCCACAACTCATGCCCGGCGACCCAGTCGACCGCGCCCGCGTGCGTCTGTTCTTGCTGAACTTCGAAAAAGAACTTTTCGTCCACGTCGCCACGCTTGAATCACGCGCCACCAAAGGCAATGAGAAAGTGCTTGAAAAAGCCCGTTCACATGTGCGTGATCGTTTGACGCAATTGGCCCCTGTGTTCCTCAAAAACAAGTTCATGCTCGGCGACAACTTCTCCATGCTCGACGTGGCGATTGCACCGTTGCTCTGGCGTCTGGACTACTACGGCATTGACCTGTCGAAAAACGCGGCACCACTTCTCAAGTACGCTGAACGCATCTTCTCGCGCCCGGCCTACATTGAAGCGCTGACGCCGTCCGAAAAAGTCATGCGCAAGTAATTTCAGAAGACAACGCTTTGGCTGAATTCATGATTGCGCTGGACGCAAGCTCGACACGCCCGTATCTGATACGGGCGCTGTATGAATGGTGCACCGACAACGGTTTCACGCCCTATGTGGCGGTGCTCGTTGACGACACGGTGCAAGTGCCGCGTGAATACGTCAAGAACAACGAAATCGTTTTGAACATCAGCGTTGGGGCGACCAGTTCGCTCAAACTGGGTAACGACTTCATTGAATTCAAAGCTCGCTTTGGCGGCAGTGCCCGTGAAATCCATGTGCCCATCGGCCGCGTGATCGCTATCTATGCGCGCGAAAACGGTCAAGGCATGGCCTTCCCCGCACCTGTGGCATCGAAGCCTGGCGTGGCATCGTCACCGGCTCCGCAAGACGGCAACAAGCCATTTCAGTTGGTGCGGGACGATGGCACGCCAGAACCACCAAAAACACCTGCAGGAAAGCGTCCAGCACTCAAGCGCGTGAAGTAAACTATTACCCGTGCCGCTTTAGCTCAGTTGGTAGAGCAACCGCCTTGTAAGCGGTAGGTCGTCAGTTCGAATCCGACAAGCGGCACCATTAGACAGTCCAAAGGCCTTCAAGGAGAGATTCTTGAAGGCCTTTTTCATTGGCGGATCAAGCACTTATAGTGCAGCGGGGTACAAAGACGGACATAGACAGTTACAGCTTGTAGGGGGTACAAGCAGGGGTACAGGTTGTAGTTTTTAAGGTTTTTTCAGATTCTGTACCCCCGTTTACCAATGAAGACTGGCCGATTTCACTTCATTTAATTGGAGCTGTACCCCCTTGCTGACCGATGCCAAATGCCGAAATGCTGTGTGCCCGCCTGAAAAGAAGCAAATGCGCTTCACTGACTCGGGTGGAATGTATTTACAGGTTAGTCCTGCAGGCTCCAAGCGCTGGTTCCTGAAATACCGCATTGCCGGTGCTGAAAAGCAATTAGCGCTTGGCAGCTATCCATTGGTGACCCTTAGCGCGGCTCGTAAAGCCCGTGACGCTGCCAAGTTGATAAAGGCAGGCGGCATTGATCCAGTTCAAGCCCGACAGGCAGACAAACTCAAGGCCTCCGTAGGCTCGGGCGACACACTGACTGCCGTTGCAAACGATTGGTTAGAAAGGGGTAAGCCCAATTGGAGCGATACCCACTACGTCCGGGAAAGCCGCAACATCACCAAAGATCTAATTCCATACCTTGGCAAGCGTGGGATAGACAGCATCAAGCCGATAGAGTTGCTGGCAGTCATTCAAAAGGTAGAGGAGCGCGGGGCGCTGGACGTTGCACACCGTGTCTTACTCACGGCGCATGGTGTTTGGTGTCATGCCATTGCAACGGGCCGGGCAACGATCGACATCACGCCCAGCATCAAAAAGGCCTTGAAGCCTCATATCCGAAAAAACTTACCCGCCATCATTGACCCGATAGAGTTTGGGGAGCTGCTTCGTGCAAGCGATGCCTACAAGGGCGGGCCGATTGTCCGGGCGGCGCTAAAGATGGCGGCTATGTTGTTTCAACGGCCTGGCAACCTTCGCGCAATGCGTTGGGTGGACTTGAATATGGATGCAGCGCTGTGGTCTATGCCTAGCGAGGACATGAAGCGCACCAAGTCACAAAAGATCAACGGTCAAGCCCATGTGGTTTCAATCCCTCGGCAAGCGCTTGAAATTCTGAGCGATATGAAACACCTGACGGGTGGGGGTGAATATGTGTTCCCCGGCTTGCGGGATCACAAAAAGCCAATGTCTGAGGCAGCGGTTAATGCGGCGCTGCACGCCATGGGCTACAAGGGGCGGCACTGCTGGCACGGCTACCGGGCAACCGGCCGAACGCTCTTGCGACAAGTGCTGAAGTACCCCGCTGATGTGATTGAGGCGCAGCTTGCACATAAAGGCCAGATCACCCACGGCGGGGCATACGACCGGGCAACGCACTTAGAAGAGCGCACGCCGATGATTCAAGTGTGGGCCGATTACTTGGACAAGCTGCGCATCGGTGGCGATGTGATTCAGTTCAAGACGGCGTAATCAGCTGTAGAACACGCCTAGCCCGATAGCGAAAACCGCAGCGCTTGAAAGTCAATGCGCAGAGATGATTGAACCGGCAATGTTCAACACGTGGGTTACGCTGCTGGCGGTCTGATGGGCAGCTTACTTTTATCTGCTCAAGTGATTGCCGTCTATTTGTATAGAAGGGCTATTATTTAAGTCACCGGATAAATGGCTCGAATCGGGCCGAACAAAAGTAGCGGGCGCTGTCGATGGATAGCTGCCTTCAAACGAATCAAACCAAAGCCTCGACGCACATCGCCCAAAATGAAGGCCATGTCGCCGTCTCTGCACCTAAGCCCACCGGTGGATAGGCTTGAACTGCTATTTGAGAGGCTCAAGGTATGAGCCATTGGGACTGATCATTTTGACAGTCCTAGTAAAACCCCTTGTATTTAAATTTTCTACTTTGAGGCCAAATAAAATCTGGTTTCAACAGCATTGTGAATTGACGTGCAATCGACGCGCCGAGGTTCATCCCAATTAAAGGAGCATTGGATGATTTCATTTGGACTGACCGGTGGTATTCGCAAATGGCTAACCCTTGGGCTTGTCTTCTGCTTACCCATATGGCTTGGTGCCTGTGCTACCAAGGTGGCGCCAAATGAATCAGCTGTGTCTGTGCAAAAGAATGTACAAATTTTGATTGAAGACTTCATGATTCCCAGCGATGAGCCTGGCATCAATTTATATGTTCGCAACAAGCGACTAGCTTCCACTACGCATTTTCACAAAGACAATGTATTGTTGTTTGTCCACGGTGCCACGTATCCTTCCGAAACTGGTTTTGATTTGCGACTGGATGGCTTGTCTTGGATGGACGTTTTGGCGCAGCAAGGTTTTGATGTTTACATGCTGGACATTCGGGGTTACGGTAAGTCCTCGCGACCAGCGGTCATGGACCAACCGCCTATGCAAAATCAACCCATCGCTGATACAGACACCGCATCGCGCGATTTTGCGTCAGCAGCCACTTGGGTTAGACAACGTCGTGGCTTGGACAAGATCAATGTCATGGGTCACTCTTGGGGAACTGCAACCACTGCGCTTTACACCACACGCCATGCTGACAAGGTCAATCGATTGGTGCTGTATGCGCCAGTTTGGCTACGCAAGACGGCATCCCTGACAGATTCTGGTGGCGCATTGGGCGCATATCGTACGGTGACCATTGACGATGCTTTCAAACGTAAAAACACCGGTTTGGTACCGGGACGTGAGCCTCAACCTAAAGCGTGGTTTGAGGCGTGGGCGGAAGCTACTTTTGCATCCGATCCTGTGGGGTCAAACGCAAATCCCAAGTATGTGCGTGCACCCAATGGCAGCGGCAAGGATGGTCGTTTATTTTGGAGTGCAGGCAAGCCAGTCTACAACCCCGAGTTGATCACTGTGCCAACACTGCTGATCTTGGCCGAATGGGATGCAGACACGCCCCCTTACATGGCTGAAACTTTGTTGCCACTTTTAACCCGTGCGCCAGAAAAGAAATTGGTCATATTGAGCGAGGGTACTCACGGCATCATGAATGAGGTGAAGCGGTTTAGCCTGTTCAATGAAGTGACGCGCTTTTATCAAGACGGCTTACTAAGCCAGCCTCGGTAAGCAAACGCAACGCATTAAAGGAGACTTTCAATGAACCGCAGATTACTCATCCTTAGCACCGTTTTGACTTCAGCGCTGGCCCTTTGGGGATGCACCACAGCACCGTATGGGCCGGGTTGGGTGACTTTGATTGATGGCAGCCAAGGTTTGTAAAATTGGAATGTTCAGGGCGATCCCAATTGGCGCACCACTAGACAGTACAAAGGCCTTCAAGGAGTAATTCTTGAAGGCCTTTGTAATGTCTGGATACCACTCCTTTTGATGCCCGTATCCGCTACCCCCAGACCCCAAAGCCGCACTGGAGCTGCAAGTTGTGCGCCTGCGCAAAAAACGCCAGCAAGCGGTGCCGATGGACACGCCATCAAGGTTATTGGCCTAGTGGGCTACCAGCTGGGAGTGGCTGTGCGGGTAGTGTGATCAAAACTGTTGGCCCAGGGGGCCGATCTGACCTCACGGATATTGCATCGTCGCATGCAGCACTTCAAGCACTGTGACGGTATCGAGCGTTTGCTCCAAAATGACGACGTAATTTGGATGCGCCACCAACTCAAGCGTGCCTGCCACGCGGCCACGTCTGCGGGGAAAATTCGGGTCGGCCAGCTTGCTGACTTGGTCGTCAATGCTGAGCCATAAATCGATGGCGCCGCTGGGGTTGTCATGGGCAATATAGTCTTCAATCGCTTGCAGGCTCTCCCAGTACTGCGGCTTGCGCAGCACCTTCATGCTTTGTCAGCCAGCGCTTTGCGTTGCGCCAGTTTTTGGGCGCGAATGGCATCCCACTCTGCTGGCGAAATGGGCGGGCGCGGGTCCGCCTGAGCGGCTTGCACCTTGGCTTTGAACCAAGTGTCGTACTCCACAATGCCGCGCAGCGAATCACGCACCAATTGCGACACCGTCGTTTGGTTGTGCAGTGCATACGATTTGAGCGCGAAATACTGCGACTTGGGCAAGTCCACATTCAGGCGCTGGGTTGGTTCTGGTGTTGTGTCGGCCATGGTGTTTTGAGTAAATGTATAAAACCACATTGTCTTTCAATTTGGCGTTCGCTTCAAGCATGAGTCATGCGCAGAAAGCAGCACTCTTAAACTTCGGTTTTTACTGAATTAAAGTCCTCATTTTGCTGGTTTTTACATAGTCTATTCATCCGTAAGATCCGGGTTCTTTCATGAATCACGGAACTACAGAAATGCCCCAATGGACGTCGTCGCGTTATCGCGTTGAGCCCCCTCGTCAATCGATATGCTTGCGTGCTGACAGTCGCAAAATCTTGTTTTATGGGGTCCTGGCCGTTGGTGCCTGCTTGCTCAACAGCGTAAGTGCTGCAAGCGATCCGGTAAGCAAGCCACCCACAAATCTAAGCATCGACCAACTTGTTCCGCTCATCATGGCGAACAACCCGAATCTGCGGGTGTCGCTGATGGCGCAGACTGCCGCACGCGCGGGTATCACCAGTGCTCAGGCCTTCCAAAATCCACGCATTGAGTTGACACGCGGTAATAACACGGCCCGTTTTGCAGGCACCAATACAGGCCCGGTGCAAGCTTGGGCGGTGTCGCAGTTCATTGAGAACCCAGCCGTTCGCAACGCCCGAATCGATGGCGCGCGGGCTTTTGAAAAAGGCAGTGAGCAGCAAGCCCGCATCACCCGCAATGAATTGGTGGCTCAGGTTCGTTTGTGGGCTTACCAAGGCCTTTTGTACCAAGCTCAGTCGAGCGCGGCAGCGGAGGCGGTGCAATTGTTGGAGCAGGTCAGAGAGCGTGTGCGGGTTCGCGTGGAAAGCGGAGAGGCCGCCCGTTACGAAATCATCAAAGCCGATGCGGAGATCATCAATGCCCGTGAGCGCTTGCTGACGGCCAGCCTGATGGCCGAACAAATTTTGATTGAGCTGAACCGAATGGCTGCAGGCCAGCTGCCTGAAGGCTGGGCACTGACGGGCGACCTCAGTGATGACGTGGAAATGTCGAGCCTGATGGAAATTCAACAACAAGTGCGCCAGCACAATCCCGAACTGGCAGCCTTGCAAGCCCAAGTCCTGCAAGCTGAGGCACAGCTGCGTTCAGCAGAAGGCAGTCGCTGGCCCGGGGTGGAGTTGCGCTACAGCCAGATGCGTGACCCTGAATTGCGCCAAGGGCAACTGAGCGTGGGTGTCCAGATGCCTTTCATGGACACACGCAGCGGCCCGATTGCGCAAGCCAGCGCAGAGCTGCAACGGGCTGAAGCGCGACTAGAAGGACGCCAAGCCGAACTGCAACAGCAAATACGGGTGATCAGTAAATCACTGGAAATCGCCCGACTCCGAATCGAGGCCCTGAGCCAAGGCTCAGTGAGAGAGGCTGAAGCGGCCTTGCGTGTGGCCCAGGCAGCCTACCGATTTGGCGAGCGCGGGATTCTGGATGTGTTGGATGCTCAGCGTGTGCTGCGCAGCGTACGTGCAGACCTGATTGATGCCCGTTACCAACTTCAAGTGGCCCGCATCGCTTTAGAACAACTCACGGGCCAACACGCCAACAACATGCCTTCTTGAACCGAGAACACGACACATGAAAACCTATTCAAATTCTTTGCAGCATGTGATGCTGACCCTCCTGATGGGGTCGTCGGCGTTCTTGCTGGTCGCTTGTGGCGATCAAAAAACGACGGCACCTACTGCGGCCAAGGCCGCCATCAACCCGATGGATGTGAGCTTGCCCGCTGAAATGGCCAGCCAATTCAAAATCGAGAAGCTGGCGATGCAAGAGGTCACACCATGGATTGAAATCGCCGGTCGCATCGAAGCCAACGACCGGTTGGTAACCCGCATTGGTGCCTCAGTGACGGGACGGGTCACGGAGGTCTTGGCCGAAGTGGGCGATCGTGTGCGTCCAGGTCAGGCTTTGGCGCGGGTGGCCAGCAGCGAATTGACAAGCGCGCAAATGGGCTACTTGCGCGCTCACTCTGCGGCATCGCAAGCAGAGCGTGCGGTCGAGCGGGCCCGCCAATTGATCCAGGCCGATGTGATTGGCTCTGCAGAACTGCAGCGCCGAGAATCCGAGCTGGCGATTGCCCGTGCTGAATTGAACGCAGCAGGGGATCAGTTGAAGCTGATGGGCTTGCACAACGCGGCCATTGAAAAACTGCGCGACCAAGGCACCTTGCACCCCCACGCCGCCGTCAGCGCAACGCTGTCGGGCGTCGTCATCGAGCGTAATGTCAGTCACGGCCAGGTGACGCAGCCCGGCGACCCCTTGTTCACGGTGGCCGATTTAGGTAATGTCTGGGTGGTGGGCGCACTGCCAGAGCAAACCGCGCGCTCCGTCCAAGCTGGCCAAACGGTGGACATCGAAGTCCCCGCCTTGGGCAATCGCCAGCTCTCGGGCAAGATCGTTTTTGTGGGTGACACCGTGTCGCCAGAAACACGCTCGGTCACCATCCGCACGCAGGTCGACAACGGGCAGCGGGACCTCAAACCCCAGATGCTGGCCACCATGCGGATCCGCGGTCATGCACAACAAACCTTGGCCCTTCCCGTGCAAGCGATGGTGCGGGAGAACGACAAAGACCATGTGTTCGTCAAGCTGGCTGATAACCGCTACCGCCTGACCCCTGTCGAACTGGGCACAGCCAGCGGCGCATGGCGCCCCGTCCTGAAAGGTTTGCAGCCAGGCACGGAAATCGTCACCGAAGGCGCGTTTCATATGAACAACGAGCGCAAACGCGCTGAGTTGGAATAACCATGATCACCTCCCTGATACGCGCTGCACTCAGTCAGCGCCTCGTTGTCGTGGTGCTGGCCTTGGTGCTGTGCGCTTTCGGCTTACGCGAAGCCACTCGACTGTCGGTCGATGCGTTCCCCGATGTGACGAATGTGCAAGTGCAAGTGGCCACCGAAGCGCCCGGCCGTTCGCCCGAGGAAATCGAGCGATTTGTGACGGTGCCGCTAGAAATCGCCATGACCGGTTTGCCGAACTTGGTAGAAATGCGGTCACTCAACAAAAGCGGGCTGTCCATCATCACGCTGGTGTTCACGGACAAGACCGATGTGTACTTTGCCAGGCAACTGGTCACCGAACGCTTGATTGAAGTCACACCGCGCATGCCGTCAGGCATCGTGCCGGTGCTGGGCCCGGTATCGACCGGCTTGGGCGAGGTCTATCAGTACACGCTTGAAAAAGATGACGATGGCCAACGCGCCTTGACCCCGACAGAATTGTCCGAACGCCGCACGGTGCAGGACTGGGTGGCCCGGCCGCTGCTGCGCTCCATCCCGGGCGTGGCAGAAATCAACTCGCAAGGGGGTTACGTCAAGCAGTACCAAGTGCAGGTCGACCCGGGTCGATTGCGTCACTACAACCTGTCGGTGCAGCAATTGGTGCAAGCCATTGGGGCCAACAACTCGAATGCCAGCGGCGGTATCTTGCCGCAAGTGACCGAGCAATTTTTGATCCGCGGTGTGGGTCTGATTCGCTCGCTGGAGGACATCGGCAACATCGTGGTCAAAGAGCAAGGCGGCGTCCCCGTTTTTGTACGCGATGTCGCCAGCGTCGACATCGGCAGCGAAGTCCGGCAAGGCGCGATCATCAAAGGCGGCTACACCGAAGGCGTTTCAGGCATCGTGCTGATGACCCGCGGCGGCAATGCCAAAGAAGTCGTGACCCGCGTGAAAGAACGCGTTGAGGAGATCAACACCAAAGGCATGCTGCCCGATGGCTTGAAGATCGTGCCTTATTACGATCGCACCGAGCTGGTGGACTCGGCCCTTTGGTCGGTCGGCAAAGTGCTGATCGAAGGCATCTTTCTGGTGGTGGTCGTGCTGTTCATCTTTCTGGGGGATGTGCGCTCCAGCTTGATCGTCGTGGCGACACTGATCATCACGCCTTTAACAACCTTCATCCTGATGAACCGTTATGGCATCTCCGCCAACCTGATGTCTTTGGGAGGCTTGGCCATCGCCATCGGATTGATGGTGGACGCCACCGTGGTGGTGGTTGAAAACGTCTACCACCGCCTCGGTCAGTCAGGCAAGAGCGTGGGCGAACGCGTGCGCACTGTGCTGTCGGCTACCGCCGAGGTGGCGACACCCACCATCTTTGGTATTGCGATCATCATTTTGGTGTTCTTGCCGCTGATGACCTTACAAGGCATTGAGGGCAAGATGTTCGCCCCGCTGGCGCTGACGATCGTCATGGCCTTGGGCGTTTCATTGGTGGTCGCGCTCGTGCTGTCACCGGTGCTGTGCTCTTACTTTTTGAAGGGCGGTGCAGACCACGACACCCGCTTGATCGCCTTCCTGAAAAAACACTACCTGCGGTTGCTGGACGGCGCGACAGCCAAAACCCGCCTGACCTTGTCGATCTCCGTGGGCTTGCTGCTGGGGTCACTGGCACTGTTTCCGCTGCTGGGCAAGTCGTTCATGCCCACCATGCAAGAAGGCGCACTGACGCCGCAGATCAATCGGGTTCCTAGCATTTCACTGGACGAATCCATCCGCATGGAAATGGCCGCGATGAAAAGCATTGCCGACGTGCCTGGTGTGCGCATGGTGGTGTCTAAACTCGGGCGCGGTGAGTCGCCCGCCGACCCTGCAGGCCCCAATGAATCTGATCCGATCGTCCTGATCGACCCGACATCAGAACGCACGCAGAATCAAATCGACGAAGATATTCGCCAACGTTTGTCTTCTATCCCTGGCGTGCAAATCGTGCTCTCACAGCCCATCGCTGAACGGGTCGATGAGATGGTGACCGGCGTTCGCTCCCAGCTGGCCATCAAGGTCTTTGGCGATGAGCTCGATTCGCTCAAAAGCGTTTCCGAGCAAGTGGCGCGCATCTTAAAAAGCGTGCCTGGCAGTCGTGACATCCGGATTGAACGTTTGTCTGGGCAACAAGCCTTGACCATCGACATCGACCGCAAAGCCATCGCAAGACACGGCTTGAACGTGGCAGATGTGCAGAGCATCATCGAGACCGCGATCGGCGGCAAAGATGTGACAACCCTGTATGAAGGCGAACGCCGCTACAGCGTGTCGGTGCGTTTTCCGGCACAAGCACGCCAATCGGTGGAAGCCATCGGCAACACCTTGTTGCTGACACCCAGCGGAGCGCAAGTGCCCCTGAGCAGCATCGCCAGCATCACGTTGGTGGATGGCCCGGCACAGATCAGCCGTGAAAGCGGAAAACGTCGTGTGGTGGTAGGTGCCAATGTGGAGGGCCGTGACCTTGCCGGTTTTGTGACCGAAGTGCAGCAACGCATCGACAGCGACATCCAGCTGCCCGATGGCTACTACTTCAAATACGGCGGGCAATTTGAAAACATGGAACGCGCCATGGCCACGCTGTCGGTCATCGTGCCGCTGACGATTGCGGCCATCTTCTTCTTGCTGTTCCTGTTGTTCAACTCCGTCAAACTGGCGGGACTGATCATTCTGGTTCTGCCCTTCGCCTCCATCGGCGGTCTGATCGGTTTGTTTCTCACGGGGGAGTACGTCAGCGTGCCCGCCTCGGTCGGCTTCATTGCGCTGTGGGGCATTGCCGTGCTCAATGGTGTGGTGCTGGTCAGTTACATCCGCCGTTTGCGGGAAGATGGCATGGACGTGGCTGCCGCCGTACGCGAAGGATGCGCCCAGCGTTTTCGCCCGGTGATGCTGACCGCTACCGTCGCCTTGCTCGGACTGGTTCCGTTCTTGTTCGCCAGTGGTCCAGGCTCAGAAGTCCAACGGCCCTTGGCGATTGTGGTGATCGGCGGCCTGATCTCATCCACCTTGTTGACCTTGGTGGTGCTGCCAACCTTGTACCGCTGGTTTGACGAAAAACCTCGCGAAGCCTGATCTCACAAAGGAGCACTGCATGATGAAAGAAATCCGCGCCATAGTCCGCCCCAGTCGTTTGCTGTTGTTGCGCGATGCCTTACGCGCCATCCCCAACTTTCCGGGTGTCACTTTGTTCAAGGCCGAGGGCTTCACCGCTCCCGCAGCCGTAGACAAACGCACCGTGAAAGATGAGTTGACCGACTTCACCGACAAAGTGATGGTCTGCGTTTTGGCTGAGGCCGAGATGGTGGAGAGCATCAAAAACGCCATCATCGATGCGGCTCACACCGGCCAGATCGGCGATGGGCTGGTGTGGGTGGTCGACATTGAAAGCATGCAACGGATCCGGGACCGGCAAGCGCTGAACTGAGCCAGATCAATCAGGGCGCCATCGCGGGCCGTTGAATGCGTTCTTTGTGATGCTGGGTCAACCCAGAACAGCCTTGGCCGAATACATGTACAGGGGGATGCCGAACAGAATGTTCAACGGAAAGGTCACCCCCAATGACAGGCCAAAGTACAGCGACGGATTGGCCTCCGGAATGGCGTATCGCAGCACGGCGGGCACCACAATGTAAGAGGCACTGGCTGACAGCACCATGAGCATGGTGGCATCGGCCACGGGCATCTTGAGCAGCACCGCGATCGTGAGTGCGATGGCCGCATGCACCAGCGGGCCGATAGACGCGTAAACAATCAGAATGGGTGACGTTTTTCGGGCCTCGGAAAAGTTCCTGGCGACCATCAGCCCCATGTCGAGTAGAAAGAACGCCAGCAGTCCTTTGAATAAATCGCCGGCGAAGGGTTGCATCATGGTCTTGCCCGCCTCGCCGCTGATGAAGCCGATCGCCATGGAGCCGAGCAACAGCAAATGAGCACCATCGGTGAAGGATTCATGCAGAATTTTGCCTAGCGAAATGCTGGGGGACGCGTTGCCGTTGGCTGCCGGTTGCTGATGCCGGATTGAATTGGAGAGCCATACCGCCATGATGATGGCGGGAGATTCCATGATGACCATGGCCACCGTCATATGCCCACCAAACGTCAGCCCGCTGGCTTCTAGCAATTGAGTGGCGGTCACAAACGTGACGGCGCTGACGGAGCCATAAGAAGCGGCCACCGCTGCGGCATCGAATTTGGCAATGCGGGTCTTCAGAAAAGCGTATCCCAGTGCCGGGACGATGAAGGCCATGGTTAGGGCGGCCACCAGGGTGAGGGCGATCGACGCGTCCATGCCTGACTTTGCCAAAGCAAAGCCCCCTTTGAGGCCCAGGGCCATCAGCAGGTACAAAGACAAAAACTTGGCAATGGCCGGGGGTATTTCCAGGTTGGACTTGAGGGCGCCAGCGGTGACGCCGAAGATGAAGAAAAGAATGGCGGGGTCGAGAAGATTTTGCATAAGTCGATTGGTTTTGTTCGATGTTATGCAGCTCTAGTCATCTAGTAAAATTGATTTTTAAACAA
>CANCLK010000006.1 GCA_947378785.1 Comamonadaceae bacterium
GTCTTCTTGGGTGAAAACACGGTGGAGAAAGGCCGCATGAAAGAGCGCAACTTTGACACCTACCCTCTGATGCGCCTGAAAGAAACCCCTAAGGTGGAAACCGTTTTGGTGCCCACTGGCGACTTCTGGGGTGGCGTGGGTGAACCCACTATTTGCGTCGTGGGCCCTGCAGTTCTCAATGCGATTTATGCAGCCACTGGTAAACCACAGCGTGACTTACCGTTGCGTAAACATGGCTTGACCTTGGTGTAAATGCGGTGTGCGGCAAGGCCTCAGGCAGGCCTTGCCGCTGCTCGCTGGCGTCAGCGTCGAATCGATGGGCCGTCTAACGGCATGCCGTTCGCACGCACCTTCAAGAAGAGCTCCAACTGTCTCAGGTTCGCGCTACCGGGCGGCGGTAACGTGGCCTGCACACCTGAGTAGCAGGCACGCAAACGACGGTCTATCGACCCCATGTTTTGTCAATTCAAACGGTAAATTGGAAAGCCAGAGGGGTGGCCTGGACTGACTATCTCGGCACGCAGGTTGACGCCTACCTTGCCATCGTGGCAATGCATACATGCCAAGTTAAGACGTCCTATGCGTGTGGCGTAGAGTTGTGCGCCTTGTGCTAACTCGTCCTGCCAGCGTTGCTGGCCTGCCGCGTCCGCTGGCGCTTGGGCGTGAATTGTTTGCCCCTTGGCAACGCTGTGGAGCAGGGCACTGAGTGTCAGCGTGTCGTCGTCTTCCAAGCCCTTGGGGTGTTGACCCACACGCTGGCGACACACATTGATTTGATCTTCTAGATTGATCAAACGCGTGTTCTTGTTGCGAGTGATCAAGCGCGGAAATTCAGCAGCCGATGTGCGCAAAGTCTCGGGTGCGTGATGGCAACTTTGACAGTCGTTGCGCCATAAGGTTTGGCCTTTTTCAACCCACAGTGAGATCGGGTTGACATCGGCGTCTTGCTGCATGGCTTGCAGTTGTGGCGTTAAAAATTGGTTGCCGCTGAGCCGTGTTTGTGCACTCAACGGCTGTCCGAGCCCTATGGCCAAACCCAGCATGCATGGCCAGAAGCTGCGTCGGTGCATGGTGTTCAGCTGTAGAGCACAGGGCGTCGCATTTGGCCTGTCCGTCCTTGATGGTCTGCCCAGCTCACCACCATGTCAGCCGCTTGCGGTGGCAAGGTGAACGAAAAAAATAACATGGGGTTGGCTGCCATGCCAGTACCTAACTCGGCTTCAAAAATCAGTGCGTCGCCCATGTGCACTTTGACGAATTGCAAAATGTCTTTTGCCACATGCGCGCCTGAACCATCGTATCGAAATCCTGTTTCCATCATGTGCCCAATTAACAAACGCACTTCCACCTCGGCGTTGGGACGCAAAGGACCAGAGAGCGACAGGCGAACACGAAGGTCGAGCGTTTGCGACATGTTATTCAGGTCTCGTCAAAACAAGCTGTCGCGGTGACCACCGTGTGGGTGGGGCGTCCCAGACTTGTTCCATCGTTGAGTTGTGCCAACACCCAGACTTCCTGAGTCATGGCGAGGCGAATGCGGGTGCTAAATGTCAACCGTGCATTGGGTTGCCCTAGCTTGAGCCGCAAGATGACACGGTTTGGGTTTTCGGGGGCGATGATTTCAAAGCCCACCAGCTGTTGACCCGCAGGCGCTTGCAGCGTGAACTGCAAAGGGATGGCATTGTTGTTGTCAGCCAGGGCCGGCATGGTGACTTCAATGCCGGTGGTTTGTAACCCGCGGGAAAGTAGGTCGGCTTGTGAGTTGGGGTCTGCTGCGGACAACGCATTTGACGTGCCACACAAGCCCATCGCACCTAGACCCAAGCGCGCAAGGCAGTGACGACGGGGCAATGGTGTCTGTGAATTCAACATGACTTTGAACTTTAGCGCAAAGTGGCTAAGGCTGCTGTCACATTGTCTATTTCTTCCAAGCTGAGCATCGGGCGTGATGGACTGGCTTGCGTTGTGCCTTCTAGCGTGCCAAAGGGAGGCATCAGCGTATGGGGGTTCATCTTGCGCGCATCCATGACCCATTGGCGTAGTTGAGCCAAGCTATAACGGCTGGCCACACCGTCGAGAGAGGGGCCAAAATCGCCGTGCTTCCCAGTGGCGCCGTCAATTCCTTTGGCATCGCGCAACACGCTGATCTGATGACAGGTGACGCAGTTGCCTTGCTGGCGGTTGGCCATGATGCGCAAGCCCAGTTCGGTGCTACTCAGTGTTTGCGTCGTTCCCGCGCTTGCCCACAGACTGAGGCACAGTGCGATGCCGTTGGGAATGTGAATTAGTTTCATGGACTGCCAACCGCTCAATATGACTTTTATTTTAGCGTCTTAGCTCCTATTGACTCCCCCGAAATTTCGCCCGGCTGGGCACGTAGATGCCGGCTGTCGGGCGCTGATGTGAAGATGCTCTGAGGCGCTGTGTCTTTCAAGCGGCATGAGCCGCCGAGGGTTTTTCCCATCGTCGGGTGTCCCAAACAGGCGCATATTCGCCCGCATCGAAGCAGAAAAAGAGACGACACGATGGAAAACGAAGGGCGCGAGCGCCGCATATTTCTCAAGGGCGTGGTCGCCGGCGGCACGGTGGCGGTTGGCTCGGTGATGCCGCAGGCTGTGCAGGCTCAGCCGGTTGGCGCGGCGGCATCGACCACGCCTGCCACGAACCTGCCAGCGGGCTACACCTTCCTGACCCCCGATGAGGGCGTCTTCATCGAGGCGGTGGTTGACCACATGATTCCGGCCGACCAGTTCACGCCCAAGGGCACCGACCTCGGTGTGCACATTTACATTGACCGGGCACTGTCCAGCGGCTGGGGCAAGGGTGAGCGGCTGTACCGGCAGGGGCCGTGGAAGCAAGGCTCGGCCAACCAGGGCTACCAGTTGCCGCTGACGCCCTCGGAGCTTTACCGCAACGCCATCGCCTCTTGCAACGAGCAGTGCGTGAAGCAGTACGGCAAGACCTTCGACAAGATGGCCGCCGAGCAGCGCGAGACCTTCTTGCTGGGCTTGCAGGGCGGTAAGGTGACGCTGGAGAACGGCCCGCCAGGGCGCACCTTCTTTGCCATGCTGTACCAGAACGTGATGGAAGGTATGTTCGCCGACCCGATGTACGGCGGCAACAAGGACAAGGCAGGCTGGAAGATGATCGGTTTCGGCGGCGTGGTGGCAGTGCACCAGCAGAACGTCGTGAAGTACCTGGGGAAGAAGTTTCCCGTGAACCCGCTCGGCATTGCCGACATGAGCTGACCGGAGACAAGCACACCATGGCAACCAGAAAACTCAAGGAAGTCGACGCCGTCATCATCGGTCTCGGCTGGACCGGCGGCATCCTCGCCAAGGAACTGTCCGAAGCGGGCATGAAGGTGGTGGCGCTCGAGCGCGGCCGCATGACCACCACCGAGGCCGACTTCCAAGTTCCCTTCGTGCGCGACGAGCTGCGCTACGTGCAGCGCCAAGAAATGATGCAGGACGCCGCGCGCGACACCCTCACCATGCGCAACACCCAGGGGCAAGAAGCGCTGCCAGTGCGCCGGCTGGGTGCCTTCCTGCCCGGCGAGGCGGTTGGTGGCGCGGGCCTGCACTGGAGCGGTGGCACCTGGCGCTGGACTGATATGGAGTTCAAGGCGCGCAGCATGTACGAGGGCCGCTACGGCAAGGCGTATATCCCGGACGATAATTTCGTGCGCGACTGGGGCATCAGCTATGCCGAGATGGAGCCGTATTACGACAAGTTCGAGCGCACCGCCGCCGTCTCGGGTAAGGCGGGCAACTTGCGCGGCAATGTGCAGCCGGGCGGCAACCCGTTCGAGGCGCCGCGCTTGCATGAGTACCCCAACCCGCCGCTCAACCCCATTCTGGCCTGCCAGATGTTCTCCGAGGCTGCGACGAAGGCCGGCTATCATCCGTTTCCCCGGCCCGCTGCTAACTCGTCGCGGCCCTACACCAATCCGGACGGCGCCAGCTTCGGCGGTTGCCAGTACTGCGGCTTCTGCCAGCGCTTCGGCTGCGAGGCCAATGCCAAGGCCAGCCCGCACATGACGGTGGTGCCCGCGGCTTTGAAAAGCCCGAACTTCGAAATGCGTACCAATTCGTGGGTGACCCGCATCTTGAAGGATGCACAGGCCAAGCGCGTCACCGGTGTGCTCTACACCAACCTGCTAACTGGCGAGGAACTGGAACAGCCCGCGCAGATGGTTTTTCTGTGCTCGTTCACGCTCAACAACACGCACCTGATGCTGCTGTCGGGCATCAGCCAACCCTACGACCCGGAAACGCAGAAGGGCGTGATCGGCCGCAACTACTGCTACGAGACGCGTACTGCGGCCAACATGTTCTTCGAGGGCAAGGAGTTCAATCCCTTCATGTCGGCCGGCGGCACCAACGTCGTTATCGACGACTTCAACGCCAACTGGAGCTTCGACCGCGGGCCGCTCAACGTGGTGGGTGGCTACATCATGTCGGCCGGCCACAACACCAATCTGCCAATCGGTAACCGGCCGGTGCCGCGTGGCACGCCGGCATGGGGCTCGAAGTGGAAGGAGGCCACCGCCAAGTGGTTCGGTTCTTCCATGAGCATCAGCTCCAGCGGTGGCACGATGCCGCACCGCCACAACTACTTGGACTTGGACCCGACCTACAAGAACGTGTTCGGCCAGCCGCTGATGCGCATGACCTTCGACTTCAAGGACAACGATCACCGCATCAACGCGCACGCCGCGAAGATGGTCAACGAACTCGCCAAGTCACTCAATCCCACGTTCATGAGCGCGGCCAGTGGTGAGAAGCAGTCGTGGTCGGTCATCCCCTACCTGTCGACCCACAACGGGGGTGGCACTTCGATGGGCACCAGCCCGGCCGACAGCGCGGTGAACCCATGGCTACAAAGCTGGGACGCGCACAACCTGTTCATCATGGGCGCCAGCACCTTCGCGCACAACGGCGCCTACCAGCCCACCGGCCTGGTTGGTGCGCTGGCCTACCGCACCGCCGACATGATCAAGAACCGCTATGTGAAGAACCCCGGCCCGCTGGTGTCGGCCTGATCTTCAACAAGAGAGCCAAACGATGACTAGAGAAAAAAAGGCGTTCCCCCAGCTCTTGGCGACGGCGCTGTTGATGCTGGCCGGGTGGCAGGCCGCCGCGCAGGACGTCAAGCGCGGCGAGAAAGTGTTCGCTGACTGCCGTGCGTGCCACACCATCGACCCCGGCGCCAACAACATCGGTCCATCGCTTGCTGGCATCATTGGCCGCAAGGCCGCAACGGTGGACGGCTTCCGCTATTCGCCGGCCATGAAGCGCAGCGGCATCATCTGGGACAAGGACACGCTGGCGGCCTTCATCGCCGATCCGCAGAAGGCGGTTCCGGCCAACCGAATGCCCTACGCGGGCATGCCCGAACCGAAGGATGTGGCCGACCTGATCGCCTACTTGACGCAGGCCGGTGTCAGCGCCAAGTAGGCGACCGCCGGGCATCTCTTGCATGCCAATACGCATGCGGGTTTTTGACACGATCTGATTTGATCAAATGGTGCCACCAACAGGAATCGAACCTGTATTTAGCGCTTAGGAGGCACTCGTTCTATCCGTTGAACTATGGCGGCAGGCGTTGAATTGTAAGTCGACCATTTTGTTGCATTGACGAGGTAGCACTCAGCAAGTCTTTAGACGATTCACTCATAGGGCACGGTGAAGATCAGGTCTATGGCGGTTTGTTCTCCGGCTTGGGCGCGCACGGTGAAGCGACGCGAGAGTTCGTAGAACATAAACAGCGTTCCCACCGTTCCCGCTAGCGAGCGCTCGTAGGCTGCATAAAAGTTGCGTGAAAAGCGCTTGCCCAGCGTGACGGCGCCCGCAGAAGCGGTGCTCGTGCCTGCACTGCTGGATGGCGCGCGGATGGAGAGCTCGTCAAGACCCAGCGACGCGGCTAGTCCGCCAGACATGCTGCCGCTTTTGCTGCCCAGCAACGCGAGAGCGGCCTGTTGCAGCAGGGCGGCTTCGGCACCGCCAGCAGCAGATGATCGGCCCAGCACCAGCCAGGATAATTTTTCGGCATCCGGCAAGTCGGGCTGAGCGTACAGACGCACACTGGGCAGCAAGGCCGTGCCCGTGATTTCCACGCCGACGCGCTGGGTCAGGTTGGGACGAATGGCCAAAATATTCAGGGTCGGATTGTCGATCGGGCCGGTGAATCTCAGCACCCCGGTTTCGACGTCTAGCCTTTGGCCGTAAGCGTTGTATTCGCCGCCGCGGGTCGTGATAGTGCCCAACAGCCGTGGCGTGCTCATGGAATCGCCAAGCAGGTTCAGTGAGCCGCGCATGCGCGTGTTGATGCCTTTGCCTTCAATGCGAAAGTCATTGCCAAGGTCGATCTGAATATCGATTTTCGCCATGCGGCTTTCATGCATGGCCGTGCTGACTGCCGGTTGGCTTGTTTGTGTTGTTCGCACCCGCACATCGTCGGCAAGCTGCGGCCGACTTTCGTCGGGTAACACGATGCGGGCTTGATCAACTTTGAGGGCGCCATTGATGTTGGCGGCAGCGCCTGTGAGGGTGGCTTGGAGTTTCCCCGACAACGTGACCTGCCGGTCGCTGCGAATGCTGGCACGCAAACGATCAAGCTGCGCTGTCAGCGTGACTTGCGACGCACCATCGATCCAGTTGACGTCACCTTCCGCGCTGAGCAAGCCGCCGGTGTCGTTGGGGCCGGCACCGCGCAAGGTGAACTCATGGATGCGCATGCGCGTTCCATCCACCTGGGCACGCAGCCGGCCATGGCCGAACTCAATGCCATCGACCACGGAGCGAAGTGCCAAGTCATCGGCTTGCAAATTGCCAGAGAATTGCGGGGCTGATCGGGTCCCGCTGATGAGCATGTGGGTCCCCAGTGAGCCGCGCAGCCGCCAGCCTGGTGGCGCCAGCACAGACCATGCGCCAAGACGCGGCAGCTGTGCCTTCAGTTGACCGCTGATCGCCGCGTCTGCAGGCCATCCCCAGCCAGCGATCGTCGGTCCGTTTTGCGCGCTTGAATCATTTGTCGATCTGCGCGTGAGCGACGTGCGTAAAAGTCCTTCAGCTGTCCCGGCGCGCGCGCTGTCCCAGTGCAGTTGGGCGGTGAGCGTGCCCCCATCACTGTGGACATGGAGGCGAGCATCACGAATGCCTGCTGCGACACGCGTTGACGCGCCATCGGCGGTTTCCGCTTGCAACGTGAGGTCGCCGCTGCTGCGCGCCAGTTGTGCTTTGAGCTTCAGCGTCGAGCCCATCACGGCGTCCCATTCAGCATCAAAAATCAGATTGCCGACCAGGCCGGCGTTGCTAATTTGTGGCCCCAGTAGCAATTCCGCCCACGCCAACGGTAATCCTTTGAGCGAGCCAGCCGTGGCGACTTCACCCGGTTGCCATCTTGTTGATTGCCAAGCCAGCAGCGCTTGGCTGGGCGTTGCGTTGCGATCGCTATTTTTGGCGGTGGGGGCGGTCAAACTGGCTTGGCCAGAGCCCAGCTCGATCAAGTCGGCGGCGCCGCGCAAGTTAAAAGTGCGTTGCGATTCGAGGCGCCAAACACCCGCACCCAACGCTGGGTCTTGGACCGATAGTTTGAGTTGCTTGACGACCGCCTGCCACTGCGACACGGGCATGGCGTTGGCACCGCCTTCAGCACCAAGCTCCAGAGTGATGCGTCGTGTGCCGATGTCGGCCCGACCCTTCGCCGTTAATTGCGTTTGGCTCAGACGTCCGTTCAGTCTGACTTGTACGTCGCGCAGCCGCAGGTCGGCTGTTGACGGCTGCCAGTCCAACGTCGGGACGGCCAGTGACGCTTTGAGTTGCGGATCGCGCCAGCCGCCTAGCCAGTCCACGGACAGCTGGCCACGGCCATTCGCGGCGGCAGATGCCAATGGCGCAGCCAGACCCGGTAGGCCACGCAACCAACGCAAAGCCTGTTGTACATCGGCAGCTTTCACGGTGAGTTGGCCGCTGCCGGTGGTCGGTTTCAACTCGCCGTTCGCTTGGGCCTCAATGCCGGGTGCAGACAGCCGCAGCTGGCCTTTGCCGCCCAAGGTTTTCGGCTCAAACTGGCCGCTGGCTGTGAGTTCTGCATCGCGCGTACGCATTTGCAGTGCGATGAGTTCGAGGGTGTCACCGACTGACTTGAGCGCTGCGCTTGCGTTCACACGCTGCTGGAACAGTCGGGAATCTAAGGCTGCAGGATTGATGTGTTGAAGCCGCACACTGACTCGCCAGTCGTTGCCCGTAGTTTTTAAATTCGTGTCGTCAGACCATTCGCCGCTGGCTTGCAGTCGTCCCGCGCCCAGCTGCGCATCCAGTGATCGCAACAAGGCTTTACCGCCGCGCCATTCACCGCTGGCTTGGAGCTGATCGAGGGGCAAGCGCTGCTGATCCCAAGGACCGGAACGGCGGTTTTGCAACGTGGTCTTGAGCGACCAGCCGGCAGGGCCTTGCGGCGCAACCTGCGCCGTACCGGTGAGTTGGGTTTGTGGGGCTTGGGGCCAGAGCATGGCTAGGTCGAGGTCGCGGAACGAGGCGTCGGCTTCAGGCAGTGGTTGCGCGGCCCAAGGCAAGACGTGCGCGCTGACGTTGGCTTGCGGTTGCAGGCCGCTGCGCGAGGTTGTACTGGCTGCGCTGTCGAGGTCTAGCGTGGCCTTCAAGGTGAATGCCGTCAGGGCGCCTTGGGCTGTGGCGTGAAGGGTCAAGGGCAGTGGCTGGGTACCGTTGGAAAGCGCCGCCTTGAGGACGCCCGACAGGCTGGCGTCTAGCGACATAGCGCCATCGGCGGCCAAGCTCGCACGGCCTTCGTAGCGGCCACCGGCGACTTGCACATGGGACAAGGTGATTGCGTGTTGCGCCCCGACATAGCGGTAGGTGGCACGCAGCTCTGTGGCCTGAACAGCGGGTTGACCGCCCCACGCGATGCGCCCAACCGCGAGGTCTTCCAGCGTGACGTCCAAGGGCAGGCGCAACGATGATGGCGGCGCTGTCTTGGGCGTGTCATTCGTGTCAATCGGGTCCAGCTGCAAACTCGCCAGATGCAGCCGGTCGATCTGCAGTCGGCCCGATAACAACGTCAGCACTTGCCAGCGCAGGTCAAGCTGCGATGCTGTGATGCGCAGGTCCTTGTCTTGCCAAATCAAGCGTCCAACGCGGCCACCTTGTCGGATGGAACCGCTCACAGCTTCAGTGCTCAAGCTGCTCGGGGCTGGCAACAGCATGGATTGGCTGACCCAGCGTAATGCCGTGGCGAGTGAGCCTTCGGTGCCACTCCACCACCAAATGCCGCCGGCCGTCAGCCCCAGTAGCAAAACTGTGCCAGCTAAAAAACGTGCAAAAAGGCGAAGTGTCCGTAGCATTTAAAACACAAAGCCAACGCTGACGTGGAGCCGAACCTGCTGGGTTTTCACGCCGTAGGCCAGATCAATTTGCAGGGGACCGATCGGGCTCTTCCACCTTGCGCCGGCACCCACGCCGACGGCGATATGGCGCTGCAGATCCGCCGCGCTGTCCGCCACATTGCCAGCGTCAACGAAGAGGGTGCTTTCCCAATCGGTCGGCAAGCCACCGCTCAAAATCGGCCGTTGCCACTCGGCGCTGGCGACGGCCATGTAGTGACCGGGGCCGGTGCTGCCATTGGGCAAGGCGATGCCAATGTCGCGCAGCCCGTAGCCGCGCACGGTGGTGTCGCCGCCGGTGCGAAACAGCTGGGTCGCCGGCATGGCCGCATCGTTGGCGACCACCACCGCGCCGCCTTCTGCGCGCATGGCAATGCGGCCGCGCTCGAGTGGTGCGATGCCCAGCCAGCGGCCAACCGCACGCACAAAAGGTTGGCGGTTCGATCCCATCGTGGTGCCGCCGCCAACGTCAAATCCGAGTCCGTAGCCGCGAGAGGGAAAGGGCAGGCTGTCAAAGTAGCGGCCGGTCCAGCCGTAGTTCAGGCTCAGCGCTGAGCCGTCGCCGAGGCGTGCGTCGTCCAGTGTGCTGGCGGTGCCGCTGGCGGTCACCGTCGCACGGTCGTATTGCAGGTAAGTGGAGCGGTCGATACGGTCACCGATTTGGACTTGTCCGAAGCGCAGGGTTTGCGCATCGGTGACCAATTCGTTGTCGTCCAGCCGCGAGACGCGAGCCAGCGTGACCCAGCGCCAGTTGTCGGCATCGGGCAGGGACGTCCATTCGGTCTGCGCCAGCGGGAGTTTTTTGTCCAGTTGCAGCTTGGTCACAGCCCGCCAGTCAAGACCGGGTATGCGGTTGTGCGTGTGTTCGATCGAGGCACGCGGTCCGGTGTCGGTGGTCAGGCCGACGCCGAGCACGACTTTTTGCAGCTTGGCTTCGCGCACCTGCACGGTGACCGGTGCGGCATTGGGGTCGCTGTCCGGGTCGACCAGCACATAGGCTGAATCAAAGTACCCGCTGCCGGCCAGTCGTTGCTGGGCTTCAACGAGTTTACGCTGGTCGTAAATATCGCCGGGATTCAAGCGCGCCAGACGCGGCACCAGCACCGGGTCGTAGCGCTCGAGGCCACTGACCTTGAGCGCGCCCAAGCGGTAGAGTGGGCCGGAGTCCAGTTCTAGGGTGAGCGTGGCTGCGTGTGAAGGCGGGTCAATGTCTGCGAGGCTGTATGAAATTTTTCCTGCTGGGTAACGCCGTGCCACCAGTTGCCGCAGTGCTTGCGTCTTGGCGGCGTCCCAGCCGTCTTGTGTGAAAGGCTGGTCGGATGGCAAGCGCCAGCTGAGCTTGATGCTGTCTCGCTGCCTCGCGGCATCTGCATCGAGAGAGGTCGCAATATCACCCTTGAAGCGCAGCTCGGATTGCACTGTGCGGGTAGCCTCTCCAAGCTCGACCTTGATCAGAATAGTGGGCGCTGTCGGTTGTGTCGGTTGTGTCGGCGGGCTGTCGGCTGCACTCCGGCTGATTTGAACGTCCGGGCTGAAATAGCCCAAAGTGCCAAGCAGATTGCGCACATCACTGTCGGCCAGCACGATGAGCCGAGCCAGTTCAGCGTCTTCTAGGTCGGTCACGGCGCGGTAGCGCTGGAGTTGCAGATGGCGCTCAAGCAAGTCGCGTATGTTCGCCGGCGCTTCGATGCGAATGTCGAATGAGTTGGTATTGGCGCTGGCCTGGCTGATCAGTGCTGTCCACAGCGCTATGGCGCTGACAACAGTGGAGAAAGAAAAGCGGCGTAGTTTGTCGAATGTCACGCGGGCAAGTTTACGGTCACTTGGTCAGCAGACGCATGGCTTCTTCAAGGCCTTTGAGTGTCAAGGGGTACATCCGGTTGCTGACCAGTTGTTGCATCACGGCGATGCTTTGTCGGTATTGCCAGACACCTTGGGGTTCGGGGTTGATCCAAGCGAATTTCGGGAAGGCGCTGGTCAAACGCTGTATCCATTCAGCGCCGCTTTCTGCGTTGTTGTATTCCACGCTGCCACCAGGCTGAAGAATTTCGTAAGGGCTCATGGTGGCGTCGCCGATAAAGATGAGCTTGTAGTCTTTGTTGTACTTGCGGATGATGTCCAACGTGGCAAATTTTTCACTGAAGCGGCGGCGGTTGTTCTTCCACATGAAGTCATAGACGCAGTTGTGAAAGTAATAAAACTCTAGGTGTTTGAACTCGGACTTACTGGCTGAGAACAACTCTTCGACGCGAGCGATGTGCTCGTCCATGGTGCCGCCCACATCCATCAGCAGCAGCACTTTCACGTTGTTGTGACGCTCGGGCACCATCTTGATGTCGAGCCAGCCGGCATTCGCTGCGGTGGACTTGATGGTGTCGTCGAGGTCTAGCTCTTCAGCGCTGCCTTGGCGGGCAAATTTACGCAGCCGTCGCAGCGCCACCTTGATGTTGCGTGTGCCGAGTTCTTGCGAGTCGTCGTAGTCTTTGTAGGCGCGTTGGTCCCACACTTTGACGGCACTTCTGTTGCGGCTTTTTTCCTGTCCGATCCGGATGCCTTGCGGATTGAAACCATTCGCTCCAAAGGGTGATGTACCGCCGGTGCCAATCCATTTGCTGCCGCCTTCGTGGCGTTCCTTCTGTTCTTCAAAACGCTTTTTCAGCGTTTCCATGAGCTCGTCCCAGCCCATCTTCTCGATCTTTGCCTTGTCTTCGGCGCTGAGCTCAAGCTCCAAGTTTTTGCGCAGCCATTCGAGCGGAATGTCCTTGGTGAAGTCGGCGACCATCTCGACGCCTTTGAAGTAGGCGGCGAAGGCGCGGTCGAACTTGTCGTAGTGTTTTTCGTCCTTCACCAGCACGGTGCGGCTCAGGTAATAAAAATCATCAATCTTGTAAGCGCCTTCGCCAGACGGATCGGCGTCGCCGCTGTTCGGCCCGACCACGCCGGCCTTCAGCGCTTCCAGCAGCGTCAGGTATTCCTTGACCGACACCGGCAACTTGGCCGAGCGCAAGGTGTAAAAAAAATCAATCAGCATGGCGGTTGCGCCAGCGTCGCGCTATTTGCAGGCCCAGTCCGCCGCCGATGCCGACCAGCACGATGCCCACAATACTGCTGTTGCTGTAGCCGGGATCGAAGATGTCCAGGCCAAGCAAGTGACCTGCCCAATAACCGATCAAAGCACCACCGATAAAACCGATGGCATCTGACAGGCCTTCTTTCAGCATTGATTTGGGATTCATGTGACCAACTCTCCAAGTGACTAAAGAAGGCGCAGACTACCGGTTTTGGCGTTGCATGAACACCAGTTTTTCAAACAGCGTCACATCTTGCTCGTTCTTCAGCAGCGCACCCACCAGCGGTGGCACCGAGACTTTGTTGTCTTGGCTTTGCAGCACATCGAGTGAAATGTCTTCTGCCACCAGCAGTTTGAGCCAGTCCAACAGTTCACTGGTCGACGGTTTTTTCTTCAAGCCGGGCAGGTTGCGCACATCGTAGAACGTCTTCATGGCGGCAGCGAGTAATTCTTTTTTCAGGCCCGGGACATGCACGTCGACGATTTTTTTCATGGTCTCCGCATCCGGAAACTTGATGTAGTGAAAAAAGCACCTGCGCAGAAATGCGTCGGGCAGTTCTTTCTCGTTGTTTGAGGTGATGAAGACCAGCGGCCGGTGTTTGGCTTTGATCAATTCGCGGGTTTCGTAGCAGTAGAACTCCATGCGGTCGATCTCGCGCAGCAAGTCATTTGGAAATTCAATGTCGGCCTTGTCGATTTCGTCGATCAGCAGCGCCACGGGTTGGTCCGCGGTGAAAGCTTGCCACAAGACACCCTTGAGGATGTAGTTGTGAATGTCTTTCACCTTCTCGTCGCCCAACTGCGAGTCGCGCAGGCGGGAGACGGCATCGTATTCGTACAGACCTTGTTGCGCCTTGGTGGTCGATTTGATGTGCCACTGCAGCAGCGGCAGCTTGAGCGCCTCGGCCACTTCCTCCGCCAACATGGTTTTGCCGGTGCCGGGTTCGCCCTTGACCAGCAGCGGCTTGCGCAGCGTAGCGGAGGCGTTCACGGCCAGCATCAGGTCTTCAGTGGCGACGTAGTTTTGGGAGCCTTGAAATTTCATGTTGCGTTGGAATGAAAGTGGATGGGGGGATTGTGCAGGGAGGCTGTGACTCGCAGCTATATAATCTGGGGTAGTTTTACGATGAATTTCAACAGATTGTGCGCGCAAAAATGATTAAGCTGCTCCCCACTATTCTCGCTCTGGCCGTCTCGTTCGTGAGTTTCACGGCCCAAGCTCAGGACATCACAGGCAACGCCCAAGCCGGCCAGAAGATCAATGCCATGTGTATTGGCTGTCACGGTATCAAAGGCTACCAAGCCAGCTTTCCGGAAATCTACAAAGTGCCGATGATTTCTGGTCAAAATGCCAAGTACATTGTTTCGGCTTTGAGCGCCTACAAAAAAGGCGAACGCAAGCACCCGACCATGCGCGGTATCTCCGAAAGCTTGACCGACCAGAACATGGCTGATCTCGCGGCTTATTACAGCGGTCATGGCTTGGTCGAGGGCCAGTTGGCACCCAAAGAAGTCAAAGCGCCTAGTGTTGAGGTGGCTGCTCTGTTGGGTAAAGCCAATTGCGCGTCTTGCCACGGTGCCAATTTCAGCATGCCGATTGACCCCGCTTATCCCAAAATTGGTGGTCAACATGCTGACTACCTGTACGTGGCGCTAAAAGGCTACAAAACCATCGATAACGCCAAAGTCGGTCGTGCCAACCCGATCATGGCCAGCATGGCCAAGCAGTACAGCAACGCTGAACTCAAGCTGTTGGCAAACTACATCTCTTCCGTTCAGGGCGACGTCAAAGTCGTGCCACAAAGCCGCTTCCGCTGAAGTTGACTCTGGCGGGCTTGACGGTCCACCCCATGCAAAAAGCCGCTCCTATAAGCGGCTTTTTGCATGGAGCGTTGGGTTTTGATCATTTTCAATTCCCGTTTTGTTGTGAAGCTGAACTCTTTGGGGAATAAGGACCTTGTGAATCAATCCATTGCTCATGCCGAACTCATCGCTTCTTTCAGAAGGGCGGAGGTAGATGCGTGTCACAAATTCGGATTGATCCAAGCGGTTGAAAAAAAGGGGCCTAAGGCCATTCAGGTGGCCGTCGAAACCGCTGCTAAGGCTGCAAAACGCAGGGATTCATTTGCCAAAAAATTGAATGCTCTGGGTGTCAACCCCAATGATTAAGCGGCGCACTGTGCGTTGGCTTAATCTCTTGTGGCGTGGCGTTGCACGCAGTCGATGTAGGCCGCGCCGTCTGGTGGGCGACCGGCGCGCTGGCTTTCCCAGACCATCTGGCCTAGGCAGTCCATGGTTTCGTGGTGGGCTGTGTGCAGCGAGTTGCGGCGGGCGGTGAGTAATTCAACGGCTTGGCGGATGCCGCGTGGCTGGTCAATCGAGCATTGTTCGCTGATCGTCAGGTGCATCGACAAATGCAAAAAGGGATTAGTCTTGCCGCTTTCGACGTCATACATTTTGGCGATGGCGGCTTCCGCATCGGCAAAGTCCTGATGGTATTCAGGGTGCTCGTCGATCCACTGGCTGACGATGGTTTCCATGGCGTCGAGGGGTGCGCTAGCCAAGGATTTAGCATAGACCGCACAGAAGAAGGTGCGGACATCTGATTGAGAAGGCGTGAACATGGCTAAAGCGTAGCACGGGCTTTGGTCGTCATTTCCATCGTCACTTTGGGGTCGCGGTGAACGGGTTCAGCACGCTCACACCAAAGCTCTTGAAGTCCGTCACGTTTCGAGTGACCACCGTGAGCTTGCGTACTTTCGCTGTGGCCGCAATCATGGCGTCTTCATAGAGCGTGTCGGATGTTTTGTGCATCAGTCGAGCCCACGCCCTGAATGTCAGCGCATCCATTGGCAGCACGTTGAATGAGCTAGAGAGGAGTGCGAGCCATTGTTCAAGCTCTGTCGCCTTTGACTCGTCTTGTTCTCGGGTCAACTCAATACCGGCTTGAATTTCGCCAATCGTGACCGCCGAAATATGCAGGTCTGCGTCTGGGATGCCTTGAATCCACTGCACTACTGCGCCGTGCGGCTTTAGTTTGCGAAGTTCCGAGACGACATTCGTGTCAAGCAAATACATCGTGCTTACCGCAGCAGGGTGGGTGCGCGCCGTCGAGCCCGGCCCCTGTCAGGGGCCAGCGTTTCGGTCCGCCCTTGATTTGACAGCAGCAGTTCCTTCAGCGAAGGTTGCGCAGAGGCTCGCAATCGGCGCCACTCGTCAGCAGGAACCAAAACCGCAGCTTCGGCACCTCTTTTGGTGACCATCTGCGGCCCTTCAGTCAAGCACCTTTCAAGGAACTCGCTGAACCGAGCCTTTGCGTCCTGTACGGGCCAAGATTGCATAAATTCTCCCTTAGTTGATCAGTTATCTGACCAGTTAGCTGACTAGTTTAACGCCAAAGCAGAATCAGGCGCGTTTCACAGCCAGCAGCTTTGAAATAGTCTTGGCCGCAGCCAGCAGTGCTGGCAACATGCTGTCTTGCATGATCTTGGCGCTGGTGCGGTTGGCTTGGCCGCTGATGTTGAGCGCCGCCACGGTGCGGCCTTCCCGATTGGTCACAGGCGCAGCGAGTGACACCAGCCCTTCTTCCAGCTCCTGATTGACCAGCGACCACCCTTGCTTGCGGGTGGCTTGTACCTTGGCCAGCAGCTCGTTGACGTCGGTCATCGTGTGTCGCGTCAAGGCTTTGCGGTCACTCGCTTGCAAGCGGCTCAGCACCTCGTCGTCAGGCAGGCCCGCCAGTAGCACCCGGCCCAGTGAGGTGCAGTAGGCCGGCAAACGTGATCCGACGCCCAGACTGATGCTCATGATTTTGTGGGTCGGTACCCGCAACACATAAATAATGTCGGTGCCTTCCAGCACGGCTGCGGAGCATGACTCCTTGACCTCATCGACCAAGGCTTCCATGATGGGTTCGGCCAAGTTCCAGATAGGCATCGATGACAAGTAGGCGAAGCCGAGGTCAAGAATGCGTGGCGTCAGGGTGAACAACTTGCCATCGGTTTCGACGTAACCAAGGCTTTGCAGGGTCAGCAAAATGCGTCTGGCGCCAGCCCGTGTGAGCTCGCTGCGGCCAGCGACTTCGGTCAGTGTTTGCCGAGGTGACTCGGCACTGAAGGAGCGGATGACTTGCAGGCCGCGCGCAAAAGACTGCACGTAACTGTCGCCCGGGCTTGGGGTTTGGGCGGGGCTGGAAAGCGGGTTGGATGAGCTGATTGCCATGGCGCCTGGAATCTCCTAAAATTCATTATACGAACATTTGTTCTTATGTCGAACAAATAAAGTCTGTCAATCTAGAAATCTGGAGCTGTTTGAATGATCAACAAAATTGCCCCGTCCATCACCGCGGCCTTGGCCGAGGTGAAAGATGGTTCCACCGTGATGATTGGTGGTTTCGGTACCGCCGGCATTCCCAACGAGCTGATTGATGGGTTGATTGCCCAAGGCGCGAAGGACCTCGTCATCGTCAATAACAACGCCGGCAACGGCGAAAGCGGTCTGGCTGCTTTGCTCAAAGCTGGGCAAGTGCGCAAGGTCATTTGCAGCTTTCCGCGGCAAGCCGATAGCCACATTTTTGACGCGCTCTATCGCAGCGGAAAAATCGAATTAGAACTCGTGCCACAGGGCAATTTGGCTGAGCGCATCCGAGCCGCAGGCGCTGGCGTTGGCGCCTTTTTCTCACCCACGGGCTATGGCACAGAGTTGGCCAAGGGCAAAGAAACCCGCGAGATCAACGGCAAGTTTTATGTGCTCGAAATGCCGATTTATGGCGATGTGGCATTGATCAAAGCAGAGAGCGGCGACCGCTGGGGCAACTTGCTTTACCGCAAGGCTGCACGCAACTTTGGACCGGTGATGGCGACCGCCGCCAAGATGACTGTGGCCACCGTGCATGAGATCGTTGAGTTGGGCGAACTTGACCCGGAGAACATCGTCACACCAGGCATTTTCGTCAGCAAAATTGTGAAGATTGATCGCGTCGCCACCGAGGCCGGCGGTTTTAAAAAGGCGGCATGACCATGAGCAACAGTAGCTATCAAAAACGCAGCAAAGAGCAACTGGCCCAGCGTGTGGCCCAAGACATTCATGACGGTGCCTACGTCAACCTCGGCATTGGCATGCCGACACTGGTGGCGAACCATTTGCCAGCAGGCATTGAAGTGATTCTGCAAAGCGAAAACGGCATTCTGGGCATGGGCCCGGCGCCTGCAGCGGGCCAAGAAGATTACGACCTGATCAACGCCGGCAAACAGCCCGTGACACTGCTGGCAGGCGGTGCGTATTTTCACCACGCAGACAGCTTCAGCATGATGCGCGGCGGGCACTTGGACATTTGCGTTCTGGGTGCTTTCCAGGTCAGCGCAACGGGTGATCTAGCGAACTGGCACACCGGCGAAAAAGACGCCATTCCCGCCGTTGGTGGTGCGATGGACCTCGCGATCGGTGCCAAGCAGACGTGGGTGATGATGGATTTGCTGACCAAAAAAGGCGAGAGCAAAGTCGTCAGCCAGTGCAGCTACCCGATCACCGGCATTGCTTGCGTCAAGCGGATTTATTCCGAGCTGGCCACACTCGAATGCACGCCCAAAGGCTTGTTGCTGATCGACATGGTGGACGGGCTGACGCACGCCGAACTTGAAAAAATGCTCGGCCTGCCGATCGCCGTAGCCGCCTGAAAAAACAAACCATCAACATTGAAAGAAGAGACACCATGAGTTCACAAGCTTTTATTTGCGACGCTATCCGCACACCTTTCGGTCGTTATGGCGGTGCGTTGTCCAGCATTCGCACAGACGACCTTGGCGCGATTCCGTTGCGTGCCCTGATGGCGCGCAACCCAAATGTGGATTGGCAAGCCATCACCGACGTGATCTACGGCTGCGCCAATCAGGCCGGCGAAGACAACCGCAACGTGGCGCACATGTCGAGCTTGCTGGCGGGTTTGCCTTTTGAAGTGCCGGGCGCCACCATCAACCGTTTGTGCGGCTCGGGTCTTGATGCTGTCGGCACGGCAGCCCGCGCCATACGTTCGGGCGAAGCTGGCCTGATGATCGCTGGCGGTGTTGAAAGCATGAGCCGCGCACCGTTTGTCATGCCGAAGGCCGAAACGGCATTCAGCCGCACCAATGCGGTTTACGACACGACCATCGGTTGGCGCTTCGTCAACAAACTGATGAAGCAGGCGTATGGCGTTGACTCCATGCCAGAGACGGCTGAGAACGTCGCGACAGACTTCAAGATCGATCGCGAATCGCAAGACCGGATGGCGTTGGCCAGTCAGTTGAACGCTGTGGCAGCCCAAAAAGCCGGCCACTTTGCACGCGAAATAACCGCTGTCACGATCGCTCAGAAAAAGGGTGACGCGATTGTCGTCGAGCAAGACGAGCACCCGCGTGCCACCACCATGGAAACGCTGGCCAAACTCAAAGGCGTGGTGCGTCCAGACGGTACCGTGACGGCCGGCAATGCCAGCGGCGTCAACGACGGTGCGTGTGCTTTGTTGCTCGCCGATGAAGTCAGCGCTGCCAAAAATGGATTGACACCGCGCGCTCGCATTGTGGGCATGGCGACCGCCGGCGTACCACCGCGCATCATGGGTATCGGTCCCGCACCCGCCACACAAAAAGTGCTGGCGCTGACGGGGCTCAAGCTGGAACAACTGGACGTGATTGAGCTCAACGAAGCCTTTGCGGCACAAGGTCTGGCCGTGTTGCGCCAACTCGGTCTGCAAGATGACGACGCCCGCGTGAACGCTTGGGGTGGTGCAATTGCCTTGGGACACCCGCTGGGCGCATCGGGTGCCAGGCTGGCCACCACGGCCGTCAACCGTTTGCACGCCACCGGTGGCCGCTACGCGCTGTGCACCATGTGCATTGGCGTGGGACAAGGCATTGCGCTCATTCTCGAGCGGGTTTAAACGTTGAGAGTCACCGCCACCAACCGCCGTCAAGTCATGATCGGCACCGTAGGGGCAGTCGCTTTGGCTGCCTTCAGCCTACCGACGCATGCGCAAGGCAAGCCGATCAAGATCGTGGTGCCTTTTGCACCCGGTGGCGGCAACGATGTGTTTGGCCGTCAGATGGCCAAAAGCTTGGGCGAGTTGCGCAATCAAAGTGTGGTGGTTGAAAACAAGCCGGGCGCAGGCGGCAACGTTGGCACTGAGCAAGTGGTGCGCAGCCCAGCCGACGGCAGCACGCTGCTGTTGGGACATTCGGGCACGGTGTCGATCAACCCAGCGCTGTATAAGCCATTGAAATACGACACCCAGAAAGACCTGATGCCTGTCGCCATGTTTGCGTCATCGGCATTGGTCTTGGTGGTCCCCGCTGCGTCGAAGGTCAAGTCGGTGGCTGATCTGCTGGCACTGGCCAAGTCAGAGCCGGGTCGTGTCAATTACGCCTCCAGTGGCGGCGGCACGGGGGGGCACTTGTGCGGGGAATTGTTTGAGCACAAGACCGGCGTCAAGCTCAGCCACATTCCCTACAAAGGCACCGCTCCGGCGCTCACTGATCTTGTCGGTAGCCAGGTGCAGATGATGTTCAGCGTCATTCCACCTGCGCTGGCGTTGGTCGCCAGCGGACGCTTGCGCGCCATCGCCGTGACCAGTGCCAAACGCAATCCGTCGATGCCAGACGTGCCGACCATCGCTGAGTCGGGGATCAGCGCACTTGCCGATTTTGAAAGCACGCTGACCTATGGGCTGCTGGCACCCCGAGGCACTCCAGATGCTGTGGTCAAAGAGTTGGCCTCACAGATTTTGAAGATCGCTGCGACTGCCGAATTTCAGTCCCGCCTAGGCGTGGAGGGTGCCGTACCGTTGTTGGGTGGTCCGGTCGAGTACGGCGCTCGGATTAAAAAAGAAAGCGCCCAATGGGCCGACATCGTTCGGATCTCGGGCGCAACGCTCGATTGAGTTGGGACGGAGTGATGTTTTTCCACCCATGGAAAAACTGATTTCCGCTGGTTTTCTTGTGACTCCTGAGGCTCTGCGACACACTACGGATAGTTAAAAAAGACAACAAGGAAACACAATGGACAAGAGAATTGGATGGATCGGCTTGGGTCGCATGGGCGAGGCCATGGCCAAGCGGTTGATCAAGGCGGGCCACAAGGTCAGCGTCTGGAACCGCACAGCCTCTAAAGCTGCGCCACTGGCCGAATACGGCGCCACCATCGTCGCGGCCAAGCAAGACCTGGCCCACTGCGATTTCGTTTTCACCATGGTCTCGACCACCAGCGACCTGAAGGAAGTGTTGTTTGGCGAAGGTGGCTTGGTGGCCGGTTCTGTCAAGCCCAAGGTGGTGATCGACAGCTCCTCTATTTCTCAGGAGGGTTCGGCAGACATTCGTCAGCGCCTTGAAGCCATGGGCGTGGGCTATTTGTGCAGCCCGGTGTCGGGCAATGCCAAGGTCGCCAAGGCCGGAAAATTGCTGCAAGTCGCCTCAGGCCCAAAAGCGCTGTACACAGAAATCGAGCCCTGCTTGCAGGCGATGGCGCGCAAGGTCATGTGGGTCGGCGAGGGCGAGCTGGCGCGCATTTGGAAAATCGCACACAACACCATGTTTGGTGTTGTCATTCAAAACCTGTGTGAGATCACGGTGCTGGCTGAAAAAGCCGGTATCCCGCGTCATGTGTTTCTTGAGAGCATCAACGACTCGGTGCTGGGTTCGATGTACACCAGATATAAAACACCGGTGTTGACGAATCTGACGTTTGAACAGGTCACTTTCACGCCACAGCTGTTGCTCAAGGACATGGACCTGGGTTTGGCCGCTGCCCGCACCTACGGCGTTGCCATGCCGGCAGCTGCAGCGACGCGCGAGTCAGTCTCTCGCATGGTCGGTCGCGGTCATGACGACGTCGACTTCTCCGTGCTACTGCAAGAAATCGCAGCCGATGCGGGTCTGGTGCTGAAGTCGGAAAACGTGAAGATGAGCGACGGCCTGGAGTCCTGAGCTATGGCCGCCCAGCCATCCCAGCCTAAGCGAAGTTTGATCCGCGGCGCATCCATCATCACGATGGATGCGCAGGGCGATCTGCCGCAGGGCGACATTCTCATCACTGGCGACACGCTCACTGAGATCGCGCCGCGCATCCATATCGATGATGCGGAGATGATCGATGGCAGCGGCTACATCATCATCCCGGGGCTGGTGAATGCGCACATGCACACTTGGCAGACGGCGTTGCGCGGGCTGGCTTCAAACTGGACCTTGCTCGAATATTTTCGCAAGATGCACGCAGGGCTGGCGACGGTTTTCGAGCCGCAAGACTTGTACATCGCCACGCTGGTCGGGGCGCTGAACCAGCTCAATTGCGGCACGACCACGCTGGCCGATTGGTGCCACAACAACCCCACACCGCAGTCCAATGACGCGGCGATTGCCGGTTTGCTGGCCTCGGGTATTCGGGCCGCATTTTTTCATGGCACGCCCAAGCCGGATCCCTTGCCCGGGCAAACGCCTTTTTGGGAAGTGCCGCATCCGCGCGTCGAGATCGAGCGCTTGCTCAAGGCCCATCAGGGCCGTTCGTTGCTGAGCGTTCAGGCCGCGGTGTTAGGCCCGCATTATTCGACGCTCGACGTCGCCATGCACGACTTCGCCATGGCCAAGGAGCTCGGGCTGATCGCGTCCCTCCACCAAGGCGGTGGGGCAGCCCGAACGCCGGATGGCTGGGAAAAGTTAGAGGCGGTCGGTCTGCTCGGTGACCACATCAACATCGTTCATGGTCACGCCTTGAGCGATGACCAACTCAAACGTTTTTGTGATCTCGGCATGAGTTTTTCAGCTGCGCCGGAAAGTGAAATGACGCAAGGTCATGGCTACCCGATCACCGGGCGGCTGCGTACGTTTGGCCGTGCGCCATCGCTGGGTGTTGATCTTGAAAGCGCCATCAGTGGTGAGATGCTGGTGCAGGCCCGTGTAGCCCTAGGCATGCAGCGCTCGCTTGACAACGCCGCCCACCGGGAACTGCATGGCAGCATCCCCAACACGTCCACCGTGACCACGCGCGAAGCGCTGTCGTGGGTCACCATCGAAGGTGCTCGCATGCTCAAACAGGCAGACCGCATCGGTTCGCTTGCCAGTGGCAAGCAGGCAGATCTGGTGATGATCCGTGCCACCGATCTCAACATGCAGCCGGTGCACGACGCTGTGAATTCAGTCGTCATGCAAACCTCGCTGGCCAACATCGACAGCGTCATGGTGGCGGGTCAATGGAAAAAACGCGCGGGTCAGTTGCTGGGCGTTGACCTGCAACCGCATTTGCGCGCTTTGCAGCAGTCGGGCGAGAAGATCGCTTTGGCTCTCGGGCTGGGCTTGGTGCATTGAGTCCCGGCTGATTTTTTATTCAAGCGGCGCAGACCGCAGGCCTTTCCATATTCAGGAGACATTTCCATGAAACGCTTTTTAATTGCCTTTGCAGCGGTGTTGTCCGTTGCCACCGTCAGCGCACAACCTTCTGGTGCGGAGTACCCGAGCAAGACCATCAAGATCGTTGTGCCCTTCACGGCCGGCAGCGCGACCGACATCATGGCGCGTGTCGTTGGTGAACGACTGAGTGCCAGCACGGGTCAATCGGTGGTGGTTGAAAACCGACCCGGTGCCGGCGGTACGCTAGGTTCTGCGCAAGTGGCCAAAAGCGATCCCGATGGTTACACGCTGTTGGTGGTATCGACCGGCCACGTGGTCAACCCAACTTTGTACCCCGGCCTGAGTTACGACACGGTGGCCGACTTTGCCGGTGTCTCCCCGCTGGCGGCACTGCCCAGTGTGTTGGTGGTCGGTGTGAACAGCCCGTTCAAGTCGGTGAAGGAACTCATCGCCGCCGCCAAATCCAAGCCAGATTCGCTCAACTATGCTTCGGCCGGCGTGGGCAGTGCGACGCACGTGAATGCCGAAAAATTCCGCAGTGTGGCTGGCATTCAGGTCACGCATATTCCTTTCAAGGGCACGCCTGAGACCATTGTTGAAACCAGCGCTGGCCGAGTCGACTTCATGTTCACACCCGTGCTGGCGTCGATCCCATCGATCCGCGACAACCGCATGCGCGCTCTGGCTGTCAGCACCGCCAAGCGCTCAAGCGCTTTGCCTGATGTGCCGACCGTGGCTGAAGCCGGCCTGCCTGGCTTTGTTTTCGACTTTTGGATCGGCTTGTTGGCACCTGCCAAGACGCCGCGCGCCGTGGTCAACAAGCTGAACGCCGAAGTCGCCAAGATTCTCGCGCAGCCTGAAGTCAAGGAGCGCATGGCCAAGTTGGGCGCAGAATCCATGCCCATGAAACCAGAGCAATTTGACGCTTACATCAAAGAAGAATTCATCACCTTAGGCGCAGTGATGAAGGCCGCACCCAAGTAAGTCAAAACCGCCCGACGAAGCTTGGCGTATTTCAGAAAGTTCTCACGCATGCCCGTCAATCCTTCTGCATCAGCTGACGCCACACGGTTGCGCGTCAACATCTTCAACACCTCCAGCAATCTACCGCTGATGGTGGCCATGGCCGAAGGTTATTTCGCCCGTCGCCAGCTGATCATTGAAGTGCAGAACACGCCCAACTCAGATGCGCAGCGTGCCGGTCTGGCCGAGGGTCAATTTGAGATTGCACACGCCGCGGTGGACAACGCCGTGGCCATGGTCGAGTCGGCCGGGCAAGACGTCGTGATTGTGTGTGGCGGCGATGCTGGCATGAACGATTTGATGGTGCGCGCAGAAATCAACAGCATCACAGACCTGCGCGGCAAGTTGCTGGCGGTTGATGCCCCGGGCACCGCTTACGCGCTGGCGGCCAAGAAAATTTTGAAGAACCACGGCCTGCTCGAAAATCGCGACTACGGCGTCAAGTTGGCCGGCGGCACTGGGCCGCGATCGGCGGCGATGGTGGCTGATCCGCAACTGGCCGCAGGCATGATCAATCCGCCGTTTTCTTTCACGGTACGTGAAAAAGGCCTCAAAAGCCTCGGCAGCCAGTTCAGTCTGCTGGGGCCTTACCAGGCGACAGGTGCCTTTGTGCAGCGCCGCTGGGCGGCAGCGAATGCCGACGTGCTCAGACGCTATCTGGCTGCTTATATAGAAGGTCAGCGCCACGCCATGAATCCGGCGCACCGGGAAGACATGATCGTGCTGTTGCAAGAAAAATTCCAGCTGTCGTCTAGTGCGGCCCAGGGGACTTATGACGCTTTGGTGGCACCGGGTTCGGGTCTCGCGCCTGACGCGGCGTTCAGTCGGCCAGGCTTTCAGACTGTGCTGTCGATTCGTGCCGAGATGGAGGGCATGTGGGGTGGTGTGCCGCCGCCGCTGGATCAGTATCTGGATCTTTCCCATTACGCTGTCGCCAGGTTGATGGCAGGAGCTGTGCCATGACCCCGCATCCAGCCACTGTTCATTTCCTGGGCATCGGCAAGATGGGTTTGCCAATGGCCGGGCATTTGCATGCCGCTGGTCACGCCGTGACCGTGAGCGATCCGAGTGCACAGCGGCTGCAATTGGCCAGCGCGCAAGGTCTGCGTGTGGCGATCGATGTCGCGCAAGCCATGGCCGCAGCGACAGTGATTTTCTCTTCGCTGCCGAATGACGTTGCTTTGCTGGCGGTCAGTGCACAGGTGGTTGCGCAGGCGCGCAAGGGCAGCATTTTTGTCGATACCAGCACCGTCTCTCAGCAGGCCTCGGCGCAAGCCGCCAAGCTGTGCGTTGCCGCGGGCATCACGTATCTGCGGGTGACGGTGTCGGGCAACAACAAGATGGCTGATGCGGCGCAACTCACTGTCATGGCCTCAGGCCCACGTGCGGCTTATGACCAAGTGCTGCCCTTGCTGCAGAAGCTTGGCCCGCATCATTTTTATCTGGGCCAAGCGGAAGAAGCCCGGCTCATGAAATTGGTGGTTAACTTGATGATCGCGCAGACCAGCGCCATGCTCGCTGAAGGTCTGACGCTGGGCCAAAAGGGCGGCTTGCAATGGGAAGACATGTGGCAAGTGTTAAGTGCTAGCGCCGTTGCCTCGCCGATTCTGAAGGCCAAATCGGTGCAGCTCGGTGTGCGTGATTTCACGCCCACGTTCACCGTTGAGCAGATGACCAAGGACCTCGACTTGATTTTGGATGCTGGCGCAGCCGTCCATGCGCCACTGCCGCAAACCTCACTCACGCACCAGCTCATGCACGCCGCCATGGCGCAGGGAGACGGCCTGCTGGACTACGCGGCCATCATCCGGGCGGTTGAGCGCAGTGCCGGCCTGAACCCCAAAGAATGAAAGATCTCATGAAAAGTTTTGTCTACCGCGGTCAAGCAGGCAAGGTGGTGTTTGGTCCTGGCTCATTGAGCCAGCTCGGTGCAGAAATTGAAGCCCTCGGGGCAAAAAAAACTTTGGTGCTGTGCACGCCTGAGCAACGCGCTTCGGCGGAACAAGTGGCTGACTTGCTCGGTGCGCGCGCGGCCGGCATTTTTGACCGTGCTGTGATGCATGTGCCGATCGAAACAGTTCACGAGATCCGTGACTTGGCACGCCGGCTGGGCGCTGATTGCGCAGTGGCCATCGGTGGCGGTTCGACCACCGGGTTGGGTAAAGCCATTGCGCTGGATTCTGGCTTGCCGATTGTGGCCATTCCAACGACCTATGCGGGCTCGGAGATGACTGAGATCTATGGCATCACGGAAAACGGTTTGAAGAAAACCGGTCGCGATCCGCGTGTCTTGCCGCGCACCGTGATTTACGATCCGGAGCTGACGCTGAGTCTGCCTGTGAGCCTGAGCGTGACCAGCGGCATCAACGCCATTGCGCATGCGGCCGAGGGTCTGTACTGCGTTGACAGCAATCCGGTGATGGACGTGATGGCCCGTGAAGGCATTGCGGCGCTGGCCCGTTCGCTGCCCTTGATTTGCCAGTCACCTGCCAATCTGGCGGCTCGCAGCGATGCGTTATATGGCGCTTGGCTGTGCGGCTTGGTCTTGAACAACGTCGGCATGGCCTTGCACCACAAGCTGTGCCACACGTTGGGCGGCACGTTCAATTTACCGCACGCTGAAACCCACACCGTGGTGTTGCCGCATGCGCTGGCTTATAACGCGCCGAATGCGCCGCAGTCGATGGCCGTCATCGCAGAAGCTTTGAATGGCGCTGGCTCAGCGGGTGGGACTCAACAGGGTGTGCGAAGTGCGGCGGCTGCCGTCTTCGACCTAGCGCAAGACAACGGCGCGCCAGTCTCTTTGAGGGCGCTCGGCATGCAAGAAGCTGACCTCGACAAGGCTTGCGACATAGCGCTGCAGAACCAGTACCCCAATCCGCGACCCCTTGAACGCGTGGCGCTACGTCAGTTGTTGCAAAACGCCTTCGATGGGCGGCGCCCTGACTAAAACCGGCCTGTCCACTTGCGTTCGTAATCCATCTTGTCAAAGTGCTCGACCATGAAGTCGATGAAGGTTCGAACCTTGGCGGAGAGATGCTTACGGCTCGGGTAGGCTAGGTTGATGTTCAGGCGGGGCAGGTCCCAGTCATCGAGCACGGGCACCAACCTGCCGGCGACGATGTCTTCATAAAGAATGTAGGTGGGCTGCACCAAAATGCCCATGCCATCCAGCGCCGCCGTCCGTAATATTTGTCCGTCGTTCGATTCAAGCAGTCCCTTGACCGTCACCGTGCAGGTCTCATTGCCACGGGTGAAGCGCAACTCGTTCGGGTTGTTGGCGTAGGTGTAAATCAGCATCTTGTGTTGATGCAGGTCGTCGAGGGTTTTCGGGAAACCATGTTGCGACAGGTATCGTGGTGAGGCCGCCATGATGCGCCGGGTCTCGGCCACGCGCCGGATGGTGATGTTCGAATCTGGTTCCGACTCGCGTGTGCGGATCGCGACATCGATGTTGTTGTCGATGATGTCCAGGTAGCGGTTGGCCGACTCCACATGCACCTGCACGTTGGGGTAGCGTTGGGTGTATTCACGCAGCAGGGGAGCCACATGGTGAACTGAAAACGACAGCGATGCGGTGATGCGCAGCACGCCGGTCGGGTCGAGCGCGGTGGCGTTGACGGCTGACTCAGCATCCTTGAGTTCGCCCAAAATGGTCTTGGCACGCCTGAAAAATTCCTGACCGGTGTCGGTCAGGTAGAGCCGGCGCGTGTTGCGCTCGACCAGCCGCGCGCCTAGCCGCTCTTCGAGTGCCGACAAATGCCGGCTGGCCGCTGCGTTGGATAAATCCAGTGCTTCGGCCGCACGGCTCAGGCTGCCAGTTTCGGCGACCTGTACAAAAAGTTCTATTTCAGTCCAGCGATCCACGCTGTGTCTCCGTTGTCACCGACCCATCGGTTCTTGGTCTGCATTGTGGCGCAGCCCGCCAGGCTTTGTTCCACGGCATGAAAAAGTCATTTGCGCCAGTCTGCTTTCAGATCGGACGCCGGGCCACTATATTCTTCAACAGCCTAACGGCATGTTCAGCCTTGATTTTGATGTCGTCTTATCTAGGAAAAGTTTGGAGAAAACTGATGCGCAAATTGTCAATCGTTTCGCTTCTACGCTTTTCCCAATTCCCGGTGCATTTATGCCTCGCCGCGTTGGCATTGCCCATGCTCTCTGGTATAGCGATAGCGCAGGCCTTTCCCTCGCGGCCGATAAAAATCGTGGTCCCTTTCGCTGCGGGTGGTAGTACCGATGCACTGGCACGCATCGTGGCGCAACAGCTGGCGGACCGATTCAAACAGCCGGTCACGGTCGATAACCGACCAGGCGCAGCAGGCGCCATCGGCGCTGATGCGGTGGCGAAGTCCCCGGCGGACGGTTACACGCTGTTGATGGCCACCAGCAGCACGCACGCCGTCTTGCCGCATTTGCGTTCCCTGCCGTACCAAGCCTTGCAGGATTTCACGCCAGTTGCGGAGATCGGGACGGCACCCAATGTGTTGGTGGTGAGCCCAGCGCTTAACGTCACCACCCTGGCGCAACTCGCTCAGCTTGACAAGGCGAAGGCCGGTAAATTGTCGTTTTCATCGAGTGGAAATGGAACCATCACGCACTTGATTGCCGAGTCATTCATTCTGAGTGCAGGGTTCAAGGCGGTCCATGTACCGTACAAGACCGGCGTTCAGGCCCTGCCCGATATCGTGAGTGGGCAGGTCGATTTTGCTTTTGACAGCATTGTCTGGACGTTGCCTCAGTCGCGCGCCGGAAAGGTCCGGGCATTGGCCATCACTAGCGCTAAAAGATCGCCCCTTGCACCGGAACTTCCAACGGTTGCAGAAAGCGGCTTTCCCGGGTTTGAGGGCACGACTTGGTTTGGATTCATGGGCCCGAAGGGAATGCCTGCAGCCGTGACTGCAGAGCTCAATCGACAGATTGGTCAGATCCTGCTGGAGCCGGCTGTGCGAAAGCAGTTCGATGCTCAAGGTGCTGAACCTGGGAGCGGATCTGCAGAAGATTTTTCCCGCATGGTCCGGGCTGACAACTTGCGTTGGGGCCAAGTTATCGCGAGCAGTCGCGTGAAGCTGGATTGACATGATGGCTACATTGACGGCTCCCATTTTCTCTCTCTTGCGGCCAACGAGCGCCCTTTGGTACTGCCCGATGCGCCCGATGCAAGGGGCACTTGAAGACCGTTATTCGATCAGCGAAACAAAGAAGACACCATGATTTATATATTCCACCTGCTTGATAAACCTGACGCTGCCGACCTGCGGTTGCGCGTTCGACCTGAACACAAAATTTACCTCGCTGCGGTGGCGGATCGCATTGCCTTTGCTGGGCCATTGCTGGCTGACGATGGCCAAACCATGGTTGGCAGTTTGCTGGCGATTGAATTTGAATCGCGTCTGGCAGCCGATGTTTGGTTGGCCAGTGAGCCGTTCAATTTGACGGGTTTGTATGCGAGCCGCGAGGTCCATGTATTTACCAATTTGTGGCCGCAACGCGCCGGCTTTCCACCCGCAGCCTGAGTCCATTGATTCTGGAGAACTCTTTGATCAAACACATCGTCATGTGGAACCTTCGCGGCGAGACGCCGGCGGAAAAACGCGACTGTATCGCGCAGTTGCAGCGCAGTTTTGAGTCACTGCGTGGGTGTATTCCCGGTTTGCTTCACCTTGAAATTGGCGTAGATTCAAGCCGCATCGACTACGCCTGCGACGTGGTGCTCTATTCCGAATTCGAAAATCAGGCGGCCCTCGACGGCTATGCCGTGCATCCTGAGCACTTGCGCGTCAAACGTGAACTGGCCGATATGCGCACGGCGCGGCATCAGGTTGACTATGCCAGCCCACCATCGCAACCCTGAGCAACGGGTCATTGAATTTAAAAAATGGAGATTTGAATGAGTGATGACATGAAGAGCGAGTTGGACATACGCCAGATGGTGGAGCGCTGGGCGCTGTGGCGCGATGCCGGTGATTGGGCGCGGTTCGCGACCGTTTGGCATCCAGAGGGCGTGATGATGGCGACCTGGTTTCAGGGCTCGTTTCAGGAGTTCATCCGGGTCACGCAAGAGGGGTGGTCCAAGGGCGTCAGCATTCTGCATTTTCTGGGCGGCTCGGCTGTCGACGTAGCGGGTGACCGCGCAATTGCACAAACCAAAATGACGATTTCTCAGCGCGGCATGGTTGAAGGGGCGCATGGCCCAGTGCTGTGTGATGTGGTCTGCACCGGTCGCTTTTATGACTTTGTGACGCGTCACGAAGGCCAGTGGAAGCTGCTGCACCGTCAGCCGATTTACGAAAAAGACCGCATCGATCCGGTCGACTCGACGGCTACCTTGTCCTTGGATCAAGAAGCGTTGGCGGGCTTTCCTGAAGGCTATCGTCACCTCGCGTATATCCAGACGCGCATTGGCTACACCGTCAAGCTCGACATGCCTATGCTGAAGGGTCCGGTGGTGCAGGAGCTCTACCAGCGAGGAGCACGTTGGCTGGCGGGTGGCGCGTTAGAGCGCTGAGCCTTCCTTTGTTCGTGTCGTATTAAAAATAAACCGGAGACAAAGACATGACCTGCAAACCGCTGAAGGACCGAGTCAGCCTGGCGCTGGCTCAGACGCTGCTGGCAGCACTGGCGGTGACCACATTAGCCGCCATGCCAGCGGCGGCGCAGGTGTTCCCCAATAAGCCGCTGAAGGTGGTGGTGCCGCAGCCGCCGGGTGGCGGTTTTGACTTTGTGGGACGCCTGTTAGCGGACAAGTTGGGCAAGCAACTGACACAACCGGTGGTGGTCGAGAATCGTCCCGGCTCAGGCACCTTGATTGGTACTGACGCGGTGGCCAAGGCCGCGCCGGACGGTTATACGCTGCTGGTCGGTTCCGTCTCCAACCTCGCCATCAACCCGGGCTTGTACCGCAATTTGCCCTACGACAGCCTGCGTGATTTCGAGCCCGTGGGTTTGGCCGTGGCCTACAGCTACACCTTGATGGCGCGCAAGGACTTGCCTTTCAATTCCTTGAAAGATTTGGTGGCGCATGCCAAGGCCAATCCTGGCAAGCTGACTTACGCTTCGGCTGGCAACGGATCGGGTCAGCACGTACTGGCTGCTGCTCTTTGGCATCTCGCTGGCGTCGAGTTGGTGCATGTGCCATACCGTGGCGCGCAGGCGGCGTATCAGGATCTGCTGGGCGGCCGCGTCGATGTGTTTTTCGACCTGTCATCGACAGCCCGTGTGCAGGTCGATGCGGGCAATGTGAAAGCGCTGGCGGTCTCTGGCAGCGCTCGTCTGGCGGGTCACCCGACCGTGCCGACCATCAACGAGACCGGCGTCGCAGCGCTCGAGCTGGAATCTTGGTTTGGTCTTTTCATACCATCCAAAACCCCGGCGGATGTGGCTGCACAGCTCCGTACCGAATTGGCGAAAGTGATTGCAGCCCCTGATGTGATCGATATTTTCCGCAAGGCGGGGGGGCGGCCGCTGGCTCTGAATCCCGCCGATACTCGAGCGCTGGTTAAACGCGACGTCGACCGCTGGACCAAGCTGACGCGCGATCTTGACATCAAGCCCGAGTAAATCTGTAATCTCTATTCTTCATTCACTTTTTTAAAGAAAAATCCCATGCGAATTTCTGACGCCTGCCTTGATCAACTTTTTTTCAAAGCCCGTACTGCGAATGGCTTCATTGACAAGCCGGTCCCTGCCGAGCTCCTGCAACAGGTCTATGACATCGCCAAGATGGGTGCCACGTCGATGAACACGCAGCCTGCGCGCTACGTTTTTTTGAATTCGGCCGAGTCACGCCAGCGTCTGATCCCGGCGCTGTCGCCCGGCAATGTCGAGAAAACCAAGGTCGCACCGGTCACCGTCATCGTCGCCACCGACACGCGTTTTTACGAGCACATGCCTGTGGTTTGGCACAACCCTGGTGCCAAAGAAATGTTTGAAGGCAACAAGCCCTTGGCTGATGGCACCGGCATTCGCAACAGCACCTTGAGCGGCGCTTATTTCATGATCGCCGCGCGCGCTGTGGGTCTCGATTGCGGTCCTATGAGCGGCGTCGATCTGGCAAAAGTCAATGCCGAGTTTTTCCCTGATGGACGTTTGCAAGCCAACTTCTTGATCAACCTCGGGTATGGCGACAACAGCAAGCTGTTTGACCGCAACCCGCGCTTGAGCTTTGAACAAGCTTGCAGCGTTCTGTAACGTTGAGATGGTGTGAGTGCTATTTGTCATGGAAAGCGCCACGCGGCGAGCGCAGTCTATTCGTCATGGCGAGCGCAGCGTGGCCATCCATGCCTGCGGATTCGGGCTCATGGACTGCCGCGCTACGCTCGCAGTGACGAAATTTAAGCTGGTGTTCGCAGCGACGACATTTAAATAAGGAGAGACAGCATGGCAGAACTGGAAGTCAAAGACTTGGCGCAAGCGGTGATTGAGCGCATGACGGAGTGCAAGGACCCACGGTTCAAGCAGGTCATGACATCGCTCGTCAAACACGTCCACTCGTTCGTGCAGGAGGTGCAACTGACCCCTGAGGAATGGATGGGGACGATTGAATTTTTGACAGCAGCCGGCCAGATGTGCGATGAAAAGCGTCAAGAATTCATTCTGCTGTCAGACACGCTGGGTGTCTCCATGGCGGTGGTCGGGATTGAGCAGGCCAAAGGTGCGGCTGCCGCGCTGAAGGCCAAGCCGACCGCGCTGAAGGCCACTGAAGCCACTGTGCTAGGCCCGTTTTTCTGGGAGGGTGCACCCGAACTGGCTTTGGGTGCCGACATCACGGGCGACAGCTCAGGCACGCCGGCTTATTACCATGGCCGTGTCACCGACACAGCAGGCCAACCGATTGCCCACTGCACGCTCGACGTTTGGTCCGGTGATGGCGACGGCTTTTACGATTTGCAAAAAGGCCCGGATGCTCCGATGGCACTGCGTGCGCGCTTTCACACCGATGCGGCCGGCAACTACCGCTTTTGGTCGATCAAGCCAGCTTACTACCCTGTGCCTGATGACGGCCCGGTCGGTGGCATGCTGCGCCGCATGGGGCGCCATCCGAACCGGCCCGGTCATATGCACACCATGCTCAGCGCGCCCGGCTATGAGCGACTGATCACGCACCTGTTTGTCTCTGACAGCCCGTTTCTCGATTCTGATGCAGTCTTCGGCGTGCGCAACAGCCTGATCGTTGATTTTGAAGCTCATCCAGCTGGCCCGGCGCCTGACGGTCGTGTCATGAGTACGCCTTTTCACACGGCGTACTACGACTTCAAGCTCGTGCCGTCGGCTTGAGTGTTTTTGATTCCCTCGCAGGAGATCCATTTTGAAAATTGGCAAGGCCACCCAACCCCGTTCAGCCATTTGCACCTCGAACGCTGAAACGATCGTGGTGCGCGGTGCGGACTTGTCCCGCGAGCTGATCGGACATATCAATTTTGGCGACTATTTTTTCTTGTTGGTCACCGGTCGTCGCGCTGATGCTGCGACCAGTGCCGTGCTGAATGCCACCTTGGTGGCGATTGCCGAACACGGTTTGGTGCCGAGCGTGCAAGCGGCCCGCATGACGCTGGCCGCTGCACCGGATGCGATGCAGGGTGCGGTGGCGGCGGGTTTGTTGGGCTCTGGCTCGGTGATTTTGGGCGCTTCTGAAACGGCGGGGCGACTGTATTTAGCGGTGGAAAAAGAAGCTGACAAACACGCAGGTGATTTGCATGCGGCGGCGCGTGCCGTGGTGGCTGATTTGCGTGCGCGCAAGTTGCCTATCGCCGGTTATGGTCATCCCGAACACAAGCAACGCGATCCGCGCGTTGGTCGGTTGTTCGAAGTCTCGGCTGAGGCCGGCGCGGGTCAGCGTTATGTCGAGATTGCAAAAATAGTGGAGGCCGTCATTCCTGAAATCGTCGGCAAGGAGCTCAAGCTGAATGTGTCAGGGGCGATTCCTGCGGTGCTGCTGGGCGTGGGTTTTCCGGTCAATGCGCTCAAGGGCGTGCCAATGCTGGCGCGCACAGCCAGCTTGATTGCCCACCTGAATGAAGAGCTGGAAGATCCGATTGGTTTTGCGCTGTCTTACCAAGCCACGCAAGGGCTGCAATACACCGGTGACATGCCTAAGGCATCCTGAGTGACATGGCCAAAGTTCTAGCCAATGTACGGGTTGTCGAGCACGGCACCTTCATCACCGGGCCGGCGGCCTCCATGCTGCTGGCCGACTTGGGTGCTGATGTTGTCAAGGTTGAATTGCCCGTCACAGGTGATCCATTCAGAGCCTTCAAAGGCGAGCTGTACAGCCCACATTTTCAAACCTACAACCGCAATAAACGCAGCATCACACTGAACACCAAGGACGCCGCTGACTTGGCGCGCTTTGACGATTTGATCCGCGACGCCGATGTCTACATCCAGAACTTCCGGCCCGGTGTGGCCGAACAGATTGGTGCTGGCCAGGAGCGTCTGCAAAAGATCAACCCGCGTTTGATTTACTGCGCCATCAGTGGCTTTGGGCCGACGGGTCCGTATGCGGGTCGACCGAGTTATGACACCGTGGCGCAAGCCACCAGTGGATTTTTGGGCTTGTTGATCAACCCGGCCAATCCGCGTGTGGTGGGCCCTGCGCTGGCCGATGCGTTGACCGGTTTTTATGCCGCTTACGGCGTGCTTGGCGCCTTGCATGAAAGGCATGAAACAGGCATCGGTCGCAAGGTGGAGGTCTCCATGATGGAGGCCATGACGCACTTCAACCTAGATGCCTTCACGCATTTGTTTTCCGCCGATGAAGTCATGGGCCCGTTCAGCAGGCCCAGTGTGTCGCAGTCTTATGTGATGCAGTGCAGCGATGGTTTGTGGCTGGCGCTGCACATGTCGTCACCCCCCAAATTCTGGCAAGGTCTGGCCACGGTAATGGAGCGTCACGATATTCTCAAAGACCCGCGCTTTGCCACGCGGCAAGCGCGTATCGAAAATCAGGAGGCGCTGATGCATGTGCTCGCTGGCGTATTCAAGCTGCGACCTCGTGCCGATTGGTGCGCTGGTTTGGCGGCCGAAGACGTGCCGCACGCGCCGGTCTACACCACCGCTGAGGTACCGCAAGACCCGCAGGCGCAACACTTGCAGCTGTTTGTCGAGGCCCCGCACCCGGTCACCGGCACGTTCAAGACCGTGCGTTCACCCGTGTCCTTTGATGGCGAACGTTCACTCGACGTCACTGCACCGCCGCTGCTGGGGCAGCACAATGCCGAGTTCGCGCGCGGCTGGGCCGCCCGAGCGGCGTACAAGGAAAGATCCGCCGCCAACGAAAGCGAAGCATGAGCGCACGCTCAAACCAGTGCGTTCTGGCCGTGGCACTTCTGAGCGCCTTCAGCCTAGGCCTGAGCGCGCGACCAGCTCAGGCTCAAGACTTCCCGCTGCGGCCCATCAAACTCGTTGTTCCTTTCGGTGCTGGCACGACCACCGACATCATTTCTCGCGTCATCGCCGATGGCTTGAGTAAGCCGCTAGGGCAAGCTGTGGTGGTTGAAAACCGAGCGGGTGCGGGTGGCGTCATTGGCTCAGATCTGGTGGCCAAAGGGCCGGCGGATGGCTACACCATTGTCATGGGCACGGTTGGCACACACGCCATCAATGCAACGCTGTTCAAGAGGCTACCTTACGACCCGCTGAAAGACTTTGCGCCTGTGGTCTTCGCCGGCTACACGCCGACCTTGCTCGTGGTCGCGGCGAATTCGCCACTCAAGACGGTGAAAGACCTGGCAGCGCAAGCCAGTCGGCCCGATGGCAACGTGAGTTATGCGTCTGCTGGCAACGGCACCTCCGGTCACCTGGCGGGTGAACTGCTGAAGGCGCGCGTGGGTGGCGACATGGTCCACGTGCCTTACAAAGAAGGCGGTCTGGCCTTGACCGATGTGATGGGCGGGCAGGTGCAGTTCATGTTCTATCACCCGGCGGCCGTGCTGCCGCACATGAAGTCAGGCAAGCTGCGCGCACTCGGCGCGTCCAGCGCCAAACGCAGCGTTGCAGCCCCCGATGTACCGACCTTGGTCGAGCAAGGCGTGGCTGACTTTGACTTGGTGGCTTGGTTCATGATGTATGCGCCTGCAGCCACGCCTGCGCCAGTTTTGGCGCGCTTGAGAGATGCGGCCGCGCAGGCCATGGCGAGTCCGGAGGTCACCGCCAAACTAGGCGCGCAAGGGCTTGAACTGCGCAACATGAAACCCGATGAATTGGCCATTTTTGGCCGATCTGAAATCACCAAGTGGGCCGAGTTGGTGAGGCGCTCCGGCGCGCAGGTCGACTGAGCGACAGCGCAAATTTCAGTTGAATTTTCACGCGACCGTCCTTATCAATAAACAGGAGACAAACCATGAAGATGACCAGAAGAACTTTGTCCGCCGTGGCTGCCGTCGGTGCAGCGTTGGCATTTGCTGGCGCGGTCCAAGCGCAGGCGCCAGGCCCGGTGCGCATCGGTAGCACACTGGCGCTCACCGGCCCGCTGTCGTCCACCGCCCTGACGCATAAGTTGGCGGGTGAAATCTATGTCGAGCAGCTCAACGCCCGGGGTGGTTTGCTGGGCCGCAAGGTCGAGTGGACGGTGAAAGATGATCAGTCCAAGCCAGACTTGGCGCGCACGCTGTATGAGCAGTTGGTGACGTCCGACAAAGTTGATTTGCTGATGGGGCCGTATGCCACGGGTGCGATTTTGTCAGCCATGGGTGTGGCCCAGCGCTACAACAAGGTGTTGGTGCATCACACCTTTGGCATTCCTTCACTGGCCAAGTACGACATGCAGTTTCCGGCGTGGTCGATTGGTGCAGATCCCGGAACAACAGTGCCCAACACGCTTTTTGACGCGCTGGCTGCATCGCCCAAACCACCGAAGACGATAGCCATCGTCACCAGCAAATTCCCATCGATCCACTTTATGTCGCTGGGCGGTCGTGAAGTAGCTAAAAAACGCGGCTTAACCGAAGTTCTATTTTTGGAATGGGACTTTGGCAACCGGGACTTTGGACCGATTGCCGCGCGTGTGAAAGATGCCAAGCCCGATCTGGTCTGGATCGGTGACATCGGTCTGGAGGGCAACATGCTGCTCGACGCGATGAAGAAAATTGATTACACACCACCGTTGCATTTCCACCTCTACCCGGCCCCTGGACCGATGAGCAAAGCGGCTGACGGCAACAATGCGCTGGCGGTGACGATTTTTGAAGAACACGCGCCGTTCATCAACAACCCGACGGCAGCCCAGTTTGTCAAAATATTCAACGAGCGCGCCACCAAACTGAACTTGCCGGATACCAGCGTCGAAGTGCAGGCTGCTGCGTCGTACTCGGCCTGGCAGATTCTGGAAGCCGGCGTGCGTGGTGCGAATAGCTTGGACGACAAAGCCATTGCTGCTTGGCTGCGCAAGAACCGCGTTGAGACCATTCACGGCCGTCTGCGTTTTGACGGCCCTGGCAATTACGGCGATGACCTGATGAAGATCAAGCAGGTGCAAAACGGCAAGTGGACGGTGGTTTACCCTGCGCAGTTCGCACCACCGGGCGTCAAGCTCCAAGTGAAGTAATCGGCAAGGGGGTTGCAGATGAGTTTCCCTAGTTTTAATTTACTGGCGCAATCCATCCTTTCGGGGATATTCATCGGCGGTCTCTATGGCTTGATTGGGCTTGGCTTGGGTCTCACCTGGGGTCTGTTGCGGCAGATCAACCTGTCCCATTTCGGACTGGTTTTTCTGGCCGCTTACCTGAGTTACCACATGGCCACGGTGTGGCATGTGGACCCTTTGCTCGGGTTGTTGATTTTGCCGCCCCTGTTTTTTCTGATCGGCGTTGGCATGCAATGGGTGCTGGCTCGATTTCAGATCACGCCCTTCAATTCGCTGCTGGTCACCTTTGGCATTGCGGTGGTGATTGAAAGCGGGATTCAGGCGGCCTGGACGGCAGATTACCGGCGGCTTGAAACGCACTACAACGACTTGAAATTCACCGTTGGCTCGCTCTACATTCCGGTGCCAGAGTTGGTCACGTTGGTGTTGTCGGTGTCTATCGCGTTGCTCATTTGGGCGGGTATGCGCTACACCGACATCGGCAAGGCGCTGCGGGCCATGGCCGAAGACGGACAGATTGCCGCCGCCTTTGGCATCAACCAAAAAGGCATGTCGCTGATGCTGGCCGGCGTTTGTGCTGCTTTGGCGGCCGTGGCCGGCATTTGCTTGGCGCTGACCTTCACGCTGACACCCTCGCAGATTTTTGCTTGGATTGGTGTGATCTTTGCGGCGGTCATGTTGGGGGGGCTGGGCAGTGCCATTGGCCCCTTGGTGGCGGGCATCATCATCGGTGTCAGCGAGGCCATCACCATGGCGGTGGCGTCGCCTTCGTGGGCGCCCATCGTGTCTTTTTCGCTGCTGATCTTGATGCTGCTGCTGCGCCCCGGAAAGATCTGAGCCATGCATAAAACAGTCATCGGTATTCTGGTTGCCGGAGCGACGCTTGGGACCGTGCCTTGGCTTGGACTACCGGCTTTTTACGAATCCTTTTTGTATTTGATTTGTCACTGGATGATCCTGGCTTTGTCATGGAATATTCTGTCTGGCTATTCAGGCTATTTTTCTTTTGGGCATGGCGCTTTTTTTGGCGTCGGCATGTACACCTCCGCCGGTCTGGCTGCTAATCTCAATTGGCCTTTTTTGTGGACACTGCCGGCCGCGGCTCTGCTGGCGGCGCTGCTGGGTTTGGCTCTGGGGGCCGTGGTGTTCCGGGTCAAAGCGGTACGGGGTGAATTGTTTGCGCTGCTGACGCTGGCCATCACCTTTGTGGTCGGCACGATTGTGCTGAACACGCGCATAGATGGTGGCCCCGGCATTTCCCTGAATGCGACGCCGGTGCCGGCTATCGGCCCAACGGCTTCGGCGTCGATTTACTTGATGGCCTTGGCTGCCGCGGTGTTGACGCTGTTGATCGCTTACAAGGTGCAGTCATCCAAACTGGGCACGGGTCTGTTTGCCATTCATGATGACGAAGACGTGGCTGAAGTCATGGGTGTGCCGACCTTTCGCTACAAGCTGCTGGCCTTTGGTTTGTCGTCCGCACTGGCGGGTTTGGCGGGCGGCATTCACGCGCTTTTTGTGTCTTACGTCACAGCGGGTGAGACCTTCACCATCGTCGTGCCGCTGACCGTGGTGCTGATGAGCGTGTTGGGTGGCACGCGCCACTGGGCCGGACCGGCGGTGGGCGCTACGGCCATCACTTGCCTGCTGTATTTTTTCACGGCGGGCAACAACCCTGTGGCGGGCAAAGCCGCGGTGGGTGTGATTTTGATTGTCGTGATTCTCTTCATGCCGAATGGCATCTTGGGCTTCTTCTTCAAGCGGCTCACCGCCAAGCAGGGTTCGGCTGCTGACGCAGCACAACTGGATGCATTGCCCGTCGTTCGGATGGCGACGTCAGCGCATGCAACGGCCCAAGCCAGTGAACCACTTGCCGCCCCCAAGATACTGCTTGACGTGCGTGATCTGTCCAAAGCATTCAAAGGTGTGCAAGCGCTTGACAAGGTCAGTTTGCAGGTTCATGAAGGTGAAATTCTGGGGCTGCTGGGACCTAACGGTTCGGGCAAGTCGACTTTTATCAATGTGGTGAGCGGTCATTACCCGACCAGCGGCGGCGCCATTGTCTTTGCGGGTCAGCAAATCGAAAGGCTGCCCGCGCACCGCATTGCCCAAGCGGGTATTGCGCGCACCTACCAAATTCCGCGGCCATTTGCGCACATGAGCGTGCTGCAAAACGTGGCGCTGGTCGCTATGTTTGGCGGTGCTGCGCTGGACCAGCGGCAAGCCACGCATGAAGCTTGGACTTGGCTGGAATTCACCGGCCTGAAAGATAAAGCAAATGCGCTGCCGGATGATCTCAATTTGCATCAGCGTAAGTTTCTGGAACTGACGCGGGCGCTGGCTTCTAGGCCGCGGCTGGTATTGCTCGACGAGGTGCTGTCGGGCCTCACGCCGGGTGAAATCAATGAGGCGATTGAATTGATTCGGAAGATCCGAGACCGCGGTGCGACCATCGTTTTTGTCGAGCACGTGATGCGTGCCGTGATGGCGCTGGCCGACCGCGTGGCGGTTCTCAACCACGGCCAACTGATCGCGATTGGATCAGCCCAAGACGTCATGCGCAATGCCGAAGTCGTCAGTGCTTATCTGGGAACACCGCATGCTTGAAGTCAACAATATTCTGGTCAATTACGGTGCAGCGCCGGCTTTGTGGGGCGTCAGCCTCGCAGTGAAAACAGGGGAGATGGTCTGCGTGGTGGGTCCCAATGGCGCGGGCAAGACCACGCTGATCAACGCCATTGCCGGCATGCACCGCGTGCGCGGTGGCACGCTGAATTTCAAGGGCAGGGACATCACGCAACTGGAGAGTCACCGTTTTTGCGAAGCTGGCATTGCCATCGTCCCCGAAGGGCGGCGCTTGTTCACCCAGATGACGGTTTATGACAACTTAGAGCTGGGCAGTTACATCGCCCCGGCCAAGGCCAAGCGACAAGAGACGCTGGCGTATGTGTTGTCGCTGTTCCCTGCGCTCAAGGTCAAGTTGCAGAGTCCGGCCGGATCCCTCTCGGGCGGGCAGCAACAGATGGTGGCGATTGGTCGCGCCCTGATGGCCCGACCCGGATTGCTGTTGATGGACGAGCCTTCTCTCGGTTTGGCGCCGGCGATTGTCTTGGACATGTTTGGCGCTATCCGCAAGATCAATGCGGAGGGAACGTCGGTGTTGCTGGTTGAGCAAAACGTCGCCATGGCCATGGCGTTGGCGCACCGTGCCTATGTGATGGAAGAAGGGCGCATCGTGGCCGAAGGCTTGGCCAGTGAACTGCTGACGCGACCTGAAATACAGAAGGCTTATTTGGGTCTGGATGCGTCGGTTTGAAGCGCACATCGCTGGGTTGATAATCTGATGCTTTGCTTCTTCGCGTATTTGTCTACCGTCCTTTTGTCGTGAACTTTCCCGTCATCACTGATCCGCTTTTTTACTTGTGCGCTATTCCTTCCGTGCTGCTGCTGGGCGTCAGCAAAAGTGGTTTTGGCATGGGCATTGGTTCGCTGGCGGTGCCGCTGATGGCGCTCACGACCTCGGTCCCGCAAGCCGCTGCAATCTTGATGCCGGTACTCTTGCTTGTTGATTTGTTGGGCCTTGCCGCTTTTCGCAAGAATATCGACGTCAAGTTTCTACGGTTTTTGATCCCTTTTGGCTTGCTTGGAACGCTGTTGGGCGCCCTGTTGTTCAAGTCGCTCGATACCCATCTGGTGGCCGGTTTGGTCGGTGGCTTGACCCTGCTTTTTCTGGCTCAACGTTTGTTGTTCCCACCGCGTGCAGACAGCGCACCGCCTCCGCGTTGGGTTGGTGCTGTCTTGACCACCGTTTCCGGTTTCACGAGTTTTGTCGCTCATTCGGGCGGCCCACCCATCAGTGCTTATGTGATTCCATTGCGGCTGAGTCCGCTGCACTTTGCATCCACGATGGCTTACTTTTTCTTTGTGATCAATCTGTCCAAGTGGATTCCCTTTGCTTTCCTCGGCCTATTGGATGGGCGAAACATGGCGACGTCGCTGGTGCTCCTGCCACTGGTGCCGATTGGGGTTTTTGTGGGTTTTGCCATGGCCAAACGCATCAGTCCGTTGCTTTTCAATCGTCTGCTCTACTGGGGTATGGGTCTGACCGGCACCAAGTTGCTATGGGACGCATGGCACTAACAGCCTGAAAGTCGTCAAAATAATGTTGATCTCACATGGGGGGATTGATGTTAATCATTCGATTGATTCGGCCGAATGATTCATTTAAAGTCGCCAAAAGATGAGCCGGCTTACCTGTGGCTTCGTCTTTGATGTCGATGTGAATCAGTGGTTAATTCAAGGAGCATGGCATGTCTCTCGTCCGCCCACCCCCAATGCCCCGCCAATCGGTTGTCGAACGCTTCGCATTTTTTCTCATCGCCGCCGCCGTATCGCTAGGGGCGCAGGCTCAAACGCTAGGCGTGTTTCCCGCCAAGCCGATACGCTGGATCGTCGACTACCCCGCGGGCGGCATCTCTGACATTTTGGCCCGGCAGGTGGGGCAGAAACTGGCTGAAGCTTGGGGCGTGCCGGTGGTGTTTGACAACAAGCCCGGGGCCAACGGCATCATTGCCTATACCGCCATCGCTAAAGCGGTGCCAGACGGCTACACCATTGGCCTTGCTAGCACGCCCCTCGCGCTGAACCCCAGTCTGCGCAAGGACCTGCCTTTCGACACTCAAAAAGACATCGCGCCGCTAGCGCTGATGGCGCAGACCCCCAATGTGTTGATCGCCAACACGATCATCCAAGTCAGGACCGTGAATGATCTGGTCGCGCTATCGAAGACGCGGTCCGCCGGCCTAGACTATGCATCGGTGGGTATTGGCAGCTCGCCGCACTTGTCCGCTGAAATGCTGAAGAAGGCCACGGGCATCAAGGCAACGCACGTGCCCTACAACGGCAGCGGGCCTGCGCTGGTGGATCTGATCGCGGGGCGCTCGGACTTCATGTTCGTCAATCTGCCGGCTGCGCTGCCGCACATCCGCAGTGGCAAGGTGGTGGTGCTGGGCGTGGCTGACGAGCGGCGCAGCCCGGTGCTGCCTGATGTGCCCACGATGATCGAGGCTGGCGTACCGGACTTCGTTTCCATTGGCTGGTACGGCGCGGTGGCGCCAGTCGGTCTGCCGCCTGAGCTCGTCCGTCGCTACAACACCGAAATCAACCGCATACTGAAGCTGCCCGAGATGCGTGAAAAGATTGAGTCGCTGGGGGCTGAGCCCGGCGCCCTAGAGGTGCCAGGCTACACCGTCTTCATCGACAAAGACATCCGGCGTTGGGCCAAGGCGGTGAAGGATACCGGTGCTACCGTCAACAACTAGGGTGCTCACGCTTATCACTGCATGCGTTCTCTGCTTCCTAACTGGGGTTAGTGAGGCCGCAATCGGCTTGGGGTAGCTCGGCGGCGATTTATATGTAACGACAGGACCTTAAAAAATGAGACAAATCGATGTTGTATCGTCTACCCGCTTCGAAGGCAGTGATGTGGAGCATGCCGCCTGCGTGAAGGCCGGCGAGTGGGTTTTCTTGAACGGCATCGAGGCCACCGACTACCGCAGTGGCACCGACGCTGGGGTCAAGGGCCATGCAGGGCTGCCATACCACGGGCTACCCAAGCACCGGCGCGAGGGTGATTTTATCGTGGCGCGTATCAAGCAACTGCTGACAGCGGCGGGCACAGACTTCCGCCATTCGGTGCGGCTCGATCAGTACTACCCGACTTGGAAGGCGGTGGACCCCTACCACCTGTCTCGCACGGCGGCCTTCGGCAACCACATCCCGCCCAGTACCTCGGTAGTGATGAAGGGTCTGTTGGGCCCGGGCCTGGAGGTGGATAGCTCCTTGTTGGCGGTGATGCCCGGCACCGGACGCGACCCACAGCGGCTGTCGCCGCCAGACGTGACAGCACCGACTTGGTCTGGTTTCGCACCCGCCATGCGCAGCGGCGACTTCGTGTTCATCGCTGGCATCATGGCGCGTGCTGCTGACCACAGCTCGCCCTCCCATGCTCACGTGCCGGCCAATTCCAAGTGGGGTGGCTACGAGATTCGCCGGCAGGCCCAATACATCATCAACGAGAAAATCTTGCCCAGTCTGCAGGTGGGCGGTTCGTCGGCGGCTAATGTGGTGAAGGCGCAGGTTTACCTGCGTCACTTGGACGACTTGCCGCATTTTCTGGACGTTTGGGACACGTGTTTTGGGGTGCGGCAGGTGGCGCTGACGATCGTGCCAACAGCCGATTTCGGCTTGGTCGATGGCGACCTAGAGATCAACGTCATGGCGGTGGCCGATGGCGCGAAGACGAAAAAGCAGGTCATCGATGCTGACATTCCGTCTCACATGTGCTTTGGTGCCCCAGCCGTACGTGCGGGCGATCTGTTGCTGTTTTCGGGCCTTCAGGCTGCCGACGACAACGGCCCGATCGCTGCTATAAGCGATGCGGCTGGCCTGCCTTGGATGGGCATCTCCGGCCGTGCGCAGATGGACTACATCTTGCGCCACGCAGCGGCCATCTGCGCCAAGGCTGGCACCTCTCTGGAAAATTTGGCGCGGGTGCATCTGTTTCAGACCGATCCGCAGGACTTCCAGGGCGTTTACAGTGCTTGGCAGGCGCATTGTCCGGGCCTGCCGTTGCCTTTCGTTCTTGTGCAGACGCCCTCGCCGCAGGCCGTGCCCCAGTGCACGCTGGTGGCCGACATATGGGTCTATGCACCGCTCTGAAACGGTTTAAGAAATGAACCAGCGTGGCGCCCAAGCGCAAGTGACACGCCAGAAAATCCAGCATTCATGCTGCGACGGCGGTGTCCCTGAAGCCTGCCGCTGCAAATGAGACCAGCTTGGCTAAGGCGGCAGCGCTGTCCGAGGTGTCCAGAGCGCCATCCGTGATCGATTCAATCCGGCCCGGTGCCGCCATGGTGTAGACCATCGCCCCGAGCAGAAAGTGAAAGCGCCAGTGGAGGTCGTCGGCCTCGAGCTCGGGCAAAGCCTCCTGCAAGGTGCGCAAGAACTCGCGATTAGAGACGTCAAACGCCTTGCCGATGACGGCTCGACGGACTTCGGCTTGTTCGAATGCCAAGCGTGCACGCAACAACACAAACGATGCGCCGCCCGGTCCCGCTGGTGCTTCCAAGGCGGGCTTTAAAAATGCCTCCAGCACGTCTTCAAGAATCGGATTGCCCTCTGGGTCGCGCCGGATCTGGCTCAGCAACTGGAGCCGGCGATTCGCGATCGGCCCGCCACGGATGGCGAAAAGCTCTTCCAATACAGCTTTTTTGGAGCCGAAGTGGTAGTGCACTGCGGCGATGTTGACGCCCGCGGCCGCAGTGATTTCTCGCAGGCTCACGGCATCAATGCCTTTTTCGGCAAACAGCTGCTCGGCCGTTTGCAAGATGCGGTCGCGCGTGCTGATCGTGAGCTCGGGGGTCTTTAAATCGTTCATGTGGCCTTGATCATAAATCGAGAGATTTATTTTAATCAAACGCTTGATTCAATCAAGTGTTTGATTTAAAGTCGCCGGCTGATGAGCAGATTCGCCGATGGCTGAGTCTTTGAAATCGATTTGTGTGAGAAATTAATTCAAGAAAGATGGACATGACCCTCCTCGTTAGCAAGCTACCCCCAGTGACCCGCCAAGATGTTGATGACGCTGCCGCACGGCTGAAAAACTGGGGCCGTTGGGGCCCGGACGACGAAATCGGTACGCTGAACTTCACCACGCCAGACGACGTCGTCAAAGCGGCGAGTCTGGTGAAAAAGGGGCGCGTGATGTCGTTGGCGCTGGCCTTTGACAACACCGGTCCGCAAGGCGGCAAGACCAAGTTCCCGCCCGTCGGTCGCTTCAACCCCATTCACCTGATGCTGCGCACGGGCACCGACGCATACTCCGGCGTGCTCGACAAACGCGGCATCCGCTCTGCAGACGACATCGTCATCATGCCGATGCAGTGCGGTACGCAGTGGGACGGTTTGGGTCACATCTTTTTCGACAATTACATGTGGAACGGCTATGACTGCCGCCTTGTCAGCTCGTTTGGTGCGGCCAAGTGCGGCATCGAAAAAACGCGCGAGAAGATGGCCGGTCGTGGTGTCTTACTTGACGTCGCCCGTCACTACAAGGTGGACACACTGCCTGACGGTTTTGGCATCACGGCGGCCATCCTCGACGAAGTCGAAAAAGCCCAAGGTGTCAAAGTTGGTCGCGGCGACTACCTGCTGATCCGCACCGGCCAGATGGAAGCCAAGATGGCTGAAGGCAACTGGGACTTTTACTCGGGCGGCGATGCGCCTGGTCTTGCCTTCGACACGCTGGATTGGCTGCACGCCAAACAGGTCGCTGCAGTGGCCACTGACACTTGGGGTGTCGAGGTTCGGCCCAACCAATCTGAAGCTGCGGGTTTGAACCAGCCTTGGCACTGGCTGTGCATTCCTATTCTTGGTTTGACCATGGGTGAGATTTTCTTTTTGAAAGAGCTCGCCAAAGATTGCGACGAAGACCGCGTCTACGAGTTCATGTTCGTGGCGCCTGCGTTGCCTGTCACCGGTGCCGTGGGTTCGCCAGCCAACCCATTGGCCATTAAATAAGACGGCGTTTTAAAGCGTTTATTCACACCTCTATCAAGGAATACTATGAGCAATCCCACCATCATCAGCTGCGCCGTCACCGGCAACATCACCAACATCAAGCAGTACCCCGGCTTGCCATGCACGCCGGAGCAAATTGCCAACGCCTGCATCGGTGCAGCGCAAGCTGGCGCCGCTATCGCCCACGTTCATGTGCGCTTCCCTGACGGTCGCCCGAGCATGGAGCTCGAACACTACCGCGAGGTGGTGGAGCGTGTTCGCGCCAGCGACACCGACGTCATCATCAACCTGACCACGGGCCCAGGCCAGCGCTTTGTCCCCAGCGAGGATGACCCGAAAGTCGCCGCCCCCGGCACCACGTTGACCACGCCGGAGCGGCGCATGGAGCACGTGGTGGCTTTGCGTCCAGAGATTTGCAGCTTGGACCTGAACACCATGTTTTCGGGTTCTTCTGTGGTCATCAACACGCCGCGCAACGTCCGCATCATGGCGCAACTGGCGCAAGAAGCCGGCACCTTGCCGGAGCTGGAAGTCTTCGACAGCGGTGACATCCACATGGCTGCTGACTTGATTGCCGATGGCACGCTGCCATCGCCTTCACTGTTTCAGATTGTGCTGGGCGTGAAATATGGTGCCAATGCGACACCGGCCACACTGGCGTATTTGCGGTCAATCTTGCCTGCCGGTTCCAACTGGGCTGCCTTCGGCACGGGTCGTTGGGAATATCCGATGTTGATGCAGGCTTGGTTGATGGGTGGCCACGTGCGCGTCGGTCTGGAAGACAACATTTACATCCGTAAGGGCGTGTTGGCACCCGATAACGCAGCATTGGTGAAAAAGGCTGTTGGCCTGCTCCATGAGATGGATGCGCAAATTGCCACGCCGGCGCAGGCCCGGGAAATTCTCGGCTTGAAAAAACGCGCTCCACGCTAAAGCGTTGCCGCGTTCCCCGCCGCGTGCGGCGGGGCGTTTTCATTCACTCACATGAGTTGTCCATGCTGAATCTTTCTCCCCATTTTTCGCGATCGGCGCAGGTCCTGCCCGAGAACATGAAAATGCAATGGCGTAGGTCATTTTGGCGTGTGGCACTGGTGGGGCCCATGTTGCTGGCGGGTCTCACGGTGGCCCTTGCGCAAAGCCCGGGCTCAGAAAAAGACAAGTGGCCGTCCCGTCCGATCCGGATGATTATTCCGTTCACCGCCGGCGGTCCGATTGACGTAGTGGCCCGACAGGTCGGCCAAAAAATGGCCGAGGTTCTCAACGCGACCATCGTCTATGACAACCGGGCCGGTGCCAACGGCATCATCGGTATTGACGCCGTGGCCAAGGCGCCACCTGACGGTTACACGATGCTGATCACCACGGGTTCGTTTGCCGCCAATAGCGTGCTCTACAAAAAACTTCCGCATGACCCGCTAAAGGACTTTGCCCCCATCACGCAGATCTACCGGACTTACGGCAATGTCTTGGTGGTCAACCCCGATGTGCCGGCTAAGTCGCTGAAAGAATTGATCGCACTGGCGCAAGCCAAGCCAGAAAAAATGAGTTTCAGTTCGGCTGGTTACGGCAACCTGAATCACCTGAACGGTGAGCTGTTCAATTCGCTGGCACAAACCAAAATCCTCCATGTTCCCTACAAAGGTGCGGGACCGTCCTTCAATGAAGTGGTGGCCAAGCAAATCGACATGACATTTGCATCGACCGCCGGTTCGGCGGCAGGCATCAAGGATGGTCGGGTCCGTGCGTTGGCGATCAGTGGCACCCAGCGCGCGCCGATCTTGCCCGACGTTCCGACCTACGCTGAGCAAGGTCTAAAAGGGATGGAACAAGTCTATGGATGGGGTGGGCTGTGGTTTCCCGCTGGGACATCGCAAGACAAGATCGATCGCATTCAGCAGGTGGTTCACCAAGCCATGCAGCAACCTGATCTGAGGGCGCAACTCGATCGCTTGGGATTGATCACGGTGGGGTCGAGCCCTGCGGACTTCTCAAAATTTGTCAACGATGACATGGCCTTTCAGGCCAAGCTGTTCAAGCTGGCCAACATCCAGCCGCAGTAAAAACATCAGTGCCACCCCATTTCGCAACCCGTTTAATTTTCAATTTTTAAAGTACTGCATTCATGCCCAATCTGATCAAACGCCTGCCAGATAGTTTTCGATGGCCAGGCGGCAAACGAGTTGCCGTTATTTTTAACATTGCCTATGAAGCTTGGTCCGATGGCCAAGCACCTGGCATCGGCCCGATGGGTAATGTGCTGAAGCCTGGATTTTTTGATACCAATGCCCATTCGTGGGCGAGCTTTGGGTTGGTGCGCGGCATTCATCGACTCCTGAATATTGCGGAAAAACACCAGATCAAGACCAGCATCATGGTCAACGGTGTGATTTGTGAACGTGACCCAGAAACAGTGCGCCGGCTGGCAGATCTTGGCCACGAAATCATCAACCATTCGTGGGGCATGGACGTGATCCCGGTTTACTTTGACGAAGCCGCAGAACGTGCCAATCTGCAGCGCAACCATGAACTGCTGGAGCGCACGGCCGGTGTCACGCCAAAGGGTTGGATCAGTCCGCGCGGTACGGGCAGCCAGATCACGTCACGTCTGCTGGCCGAAGCGGGTTACACGCACCACGGCGATGTCAATGACGACGATCGTCCGTATGTGATGGAGTTCGACGGCCGGCGTATCGTGGGGATTCCTTTGACCATGGACGTCAATGACCTGCCGACCTGCATTCGCTATGGACACGGACCGCGCCACATGTTGGAGGCATTCAAGGACACCTTTGCCGCTATGCGCGAACACGAAAGCGTGCCGCTCATGCTCGACGTTACAGCGCACACGCATGTGCTGGGTCGTCCAGCCGGTGCCTGGGTTTATGACGAGATCATGGGCTTGGTGAAGGCGGCGCCGGATGTCTGGATCTGCACCCGCGCCGAAATGGCGCAATACGTGTTGGACAACACACCATGAGTTTTCAACCTCAATCCCGCCTTGATGGGAAGGTCGTGGTCATCACCGGCGGCAAGGGAGCGATTGGTTTCGCCACGGCCCAGCGATTGGCCACGTTGGGTGCACGCATTGTGTCGATTGACCGTCAGGGGCTGGAGGCCGTGCAACTGCGGCTCGACACCTTGCCGAACGCTGATACAGCGAAGCATTTCGCGCTGACCGCGTCGATCACCGATTCAGCCTCGCTGATGTTGGCGGCTGAACAGGTCATGGCGCGCGCAGGTCGTTGCGACATTCTCATCAACAGTGCGGGCTTCACCAAATCTATCGCGCCCAAAGACATGGAGACGCTGAGCGACGAATTGTTTGACAGCATCATGGTGATCACACTGCGCGGCGTGTATTCGACTATTCGCAGCTTTACGCCTTTGCTCAAAGCCAGCGGCGATGGCTTGATTGTGAATGTCTCCTCCATCGCGGGCTTCACGGCCGTTGGCAGCAATTTGGCGTATGTTGCCGCCAAAGCTGGTCTGGATGTGCTGACGAAGTCCTTGGCTAAATCACTGGCCCCCCAAGTTCGGGTTTTGGCGGTGTCGCCGGGGGTCGTTGATTCGAGCTTTGTGCCGGGTCGAGGTTCTGACTTCAATGCGAAAACCGCCACCACGATCCCATTGGGCCGCATCGGTCAAATCGAAGACATCGCGTCTGCGATCGAAGCCTGCGCGACCACTTTACGTTTTGCCACCGGTGCCCGTTTCGTCATCGACGGTGGGCGCAGTCTTTGAACCGCGAAAGACGCACGCCATGAATCTCACCTATTCTGAGCGGGCCGCTATCGGTCTATTTCGTTTTAACACCTAAGGAACTGACATGAACCTCCAGAAAAAAATCATTCCCCTGCTGCTACTCGCCATCGGCTTTGGCGTTGCCAATGCCTATGCAGCCCCAGGCGATTACCCGGTCAAACCGATCAAGATGATCATTTCTTTTCCACCGGGTGGACCGACTGACAGCAGCATCCGGATCATTGCTGAAAAGTTGGGTGAATTGATGAAGCAGGCCGTCTTCATCGACAACAAGGCTGGTGCTGGCGGCAATGTGGGCACGCAACTGGCGGCACGCGCAGAACCCGACGGCTACACCTTTTTGGCATCTTCTTCAGCCTTTGCAGTGAACCCGAGCATGTACGCCGGCAAGGCTGGCTACGACCCGATCAAAGACTTTATCCCGGTCATCACGGTGACGACGCAGCCCAACGTCATCTCGGTCAACGAGAAGGTTCCAGTCAAGACATTTGCAGAACTGAAGGAGTTGGCGAAGACTGGGAAACTTTCTTTTTCTTCCCCAGGCAGTGGCACCACACCGCACCTGACGTGTGAAAACATTTTCCATGTGAATTGGAAATCTGACATCGTTCACATTCCCTACAAAGGCGCTGGTCCTGCGTCGCTCGCCGTGGTGGGCGGCGAGACGCCCGTGGCTTGCACAGCGGCCTTTGGTGTGTTTCAGTTCCACAAACAGGGCCGAGTGAAGATCCTCGGCATCTCCAGCGACAAGCGCCTGCCAAGCCTGCCGGACGTGCCGACCTTCGCGGAGCTGGGTTATCGCGATATCAACGACTACACATGGACCACCATCTTTGCACCTGCGGGCACGCCAGCAGCGATTGTTGAAAAGATGAATCATGCGGTCAATCAAATCTTGGCTATGCCTGAGTTCAAGGAAAAACTCGACAAGGGGGGCCTGATTCCAGTGGGGGGCACCGTGCAGGAGACGTCAGTTTATATTGCGTCTGAAGTTAAGCGTTGGAGTCAGGTCGTCAAAATGACCGGCGCAAAAGCAGAGTAAGTTGCCATCTTAAAAATGACGGCGATCAGAGAGAGATGGCCGTCCCTTTTTGATCCAGCCTGCGATCTGCAGCATGTGGCCTTCGACTTCAGCGAATGGCTACATCAGTCGTTGCCACGATTGAGTAAAAGCCCTTGTTTGCCGTGCTGCCCGATGATTTAGCGCGGCGGGAGGCGGCTTTGCATCTTGTTGGCGGCGGCCAGCCTCTGGCGGTCCTCCTCGGTTTGGGCTTGGTCGGGTGTGACGCTGATCTAGATGAGTTTGGCGCTCAGTCAGGCATCGCTGGTGCGCTGTTCTTGGCAGTGGCAAAGCCGTTTTGTCGCCAAGCTTCAAACACCGTCACGGCCACTGCATTCGATAAGTTCAGACTGCGTTGGCCCGACAACATCGGCAGTCGAAGACGCTGCGACGCAGCAAACGTGTCGCGCAATTCAACCTGCAGACCTTGGGTTTCAGACCCGAACACCAGCCAGTCACCAGCTACAAAACGGGCGTCATAGACGCTGCCGCTGCCGCGCGTGGTCATGGCAAACATGCGCTCTGGCCGCGGTTGCTCGCTGTCTATCAGCGCCTGCCAGTTGGCGTGACGCAAGACGCGGGTGTACTCGTGGTAATCCAGCCCGGCCCGGCGCATGTGCTTGTCTTCCATGGAGAAGCCCAGTGGTTCAACTAGGTGTAGCGTGCAGCCGGTGTTGGCTGCGAGGCGAATAACGTTGCCCGTGTTGGGTGGGATTTCGGGGGCGACAAGAACAATATGAAACATGCGCGCCATTATGTCGGGGCTGTGCGTGTCAACACCACAGCGCTGACGTGTGTCGCCCCGGCCAGTCGCAGAACGCTTGCCGCCATCAGCAGCGAAGCGCCACTCGTCATCACATCATCTACCAGCACCACACGCCGGCCTTTGAGCTCGGCAGCGCGCAGCGGGTCCACGGCAAATGCGCCCTTCAAGTTGTCCAGTCGCGCATGGCGCTTGAGCTCGCTTTGCGGCCGTGTGTGCCGAATGCGCAGCAGCAGCGCGGTGTCGGTAGTGGCTTGGCAAACACTCTGCCGCTGCAATTCACTTGTCAATTCCCAGGCCTGATTGAAGCCGCGCCACGCCAACCGTTCGGCTGATAGCGGCAGCGGTAGCAGCCAATCGTTGGGTGTCAGTTGACTGAGAAAATCACGCACGGCTGGTTGTCGCAAGACTGTGCTGGCCATGAAGGCTGCCCATCCGGTCTGGCTGTCAAACTTGTAGCGTGACACCAACTCTGACCACGGGAAGGCGTAGGGCAGAGCGGCAAAGCAGGCATCGAGTCCGAAGGGCTCGCGCTGACAGCGGGCGCATTGTGTGTCCTGACGTTCCACAGGCAACTCGAGCGCACAGGTCCGGCAGCGCCTGCGCACTTGGCCGAAACGCGTCATGCAGGCATGACACACTGGTGCGCTCGGCCAGCTTCGACAAACCGCGCACTGGCTGGGTATGCGGTTCATGAATAAACCTTGTAGCCTGTGCAGAGCGCTGAAATTCATCAGGTCAATATACTCGTCCCTATGAGTTCGACCCAACGCCCACCGACACTTGATCCACTTGCCGTCGAGCGGTGGCAGCGCATGGCGCCCGGCACCGCGCCTTGGCTGCACGAGGAGGTGGCACAACGCATGTTGGACCGTCTGCAATGGATCAAGTTGCAGCCTGCCGTTTGGGCGCATTGGGGCGCCGTTCGCGGAGGTCTGCAAGCCCACGCAGCGCTGGTCAAGCGATATTCCCGCGCTCAATGCCATGTCATTGAAACCTCTCCGCGGCGAAATGCATTGGCCCGTGACGTGCTGGTGCCACGCTTGTGGAAAAGAATATGGCGAGTACTGTCCGGTGGTGGCTCAGCGATGCGTTTTGATGCGCCTGCGGCAGGCAGTGCCGACATGCTTTGGGCCAACATGGCGTTGCATGAGGCGGCTGATCCCCAAGCGCTGCTGGCAACGTGGCACCGCATGTTGGCTGTCGATGGTTTCGTCATGTTTTCTTGTCTCGGACCCGATACGGCGCGTGAAGTGCGCGAACTGTACGAAGCGCTGGGCTGGCCGCCGGCGGGTCATCAGCTCACCGATATGCACGACTGGGGTGACATGCTGGTTCAAACCGGCTTTGCCGAACCCGTGATGGACATGGAGCGCATCACGCTCACGTTTGAGACGCCGGCACGGCTGCTGCAAGAGCTGAGAGAGCTTGGGCGAAATTTTCATCCTGAGCGTTTCGGTGCCTTGCGAGGGCGCAAGTGGAAGGCCGCGCTGGAGCAACTGATCAGCGAGCGTTTGCCGCGCGCAGAGGATGGTCGGCTGTCGCTGACCTTTGAGGTGATTTATGGCCACGCTCTGAAAGCTCGAACGAAGATCAAGATGTCAGCACTCAGCGCGGTCTCAGTCGAGGATATGCGAAGCATGTTGCAAAGCCAGCGCGGGATGGTGAAAAAATAATTTTGAAGGGTACAGAGTTGGTTGTCGAGCTGGAAACGGCTGGCTGTACCAAGCGAGCGGAGTTTTTCCGCGACTGAGTTCGGGTCGAACCGAAAGGCGGCAATGGCTCTCTCATTCGGGCGTCAGGGCAGGGATGTTTGGTGGTGGTGGGCGCTGTTTACCACTCAAACGGCGTCCTCCGCTGGCTCATAAAATTCGTATCGCCATTTGAGGAATGCAGTGAATTTTCATGAAATTCCTGTCCTCGGATGTTCTATTGAAATAGGGCGGCTTAGCTAACTTTATAATCAGCGAGTTAAATTAGTCCGTAATTGAATCCATAAAAGTGATGACGATGAACGCAAGCAAAACCACAAGGTCCGGCATGACACACGCAGGGGCGATTTTGGAGTCGGTGAAACAGGCTCCTTTGGCTGTGTACTGCAAGGCAGCAACTGCAGCCGCCGTACTGGTCTCGGCGGCCTCTTTGAGCGGTGCTGCGCTCGCCAACGTGAAGGACTTGCCCGGCGGTCCCGGCGTCAATCAGCTCAACCTGCCGATGCCAGCTACCCGTATAGCGGCTGAGCAAATCTGGCTGCACTGGTTCATGATGATCATCTGCACGGTGATTTTTGTGGCGGTGTTCGGTGTCATGTTCTATTCCATCTGGAAGCACCGCAAGTCGGTCGGCCACAAAGCCGCTAACTTTCACGAGTCCACGGCCGTTGAAATCGCTTGGACTGTCATTCCCTTTCTGATCGTCATTGGCATGGCCCTGCCGGCCACCAAGGTGTTGGTGGCCTCCAAAGACACCACCAATGCCGATCTGACCATCAAAGCCACTGGCATTCAGTGGAAATGGGGCTACGAGTACATCAATGGCGAAGGCGCCGGTATTGGTTTTGTCTCCACTCTCGACGCCGGCCATCGCCAGTTGTCTAACGATGGCGGCCCTAAAAAGGGCGAGGAAATTGACAACTACTTGCTCAAGGTGGACAACCCTCTGGTCGTTCCCGTCAATCAGAAAATTCGCATCATCACTACCGCCAACGACGTCGTACACGCTTTCGCGGTGCCGGCTTTTGGCATCAAGCAAGATGCGATCCCGGGCTTTGTCCGTGACACTTGGTTCCGCGCTGAAAAAACCGGAGACTTTTACGGCCAGTGCCAAGAACTTTGCGGTAAAGAGCACGCCTACATGCCGATCCATGTCAAGGTGGTTTCTGCCGAAGATTACACGCTGTGGGTCGGTGGCAAGCTGAAGGAAATTGCTGCTAAAGCTGATGATCCAACGAAAGTCTGGACCCTGACCGATCTGATCGCACGTGGCGAAAAAGTCTACGCAGCCAATTGCGCGGCCTGCCACCAGGCCAACGGCAAGGGTGCCGGTCCGATCAAACCGCTCGACGGCTCAGCCATCGTGATGGATAAAGATCACCTCAAGCAGATCAATATTCTGCTCAACGGTGTGAACAATGGTGCTATGCCGTCGTGGAAAGCGCTCAGCGACACAGAGCTCGCCGCTGTGGCGACGTACACCAAAAACAGCTGGTCAAACAAGACCGGTCAGCTGGTGCAGCCCGCAGAGTTCGTGGCAGCCCGAAAATAATCAGTTATCCGCTCTCAATCATCAGTAGCCGGGTCATCCGGCTCATGCCAAGTTAAGCTATCAAAGGAAGTCAGATGAGTGCAGTTCTAGACCATCACGATCATGCTCATGACCATGAGCATCACGCCCCTACGGGTTGGCGCCGCTGGGTCTTTGCGACCAACCATAAGGACATCGGGACGCTGTATCTGTTGTTCGCTTTCACGATGTTGATGGTCGGCGGATTGCTGGCCATGGCCATCCGTGCTGAGTTGTACCAGCCGGGTCTGCAATTGGTGAACCCGGAATTGTTCAACCAGCTCACCACCATGCACGGCCTGATCATGGTGTTCGGTGCCATCATGCCGGCCTTCGTTGGTTTTGCAAACTGGATGATCCCGTTGCAAATCGGCGCTGGCGACATGGCTTTTGCCCGCATGAACAATTTCAGCTTCTGGCTGATGATTCCCGCTGGTGCAACGCTGATGCTGTCCTTTTTCATGCCAGGCGGTGCTCCCGCCGCTGGTTGGACACTGTACGCACCGCTGACCCTGCAGATGGGCCCCTCCATGGACGCCGGCATTTTTGCCATGCACCTGCTGGGCGCGTCGTCCATCATGGGCTCGATCAACATCATCGTCACCATCCTGAACATGCGCGCGCCTGGCATGACACTGATGAAGATGCCGATGTTTTGCTGGACATGGCTCATCACTGCCTACCTGCTGATTGCTGTCATGCCCGTGTTGGCTGGCGCCATCACCATGACGCTGACCGATCGCCATTTCGGCACCAGCTTCTTTAACCCTGCTGGTGGCGGTGACCCGGTGATGTACCAGCATATTTTCTGGTTCTTCGGTCATCCCGAGGTGTACATCATGATCTTGCCGGCCTTCGGCATCGTCAGTCATATCATTCCGGCTTTCTCGCGCAAGCGCTTGTTTGGCTACGCCTCGATGGTCTATGCCACGGGCTCGATCGCTATCCTGAGCTTTGTCGTCTGGGCGCACCATATGTTCACCACCGGCATGCCGGTGACGGGCCAACTGTTCTTCATGTACTCGACCATGTTGATCGCCATCCCCACAGGCGTGAAGGTGTTCAACTGGATCGCCACCATGTGGAAGGGTTCCATGACTTTTGAAACGCCAATGCTGTTTGCGGTTGGCTTTCTGTTCGTCTTCACCATGGGCGGCTTCACCGGTCTCATCCTCTCAGTCGCTCCGATCGACATCCAACTGCAAGACACTTACTACGTGGTGGCTCACTTCCATTACGTGCTGGTAGCGGGTTCTCTGTACGCCATGTTTGCCGGCTTCTACTACTGGTGTCCTAAGTGGACTGGCGTGATGTACAACGAGTCCCGCGGCAAGATCCACTTCTGGTGGTCGCTGATTTCTTTCAACGTCACGTTTTTCCCGATGCACTTCTTGGGTCTGGCAGGGATGCCACGGCGCTACGCTGACTATCCAATGCAGTTCGCCGACTTCAATGCCTTGGCCAGTATTGGTGGTTTGTTCTTCGGTTTGGCACAGGTTTATTTCTTCTTCTTCGTTGCATTGCCCGCCATGCGCGGCATCGGCCCCAAAGCCGAGGCCAGCCCTTGGGAAGGTGCTGAGGGCCTCGAGTGGGAAGTGCCTTCGCCAGCACCCTTCCATACCTTCGAGAACCCGCCCAAACTGAATGCTGCTGCCAACAAGGTGATTGGCTGATTGCCGATCATTCATTCGTAAAGACGACATGACACCTGAACAAAAAAAGAGCAACCGCCGTCTGGGTTTTATCCTGGCGACGGTCGCATTCGTGTTTTTCGTCGGTTTCGTGGCACGCTCAATTTTGCTTAGCCGCGGTTGAACTCGAAAGCTATGGCAAACACGCGCGAAAACTCGAAAATGTTGGGCAAACTGGGCGTCATCGTGCTGGGCATGTTCGCTTTCGGTTATGCGCTGGTGCCGCTTTACAAAGCCATTTGCGAGATGACCGGTATCAATGTTCTGGCGCTGAGCGTCAAGCAAATTCCCGGTGCTTCGTCTTCACAAGCTGCAAACACACAGGTCGACAAGACGCGCAGCATCACGGTCGAGTTTGACGCTAATTCGCGTGGGCCTTGGCATTTCAAGCCTGCTATGCGCAGCTTGCAGGTGCACCCAGGCGAACTCACGACCGTCATGTACGAGTTTCAAAACGTCCAAGACCGTGTCATGTCAGCCCAAGCTATTCCGAGCTACGCTCCACGGCAGTCTGCAGCGCATTTCAACAAGCTGGAGTGTTTTTGCTTCAACCAGTACACACTGGCGCCCGGGGAGAAAAAAGAATGGCCTGTGGCTTTTGTCATTGACAACAAGTTGCCCAAGGATGTCACCACGATCACGCTGTCTTACACCTTCTTTGAAGTGGGTGGCAGAACACCGGCGGCACCCCCGGGCTTCCAAGATAAATCAGCCTTGAAGCCGGTCGCAGCTGCGACTGTCATCAAGCCGGAGGTCGTCGGTCTATGAGTGCCCGTTCAACTGCGTTAACGATTTTGCACACAGTCAAGGCTGTGGCGTGGTCTTTCATTGGTTTGCGCGGCAGCAAAGACTCCGAACAAAATGCCAAGAAGCTGAATCCCCTGCACATCATTGCGGTCGCTCTGGTGTTTATATTTTTGTTTGTGGGTGCTTTGGTCTTGCTTGTGAATTGGGTGGTGCCGACGTAGGCTAGGTTCAGCGTTATCAAAGACAAAAGTGCCCCCCTGACAAACAGTTGTGGGGCACAAGATTTTTCGAAAATTATAGAATTTAGAGAGAACAGAGGAATAGAGATGTCTTCAGCAACACACGGGTCAACCCCTTATTATTTCGTGCCGGGTCCCTCCCGTCATCCTGCCATGGCTGCCTTGGGCCTGTTTTTCGTGATCCTGGGTGCAGGCCAGTGGATCAACGGCGTCGGCTGGGGTGCTTATTCGCTAACCTTGGGCATGATCCTATTTCTCGGCGTGTTGTTCCAGTGGTTCAGCCAAGCCGTGGGTGAAAGCGAAGGCGGCAGCTACGGTCGGAAGATTGACATGTCGTTCCGCTGGAGCATGAGCTGGTTTATCTTTTCGGAAGTGATGTTTTTCGGTGCCTTTTTCACCGCACTCTGGTGGGCTCGTTCGCACTCCATCCCTGCACTGGGTAGCTTGGAAAATGCGCTGCTATGGCCTGACTTCAAAGCCGTCTGGCCGAGCATGGCCGCCGGCATGACGGCTTCGCCCGCCGGCATTATTGAGCCCTTCAGCACCGTTGGCCCCTTCTGGTTGCCAACGATCAACACAGCCTTGTTGCTCAGCTCCGGTGTGACGCTGACCATTGCCCACCATGCCTTGCGTGATGGGAACCGTGCACGCACTCTTGGCTTTATGTGGGTCACAGTGTTTCTGGGTCTTCTATTCTTGTTCGTGCAGGGCTATGAGTACGCCCATCTTTACAGCGACTTGAATCTCAAGATGTCCTCCGGTATCTATGGATCAACTTTTTATCTGCTGACGGGCTTTCACGGTTTTCACGTGTTCGTTGGCATGCTGATGTTGTTGTTCATCACTTTGCGTCTAGGCAAGGGCCATTTCACTGCTGAGCGTCACTTTGGATTTGAGGGCGCAGCCTGGTACTGGCACTTTGTCGACGTCGTCTGGCTGGGTCTTTACATTCTGGTTTACTGGCTCTGAGTTGTTGCCGGCGAGACGCTGCATCGCAGCGTCATCGCTGTTTAGCCTACAAACAGAACCTCATAAAAAAGGCCGCACTGATGCGGCCTTTTTTATGCCCGCGGTGCTGCGGTGGGTCGCTGGCTCTTCATTCATCGACCCGTTGGCAGTCCTGTCGGTTGAATGTAGCCAAGCTTCCATGCCAGCAAGATGCAGACAAACAGAAGAATCGACAATCCGACGCGAATGGCAAGGGCGCGAGCCATATGATTTGTCTTGGCTTTACCGCCAGTACCGTCCTTCATCATGAAGTAAAGGGCGAAAGCCAAGCTGCCCAAAATAGCGACAAAAGCGAAAGCAATGAGATAAGACATATGGATGATTATCCGTCTATGAGAGCATCCGCACATTCGGGCCGATTCTGGGTCGTCACAGTGGCCGCGCTGCTGACGGTGGCACTGACCTTTTCGCTAGGTCAGTGGCAGCTTGGACGCGCTGCCCAAAAGCAAGCCTTGCAAGCTTCGCTCGACCAGAAAAAGGAATTGCCGCCATTGGGCCATGCTGAGTTGCTGGCAAGCCGAGAAAAGATCACGACTGAGTTAGTGGACAGGCAAATAGAGCTGACGGGTCGTTGGTTGAACGAACAGACGGTGTACCTTGACAACCGCCCGATGAATGCCAAGCCGGGTTTTTGGGTGATGACGCCTTTGCTGTTAACGGGGTCAGACAAGGCCGTGCTGGTTCAGCGTGGCTGGATTTCGCGTAATTTCAAAGACCGTAACGCTCTGGCTCAAATCGAAACACCTAGCCAAACCGTCACGTTGTTAGGACGAATGGCCCCCGCGCCAGCCAAACTATATGCTTTCAAAGGGGCTGACAGCGGCCGCATCCGGCAAAATCTCGACATCCCAACTTTCGCTGCTGAAACCGGCTTGCCGTTGATCTCTGCGCTTGTGATTCAAATTGATCCCGCCAGCGAAGGGTTGCAGCGCGAATGGGCTGCGCCCAACACCGGGGTGGATAAACACTATGGTTATGCTGTGCAGTGGTTCGGACTTTGCGCCTTGGTGCTAGGTTTGTACGTCTGGTTCCAGCTGATAGCGCCGTACCGTCAACGTCGGTCGGTGCCCCAATTTAATAACAAAGTCTGAAGATTCACCATGTCCATTGAACCGACTTCACCACGATCCAAGGAGCAGAGTCACCCTGATCAGGACCAGCCCCTTGGCCTCACCGTCCACGAACTTCCGCGAGTCGACCAAGCAGCCCCAGTCAATACCAACGGGCGCTTGAAGATGCTGCTGATCTTGCTGGTGTGCGCGGCTCCTGTCATTGCGTCTTACTTCATGTATTACGTGGTGCGGCCCGACGGTCGTCGCAACTACGGCGAGCTCATCACCCCGCAGCGGCCTTTGCCGAGTTTCAATGTGACGATGGCCAGCGGTGCAGTGGTGCCTGCGACGTCGCTCAAAGACCAATGGCTCCTGATCAGCGTCGGCAGCGGCGCTTGTGATGCCGTGTGTCAACAACACTTGTACTTTCAACGTCAGCTGCGGGAATCCTTGGGGAGAGAGAAAGAACGCGTGGATTGGATTTGGCTGGTCAACGACGACGTGTCCACGCCAGCTGCTCTAGAGCCCGCTCTCAAAGGCGCAACAGTATTGCGCGTGAGCCCGACTGATCTGGTGCAATGGCTTGAAGCGGCGCCCGGCCAACGCCTGGCAGAACATTTGTACTTGGTTGATCCGATGGGCAACTGGATGATGCGTTTTCCGGCTGCGATGGATGCCGCTGGTGCAGCCAAAGCCAAGGTCGATCTCGAACGCTTGTTGCGCGCTTCCAGTAGCTGGGACAATGCAGGCCGCCCGTGACGGAGCAAGCACTTTACGACCTCAGTCCGGCCCTGCGCTTAATGCTCATGGGTCTGACTGTGGCACTTGGCCCGCTGGCTTGGGTCTGGCTGCGCAGCCGCCGTGCGCCGTTGCCGCACCGGCTCCGTATGCTGACGCTGGTGACGTTGTTCCTGACCTTTGACCTGGTGCTGTTCGGCGCCTTCACGCGCCTCACGGATTCTGGTCTTGGCTGCCCGGACTGGCCAGGTTGTTACGGCAATGCCAGCCCGCTGGGCGCGCACGCGGACATCACGCAAGCACAAGCAGCCATGCCCACGGGCCCGGTGACGCATCCGAAAGCCTGGATCGAGATGATTCATCGCTACTTGGCAACCGGCGTCGGTGTGCTGATATTGACGCTGACCGCCGTCACTTGGCTGGCGCGTCAGCAAACTCGGAAGCAGCACGAACCGGCCGCCTCGTCTACCGGGAATAGTGCGTCCGATGTGTTGCAACCTTGGTGGCCAACACTGACATTGGTTTGGGTGTGCCTGCAAGGCGCTTTTGGTGCGTTGACGGTGACCATGAAACTCTTTCCAGCCATCGTCACTCTGCATTTGCTGGGTGGCATGGTCTTGCTGGCTTTGCTACGTGCACAGTCAGCACGTTTTGCAGTGGCTGCTGGTGATGTGCAGGTGGTGAACGTGACGCGCAGCACGTGGCTGTTGTTGCTGGTGGGCTTTGTCTTGCTGTGGCTGCAGATCGCTTTGGGCGGCTGGGTCAGCACCAATTACGCCGTACTGGCGTGTGCTGAATTCCCGTCCTGCCAAGGTTCCTTCTGGCCAGCCATGGATTTCCGGCTTGGATTCACACTCTGGCGTGAACTCGGCGCTGGCCATGGGGACGCCAACTTCACCTTTGAAGCGCTGACTGCCGTTCACTACGTTCACCGGCTGTCGGCTTACCTGGTGTTTGCAGCGCTGCTGCTGCTGGCGCGCCAGCTGTATCGCGTACCTGGCATGCGCGCACATGCCCACTGGATCTTGGCGCTGGTGTTGTTGCAACTTGTCACGGGTGTCAGCAATGTGGTGCTTGGCTGGCCTTTGTTGGCCGCTGTTTCGCACACCGGCGGCGCTGCGGCCTTGGTGGTGGTGTTGACCGGCGCTTTGTTTTCTTGCCGCCGTGCCACGCGGCCAGTTCTGCGCGAAAATTGAATGCTTCACGATTGTCAGCATGAATCCTACTGAACCCTCTCCAGCGCCGAGTGCGCCACTGCCATTTTTAGTTTCCCGCTGGGCGCAGTTTTATGCGCTGACCAAGCCGCGCGTGGTGCAGCTGATTGTGTTTTGCGCGCTCATCGGCATGGTCTTGGCCGTGCCGGGCGTGCCAAGCTGGGCCGACGCGACACTGGCCCTGATCGCCTGTGCCGGTATCTGGCTGGTGGCCGGTGCAGCGGCAGCTTTCAACTGCCTCGTGGAGCAGCAGATCGACTCGAAAATGCGACGCACGGCGTGGCGTCCCACCGCGCAGGGGCAGTTGAACAACGCTTTGACGCTGGGTTTTTCGGCGCTGCTGTGCGCTGTCGGTTCATGGATTTTGTATGTCTGGGTGAACCCCTTGACCATGTGGCTGACGTTTGCCACCTTTGTCGGCTATGCCGTGGTGTACACCGTTATCCTGAAACCGCTGACGCCACAAAACATCGTCATTGGCGGTGCTTCTGGTGCCATGCCACCGGTGCTGGGTTGGGCTGCTATGACGGGCAGCGTCGGGCCTGAAGCGCTGATTCTGTTTCTCATCATCTTCTTGTGGACACCGCCGCACTTTTGGGCGCTGGCGCTCTACCGGGTCGAGGAGTATCGCAAGTCAGGTCTACCGATGTTGCCTGTGACACATGGCAATGAGTTCACTCGATTGCAAATTTTTCTTTACACGCTGGTGCTGTTTGCCGCCTGCCTGATGCCTTTTGTATTTCAAATGAGCGGCTGGTTTTACTTGGCTGCTGCGGTGATCTTGAGCATCGGCTTCAGCTGGTATGCCTGGCGGTTGTTGCGCGAGTATTCTGACGCTCTGGCGCGCAAGACCTTCAGGTTTTCCCTGATCCATTTGTCTTTGCTGTTTGCCGCCTTGCTAGTCGACCACTACCTCATATGACATTCATCCATCTATCGACTTCGAGTCATCGACGGACCCTCCTTAAATCCGCGACCGCCGCGTTGACTGCAGCTCTGCTCACCGCTTGCGGCCCTGACAAACCGCAGTTCAAAAGCATCGACATCACCGGCGCCGACTATGCCAACGGCTTCAGCCTGAGTGATCACAACGGCGTGCAGCGCGACTTGAAAGACTTCAAGGGCAAGGTCGTGGTGGTTTTCTTTGGTTTCACCCAATGTCCTGATGTGTGCCCCACTGCCTTGGCCGAGTTGGCTGAAGTGAAACGCAAACTCGGGGGCCAAGGCGATCGCTTGCAAGGCATCTTCATCACGGTCGATCCGGAGCGCGACACTGAGGAAGTGCTCAAGGCCTACATGGCTAATTTCGACCCGAGTTTTGTGGCCCTGCGGCCGACGATGGCGCAATTGCCCGAGGTTGCGAAAGCATTCAAGATTTACTACAAAAAGAGTGACGGTAAGACCGCTGGCAGCTACACCATGGACCACTCGGCGGGCAGCTACGTTTTTGATCCCGAAGGCCGCGTGCGCCTTTACACGCGCTACGGATCGGGTGCCGAGGCCTTGGCGGCTGACGTCGCGTTACTGTTGAAGTAACGCTGGGGGCCTCAAGCGTAGACCGCCAACACCTTCTTCATCTTTTTCATGGCCGCCACTTCAATCTGGCGAATACGCTCAGCGCTGACTTGGTATTCAGACGCCAGATCGTGCAGTGTCATGCCACCTGAACCATCGTCGTTCACATTCAACCAGCGCTCCTCAACAATCCGCCGTGAACGCGGGTCGAGCTCTTCCAGCGCCGCAGAAATTCCATCGGTAGCGAGGACATCGCGCTGGTGCGATTCAATCAAGGCGGTCGGTTCATGACTGGCGTCAGACAGATAGGCGATGGGGCCGAAGGCGTCTTCACCGTCATCGCTAGGGCTAGGGTCTAACAGCGTGTCGCCGCCAGACATACGCTGCTCCATCTCAATGACTTCCTCGCGCTTGACGTTCAGCGTTTTGGCCATCGAATCAATCTGTGCTGCTGTCAACGTGTCGCGGTGCGTTGCCACATTGGCATCGTCCTTGAATCCTTGTTTCATCGAGCGCAAATTGAAGAACAGCTTGCGCTGCGCTTTGGTCGTGGCCATCTTGACCATGCGCCAGTTCTTCAAAATGTATTCATGAATCTCGGCTCTGATCCAGTGCAGGGCGTAACTCACCAGCCGGACATTTTGATCCGGATCAAAGCGCTTGACCGCCTTCATCAGCCCAATGTTGCCTTCTTGGATCAGGTCGCCGTGGGGTAGGCCGTAGCCCAAGTATTTGCGCGACACCGACACCACAAGGCGTAAGTGAGAGAGCACTAACTTACTGGCAGACTCAAGGTCGTTCTCTTCTTTGAGCTTGCGGCCAAATTCCTGCTCCTCCGCCAAGGTGAGCATGGGCAGGCGGTTGACCGCCGAAATATAAGCATCCAAATTGCCGAGCGGGGGCAGCAGGCTGGAAGCGCTGGCCCAAGGCGTGGTCAGCGCCATGGCGTTCGTTTTGTTGTCAGTTTGACCTGTTGCGAGTGTCATCAGAGACTCCTTTCGTCAAAGATAAATGTTAGCACTCCCTGCGGCAGAGTGCTAAGCATGAACGGGTATGACCCTAAGAGGTTCACGCCATCATCATGAGGTTTCTAGCCCTGCTTACGCTTGTCAGTGCTTTTCGATAGTTTCGAGTAAAAAAACCAGAAGTGTTTGATGTTTATCACCTTCTGAACGAATAAGACACGGTGGAAGAGCTTGAGCCAACACGCCGGAAGTCGGGTCACATCGTAGAAAGTGTGCTTTTTATTGATGTAGATCTAATCAGCGGCCAGCGCACAGCCTAGGATGCAAATTATTCGATAGGAAGGGCTGCTTATGATTTTCAAACATGACGTTCAGGCTTACCGTCGGCAGTTGCTGGCGTTGCGCTCAGCTTTGCTGGCACAGATTGCAGATCAGCGAGATGGCCGTCGAGGCCGTGCCGATGTGGCCGCGGATCACTTTATGAATCCGGAAGACTCGCACGCGCAAGTTACAACGCAGCGTGACTTGGAGTTTGCTATCAATGAGCGCGAGACGGCCGAACTCGCTGAATTTGAATTGGCGTTGCTGCGATTGGACGCCGGCACTTACGGTGTCTGCATTGACTGCGCTTCGGTCATTCCTGAGGCGCGACTCAAGGCAAAACCGGAAGTACAGCGTTGCATGTCGTGCCAAGAAAAAATTGAACACACCCACATCTGAGGAAAAATTAATGACAACTTTTCACGCCGTCGTTTGGATTGACCAGCAAGAAGCACATGTGCTGATGTTTGACAGAGAGCACGTTGAGGCCCAACACATCAAGTCACGTAGCCACCATAAGCACCAAGGCAAGGCGACCGACCTCTCCGGCTTATTCATAGATGTAGCGAACGCCTTGCAAGGCGTGCATGAGGTCTTACTGACTGGCCCAGGGAGGGCCCGTGACCAGTTTCGAGAATGGTGCATGCCGCATCAGCCTGCGGTTGGGAAAGTCATCATTGACAGTGTCGCCAGCGACCATCCGACTGACCCCCAGTTGCTCGCTTTGGCGCGACAGTACTTCAAGAAGTTTGACCGGATGGGTGCCAACCCATCCGCTCTTTAAGCCCCCCAGTTTGTCACGCCGTCAGCACACGCACCAGGGGTTTGTTGGCCAGCCAGGCTTCTAGGCACTCGGTGACACCGTCCGCAAAACGTTGAAACACCGGCTCAGCGACAAAGCCGAGGTGCGGCGTCAGCAGCACATTGTGGAGATTGCGCAGTGGGTCATTCAGGGGCAGGGGCTCAATGTCAAAGACGTCCAACGCCGCAAATCCCGGACGGCCTTTTGCCAGCGCTTTGACCAAGGCCTCGCTGTCAATCAGGGCCGAGCGTGAGGTGTTGACAAGCAGACTGTCTGGCCGCATCAGCGCCAGCCGTTCGGCGTTCAGTAAGTGGCGCGTGGCCGGTAATACCACCAGATGCAAACTGACCACATCTGAGCGGGTGAGCAAGTCTTCCAGCGAGACCGCCGTGACACCATGCGCGGCAGCCCGCTCGAGTGTCATGCGTGGGCTCCAAGTGATGACGTCCATCCCAAGCGCTTTACCTACTTTGGCGACGCGACCACCGATTTCACCTAGCCCGATCAGACCAAGGGTTTGGCCGTGCAGCACGCGTGCCAAAGGCTCGGGGGTGCCCGCTCGCCATTGACCGTGGCGTAGAAGAGTAGTTTGCTGCTCGAGCTGGCGGGCTGCGCCCAAAATTAGCGCCCAAGTCATCTCGCAGGTGCTGTCTTTGGACGGCCCCCATTCGGTGCAACTCACCGGAATACCACGGGCAGCCAAGGCGACGAGGTCGATGGTGCTGTTGCGCGAGCCGGTGAAGATGACGTAACGCAGATGGGGCAACTGCGCCAGCAGCGCCGCGTCAAACGGCGTGCGGTCGCGCAGCAGCACCACGGCATCGGCGTCTTTCAAAGCCTCGACCAAGGCGGTGCCGTTCAACGGCCCAGCGTGCATGCTGACTTGCGCTTGGCCTTCAATGGTTTGCCAATGGCCGAGCCTGCGCAGCGCCTGCTCGCTGTCGCCGACCACCACAATGTGCGGCAAGCCGCCGTGTGATGTGCTCACGCTCATTTTTGGGTCGTTGCTAGCTTGATCAAGCCCGATACATTGACGGCTTGTCCGATGGCCCAGCTGGCTTTCAGCAAAGCGGTCGTTTTGTCAGCACCCAATATTGGGTCTGACAGTCCGTGGAACTTGGCTTCCAGAAGACTGTCGGTCATGGGGTTTTGCAGCGAGCCAATGGCGTGCTCTACAAACACATGCACGCGGCGGCCGTCGTTCAACACGGCTGTGACGTCGGCGCTCGCTTCGTCAATCGAATCATCGACCGTGGCGATGACCTTGCGGCGCAGCGCCACCATGTCGGAGCGGTTGACGATTTCGTCGGAAAACTCGTCTTCGGCAGCGTAGCCAAAAGTCAGGCCGGCGGCGCAGCCGTGGTAAACGCTGAACTTGGCTTGCAGGCCGTCAGCAGGTTCTTTTTTGCCGGTCAGCTCCAGCACCAGTGAATGCACTTTGAGTTCGATGCTTTGCACTTGGTCGGGCGTGACGCCTTGTGCGCGCAGCTGTGCGCAAGCGTCGATGCTCGGGTGAATCACGATGCCGCAAGCAAAGGGCTTGAAGGAGTTGAAGGCGATTTCGAAGCGCTCACCGAGCTCGCTGGTGATCTCGCTCCAGTCGTTCTTGGTCGACACAGTTTGCATCATGCCGCGGGGTGCTTCTAAGGCTTTCGGGCTGGCGGTGAAACCTTTGCTGGCCAGCAGCGCTGACATCATGCCGGCGCGGGCTGCGCCACCTGGATGGAAAGG
>CANCLK010000007.1 GCA_947378785.1 Comamonadaceae bacterium
ATGTTCGCCCGCGTTGTCGCCGCCCAGCGTCACGTAGTTGACCTTGCGGATATCCATCAATTTGGTGCCGCCTGAGTAGCTGATGGAGCTTTGCACGTCTTGTTCCATCTCGATCAATGTGCTGGCCAAGGTGCCCTTGATCGGCTCCAGGATGCGCTTGCCTTCAACGTGCTTGTACTCGCCCTTGTTGAAGTCGGACGCGCTGCCGTAGTACTCTTTGAAGCGCTTGCCGTCTTCCACGACGGTCAGGCCGGGGCTTTCTTCGTGGCCGGCCAGCATCGAGCCGATCATCACCATCGTCGCGCCAAAGCGGATCGACTTGGCAATGTCGCCGTGCTCGCGGATACCGCCGTCCGCAATGATCGGTTTGGTGGCCACACGGGCACACCACTTCAGCGCCGACAGCTGCCAACCGCCCGTGCCAAAACCCGTTTTCGTTTTCGTGATGCAGACCTTGCCAGGGCCGATGCCGACCTTGGTGGCGTCAGCGCCCCAGTTCTCTAAGTCAATGATGGCTTCCGGTGTGGCCACGTTGCCGGCAATCACAAAAGATGCCGGCAGTTTTTCCTTCAGATACGCGATCATGTTTTTCACGCTGTCGGCATGGCCGTGGGCGATGTCGATGGTGATGTACTCGGGCACCAGGCCGAGGATGACCAACTGGTCGACCGTGGTGTAGTCTGGCGGTTTGACGCCGAGTGAGATGGAGGCGTAACTGCCGCGGGCCTTCATGCGTTTGACGAACTCCACGTTGTCGAGGTCAAAGCGGTGCATGACGTAAAAGTAGCCGTGGTCAGCCATCCACGTGCAGATGGATTCGTCCACCAAGGTTTTCATGTTGGCGGGCACCACCGGGAGGCGAAAACTACGGCCGCCCAGCGTCACGCTGGCGTCGCATTCGGAACGGCTCTCGACGCGGCATTTGCGCGGCAGCAGCAGGATGTTGTCGTAGTCAAAAATTTCCATGGTCCAAGCTCTCCATCAGTCTGTTGTTCACATTGATGGGCGCTTGGGTTGCACCGGCTGATGTCGGCTGGCAGGCAGAAAGACTGCGCCAGAAACACAAAACCGGGCGCAATGACTTGGGCCCGGTGACCGATTCTAAGGCCGTCGCGGCCGGGCCGCTTAGCTGTCCTGCATATAAGCGCTATATGTCGCTGCGAATGCCCGCAGGCCTTTCTACAATGGGTGGATGTTTGCAGATGCCGCCTCCAGCTCCCCCCTTCTCCACAATCTAAATCCTGAGCAATTGGCTGCGGTGACGCTGCCCAACACGCATGCGCTCATCCTCGCCGGTGCGGGTTCCGGCAAGACGCGGGTGCTGACCACCCGCATCGCTTGGCTGCTGCAAACCGGTCAGGTCTCGCCTGGCGGCATTTTGGCGGTGACCTTCACCAACAAAGCCGCCAAAGAAATGATGGCGCGCCTCTCTGACATGATGCCGCTCAATGTGCGCGGCATGTGGATCGGTACTTTCCACGGCCTTTGCAACCGTTTTTTGCGGGCGCACTACAAGATGGCGAATCTGCCGCAGAGCTTTCAGATTCTGGACACCCAAGACCAACTCTCGGCCATCAAGCGCTTGTGCAAACAATTCAATGTCGATGACGAGCGCTTTCCCCCCAAGCAACTGGCCTGGTTCATTGCCGCCTGCAAGGAAGACGGTCAGCGCGCCAAAGACGTGCCCGTGCGCGACGAAGAAAGTCGAAAAAAGGCCGAGATTTACGCGCTGTACGAAGAGCAATGTCAGCGCGAAGGCGTGGTCGATTTTGGCGAACTGATGCTGCGCAGTTACGAGTTGCTTCAGGGCAACCCGGCTGTGCGGGAACACTACCAGCGGCGTTTTCGCCACATCCTGATCGACGAGTTTCAGGACACCAACAAGCTGCAATACGCTTGGATCAAGATGCTGGCCGGGCAGGGGGACGATGCCCCTGCAGGCGCGGACGCGATGCCCGGTGGTTCGGTGGTGGCGGTGGGCGACGACGACCAAAGCATTTACGCCTTCCGGGGCGCACGCGTCGGCAACATGGCTGACTTCGTGCGCGAATTTCATGTCCAGCATCAAATCAAGCTGGAGCGCAACTACCGCAGCTTCGGCAACATTTTGGATTCGGCGAACCACCTCATCAGCCACAACAGCAAGCGTCTAGGCAAAAACCTGCGCACCGAAGCCGGCCCCGGCGAACCCGTGCGCGTGTATGAAGCGACCAGCGACTTCGCCGAAGCGCAGTGGTTTGTGGACGAGGTCAAGCAGCTGGTGCGTGACGGCACTGCGCGCAAAGAAATCGCACTCTTGTACCGCAGCAATGCCCAAAGTCGGGTGATGGAAACCGCGCTGTTCAACGCCGGTATGCCTTACCGCGTGTATGGCGGCCTGCGCTTTTTTGAACGGGCCGAGATCAAGCACGCATTGGCGTACCTGCGCTTATTAGAGAACCCGAACGACGACACCAGTTTTTTGCGCATCGTTAATTTCCCACCGCGCGGCATTGGCGCGCGCAGCATTGAGCAACTGCAAGACATCGCCCGCGCATCGGGTTGCTCCATGAACGACGCGGTGAGTGCCGTGACCGGCAAAGCCGGTGCCAATCTGGGTGCTTTTGTCGCCAAGATCGATGTATTGCGCGAGCAGACCAGCGGCTGCACGCTGCGCGAAATCATCGAATTGGTGCTGCAGCACAGCGGTCTGCAAGAACATTACCGGCTCGAAAAAGAAGGCCAGGACCGGCTGGAGAATTTGGGTGAACTGATCAACGCTGCCGAGTCCTTCGTCAGCATGGAAGGCTTTGGTCGCGACGCCGTGGCTTTGCCGATTGACGAGCATGGTTACCCGGTGGGCCAGTCACCCGCCAGCCAAGGGCTGGATGTGAATGCCGCGCTGCTCGACGAGCCTTTGGAGTTCCCGGCGCCTGATGCTGAAACCGGTGAAACGCTGTCGCCACTGGTGGCTTTTTTGACCCACGCCGCGCTGGAGTCGGGCGACAACCAAGCGCAAGCCGGCCAAGACGCGGTGCAGCTCATGACGGTGCACGCCTCCAAGGGGCTGGAGTTCGACTGTGTCTTCATCACCGGCATCGAAGAAGGTTTGTTCCCGCACGAAAACGCCATGAGCGACCGTGACGGCGTGGAAGAAGAACGCCGGCTGATGTACGTCGCCATCACCCGGGCACGTCAACGGCTGTACTTGAGCCATTCACAAACGCGCATGTTGCACGGGCAAACCCGCTACCACCTGAAAAGCCGCTTTTTTGACGAACTGCCCGAGGCCGCATTGAAATGGATCACGCCAAAAAACCAAGGCTTTGGTTCTGGTTTCGGTGGTTCGGGCGGCGGTTCTAGCGCCTCCGGTTCGCGCGGTGACTGGGCTGCCAAGGTCTATGCCTCACGCACCGGCAGTCCTGTAGAACGCTTTGCTAATCCATCGGTGCCGGCCCAGCGCGAAGCGCCGGCGCACGGCCTCAAAGCCGGCACGGAAGTCTTTCACGCCAAGTTTGGTGAAGGCAAGGTGTTGATGCTCGAGGGCGTTGGCGACGATGCCAGAGCCCAGATCAACTTCACGCGTCATGGCGTGAAGTGGCTGGCATTGAGCGTTGCCAAGCTGACCATCGTCAGCTGAAGCAGAGACTCAAAGCACAGAGGTCACTCGGTGGGGAGGAAGCCTTCGACCGAAAAGTAACGCTCACCGGTGTCGTAGTTAAAGCCCAGCACTTTGGCACCGGCGGGCAACTCTGGCAGTTTTTGGGCGATGGCCGCCAGGGTGGCGCCGCTAGAAATACCGACCAACATGCCTTCTTCGCGGGCACAGCGGCGGGCCATCTCACGGGCCGGTTCAGCGTCCACCTGAATCACACCGTCGAGCAAATCGACCAGCAGGTTTTTCGGGATAAAGCCGGCACCGATGCCTTGAATCGGGTGTGGTGAGGGTGCGCCGCCGCTGATAACCGGACTTTGGCTAGGTTCCACCGCAAACACCTTGAGTTGTGGCCATTTGGCTTTCAGCACTTGCGCCACGCCGCTGAGGTGGCCACCCGTGCCAACGCCGGTGATGATGGCGTCTAAACCGTCCGGGAAGTCAGCCAAAATTTCAATCGCTGTGGTGCGCGCATGCACCTCGATATTGGCGGGGTTGTCGAACTGCTGCGGCACCCAGGCGTTGGGCGTAGCCGCTGCCAGTTCTTGGGCACGGGCGATGGCGCCCTTCATGCCTTTTTCACGCGGCGTGAGGTCAAAGCTGGCACCGTAGGCCAACATCAAACGGCGGCGCTCAACCGACATGCTGTCAGGCATGACCAGAATCAATTTGTAGCCCTTGACGGCCGCCACCATGGCCAAGCCGACACCGGTGTTGCCAGAGGTCGGCTCGATGATGGTGGCACCGGGTTTCAGTTGGCCGCTTTTTTCAGCCGCCTCGACCATGGCCAGCGCAATGCGGTCCTTGATCGAGCCACCCGGGTTGCTGCGCTCTGACTTGATCCAGACCTGCGCCTGCGGGCCAAACAAGCGGTTGATTCGAACATGAGGCGTGTTGCCAATGGTTTGCAAAATGCTGTCAGCGCGCATGGGATTCTCCTGAGGGGGTGAAAAGTAAAGGGCAGTTCAAGCGTTGATATCGACGGTATGAACGGGCTCACCGGAGGGGTCAGAGTCCGCGACAAAACTGCCTTCAAACGTGAAGTAAAGCGAGGTGAAGAACATCGACACCATCAGCATCGCCGCCGGGAACATGGCGATGGCCGCAAAGCCCGGGTTGCCCAACAGCGCGGCGATCAGCGTGACGACCAGCCCCATCGCCATGAACAGGCCGATCCATAGCAGGCCGAAAACCGTCAACGCACCGAAGTTTTTGTAGCAGGCCATGAAACTGAAGAACAGACTTTTCCCGGGCGACACGCCATGCCAATGAACCAGTGCCGGGGCGTGCCAAAACAGCAGTGACAGCGGCAAGTACAGCAGCAGTGCGGCCCACATGGCGGTTTGAAAGTCCCCCGCTAGAACCATGTCCTCGGTGATCTTGCCGCCGACCAGATAAAGCTTGGCAAACTGCCCGCCGTCGATCAAAGCGGTCACGCCCATCAGCCCTAAAAAACCAACAGCGTAGAGCGCGCCCAGCACCATCATGGCTTGCTTGCGTTGCTGGCCGGCCCGAAAAGCGCTGATCAAAATCGACGGCATGGGGAATTTGCCGCGGGTGGCTTCTTTGGTGGCGGCCATCAGGCCCAGCGTGGCCGCTGGCAACAGCGCCAGTGCCAGCGCGCTGCCGACAAAGGGCAGCAGCGAGGCGACTGACAGCAAGGCCATGAACATGAAGAACAAGCCCGACATGGCCAGCGGTTGCTTGAAGAAAGTCCGGATACCCAGCTTGACCCAGGCGGCCCCGGTGCGTGCAGGAACAATGTTGAGTTTCATGTGATCAGTGTCTGGTGGAGATGGGTAAAGTCGGGTTCAAGTCTGCAAGGTGTAGGGCTTCAAAATGCACTGACGCAACACGCGTTCAAAGTGTTCTGGATCATGCGCTTTGAGCACTGCGGCGTCTCGCGGCAAATGAAAGTCCCACAAACGCGAGGTCCAAAAGCGCAGCGCCCCAGCGCGCAGCATGGCGGGTAACAGATGTCGCTCATTGGCTGTCAGGGGCCGCACCGATTGATAAGCGCTGACAAAGGCATCGGCCCGTTCTGGGTCATTCTCACCGGTGGCGAGGTCAATGCACCAGTCGTTCAGGCAGACGCTGAGGTCAAACAAAAAGGTGTCGCAGCCGGCAAAGTAAAAGTCGAAAAATCCGGTGAGTTGGCTGCTGTGGCCGCCTGAGTTGTTGTCGGCAAACATGACATTGTCGCGAAACAGATCCGCATGAATCGGGCCACGCGGCAGCGACAGGTAAGCGGACGATGCACCCACATGATTTTGAAAAGCCAGCTCACTCAAAATCAGTGTGCGCTGCTCAGGCGTGAGGTGCGGCAGCACCACCGGCACGGTCTCGTTCCACCAAGCTAGGCCGCGTAGATTGGGCTGCTGCATGTCGAAGTCACGACCGGCCAGATGCATGCGCGCCAGCATGTCGCCGACAGCTGCGCAGTGCATAGACGTAGGGTTCAGTTCGCTGCTGCCGAGCAGTTTGTTCACGACCGCGGCGGGTTTGCCTTTGAGGCTGTGCAAGATGTCACCAGGCCGGACATCCGTCAGCACGGCTGGCTGGACTGCGGCAGCAAGCGCATTTTTTCTCGACTTTCCTGGCACCAAGGCGGCGACGGCCGCCGCCGGGGCGGTCTTGGGGTCGGGGACCGGAATGCCGCGCTCGGCCAGGTGCTTCATCAGATGCAGGTAAAAAGGCAGCTGTTCGAAAGTCAGCCGTTCAAACAGTGTCAGGACGAAGTCGCCCTGGTCTGTGTCAACAAAATAATTGGTGTTTTCAATGCCACCCGCGCAACCCTTGATGGACTGCAGTTCGCCGAGGCCAAGCGCTTGTAAAAATGAAGCAGCCTCGTCATACGAGACCTCGGTGAAGACAGCCATACTGGAACCTGAAAAGCTGGGGGAAGGAAGAAAAAAAGAAAGCGAGCGCTGTGGTGAGTGCGGCGCTTAAAACTTCAGGATATTCCAGAAGCGCGACCCGGTGGTGCCCGTTTCGGTGCTGCTGCGTGACTTATCTGCTGGCTTGATTTCGTAGGCGGGCACGTTGGCGGCGGGTTGAACCGTGATGCTCTGGGTTTCACCGCCGACGCGAAGCTCGTCAATGCTGGCACCAGCGTCTTGGGTGTGGATACGCTCGATGTTCCGGTCTGGACGCCCGGCTGGTTTGACTGTCTCTGCTTTTGCCTGCGCCGCGAGCGTGTTGTTGGCGGGGGCGGTCGCAGGAGCCGGCGAAGGTGCCTGGGCGCTGGCCGTGGTCGCGCAAAAAACCACCAAGGCGGGCAGCCAGAAGGAGCGGGTACGGTGTTTCATGCCGCATTGTAGGCGGCAGGGCCGGTCAAATTTACCGGACAATTGGCCCGCATGAGTACTGACAAAAAAACCTTGCTGCTGGTCGATGGCTCCAGCTACCTGTACCGCGCCTTTCACGCCATGCCTGATTTACGCGTGGTGGCGGGCGACCCGACCAGCCCGGCGACGGGTGCGATACGCGGCATGATCAATATGATGCAAAAGCTGCGCAAAGATGTGCGGGCCGATTACGCCGCCTGCGTTTTCGATGCCAAAGGCCCGACTTTTCGCGATGCGCTGTACCCCGAGTACAAGGCCCAGCGTTCCCCCATGCCCGATGACCTGCGCAGCCAAGTCGAGGCAATTCACGAGCTGGTCGCGCTGATGGGCTGGAAGGTGCTGAATGTGCCCGGCGTTGAGGCCGATGACGTGATCGGCACGCTGGCCTGCATGGCCTCGAAGCAGGGCATTGAGGTCATCATCTCCAGCGGCGACAAAGACCTGAGCCAGTTGGTCGACGAACACGTGACGGTGATCGACACCATGAACGACCGGCGCCGCGACCTAGCGGGGGTTGAGTCTGAGTTTGGCGTGCCGCCGCGACTCATGATCGACTACCAAACCTTGGTCGGCGACACCGTCGACAACGTGCCGGGTGTCCCCAAGGTCGGCCCCAAAACCGCCGTGAAGTGGCTGCTTGAATACGGCTCACTGGATGCGCTGGTGGCGCATGCTGGCGACATCAAGGGCGTGGTTGGCGAGAACCTGCGCCAGTCGCTGGACTGGTTGCCACGGGGTCGTGAGTTGTTGACCATCAAAACGGACTGCGACCTAGCCGCCTACATCGATGGATTGCCAGCGCTCGACGCTATCCCCATGGGTCCGCAGCAGACGGAACCTCTGCAAGACTTTTACAAACGCTTCGGCTTCAAGGGCTTGGTCAAAAGCATTGACAGCCAGAACACGCCGCCAGAAATGGTGGGTGGTTCAGAAGGTCGGCATAACGCGGCCAAGGCCAAGCCGCCAAGTGGCGCCCCCGGCCTGTTTGACGAGCCAGCCTTTTTGCAAGTCCCGCTGGCTGAGCGTGTGACGAACCTGCACTACGACACGATCTTGAGCTGGCCGGCGTTTGACGCTTTGCTGGCGACGATTGAAAGCGCCGAGCTGGTGGCCGTTGACACCGAAACCAATTCGCTCGACGAGATGCAGGCGCAAATCGTCGGCCTGAGTTTCAGCGTGACACCCGGCGCGGCTGCCTACATTCCATTGGCGCACGACTACGCGGGCGACCCGGGCGTGCCCGAACAGTTGCCGCTGGGCGAGGTGCTAGCGCGTCTGAAGCCCTGGCTTGAAAATCCGGCCCACGCCAAGCTGGGCCAGAACATCAAATACGACCGCCATGTGTTCGCCAACCACGGCATTGAAGTGCAGGGTTACCAGCACGACACCATGCTGCAAAGCTATGTGCTGGAAGTGCACAAGCCTCACGGGCTGGCGAGTCTGGCCGAACGCCATGTGGGCCGCAGCGGGATCAATTACGAAGACCTCTGCGGCAAAGGTGCCAGCCAGATCAAGTTCAACCAGGTCGAGATCGTCAAGGCGTCTGAATACTCTTGCGAGGATTCTGACCAGACCTTCGACGTGCACCGCGTGTTGTGGCCCCAGTTACAAGCGAACGACAAACTGCGCTTTATCTATGAGCTTGAAATCCAGAGCAGCGAAGGCCTGTACCGCATTGAGCGCAATGGGGTGTTGATTGACGGTCCGATGCTGGCCAAGCAAAGCAGCGAATTGGGCGCGCGTATTTTGCAGCTCGAGACCGAGGCGCATGCGCTGGCTGGGCAGCCTTTCAACCTCAGCTCACCGAAACAAATTGGTGAGATTTTCTTCACCAAGCTCGGGCTTCCTGTGGTCAAAAAAACCGCCACTGGCGCCCCGAGTACGGACGAAGAAGTACTGGAAAAACTCGCAGAAGACTACCCGCTGCCTGCGAAGATTCTGGAGCACCGCGGCCTGTCCAAACTCAAAGGCACCTACACCGACAAGTTGGCGCAGTTGGCGCACCCGCGCACGGGCCGTGTGCACACGCACTACGCGCAGGCCGTGGCGGTCACCGGCCGCTTGTCGAGTACTGATCCCAACTTGCAAAACATCCCGGTTAAAACGGCAGAAGGCCGGCGCGTGCGCGAAGCTTTTGTGGCCGCGCCGGGCTTCGTGATTGCCAGCGCTGACTACTCGCAAATTGAACTGCGCATCATGGCGCACATCAGCGAAGACGAGGCTTTGTTGCGCGCCTTCAATGACGGTCTGGACGTGCACCGCGCCACCGCCGCCGAAGTATTTGGCGTGACGGTGGAGCAGGTCAGCAGCGAACAGCGGCGGTATGCCAAGGTCATTAATTTTGGCCTGATTTACGGCATGAGCAGTTACGGTCTGGCCCGCAATCTGGGCATTGAAACCAAGGCCGCAGCGGCCTACATTGACAAGTATTTCCAGCGTTACCCGGGCGTGAAAACCTACATGGACGAGACCCGCCTGTCAGCCAAAAGCAAGGGTTATGTCGAGACCGTGTTTGGCCGACGGCTGTATTTGCCGGAGATCAATTCGCCCAACGGACCGCGCCGCAGCGGTGCCGAGCGTGCCGCCATCAATGCACCCATGCAGGGCACAGCGGCCGACCTCATCAAACTCAGCATGGTCAAGGTGCAGCAGGTGCTGGACGCTGAAGGGCTCGGCACCAAAATGATCATGCAGGTGCATGACGAACTGGTGTTCGAAGTGCCGCTGGCTGAGCAAGAATGGGTCCGCACCGAGGTACCGCGACTCATGGCCGGTGTGGCCCAACTCAAAGCGCCGCTGTTGGCAGAGATCGGCTTTGGACCGAATTGGGAGCAGGCACATTGAATGACCTTCGATGGCGCCCGACCGTAACGCTTTGTGACTGGTCAGTCAGTCTGTGACTGGCTAAACTGCCAAGCTGACTTTGGCCATCCCGCCATCCCTTTTGATGACTTCAAGGATCTCCTCATGCTGAACCAAGACCAAAGAAATGATTTTGACGCGCTGCTGCCTGGGCAGTCGACCGAAGCCGGTGCCAGCCGCCGCACGGCACTGAAAGCCGCTTTGGGCGTGGGCTATGCGGCTGCCGCGATGCCGCTGATGGCGCAGACAGCCATCAAAACCTCCTCCGAAGGTTTGACCACGGGCGAGACCATGTATGAAGTCAACGGCTTCAAGGTGCCGGCTTTCTTTGCGGCGCCCGCCGGCAAAACCAACCTGCCGGTGGTGCTGGTGATCCACGAGATTTTTGGCGTGCACGAATACATCGCTGACACCGCCCGCCGCTTTGCCCGCGCCGGCTACTTGGCTATAGCGCCCGAATTGTTTGCACGCCAGGGTGACCCCGGCGCTTACAGCGAGATGGCCAAGCTGCAGGCCGAGGTGGTCTCTAAAACACCGGACGCACAAGTCATGGCCGACCTAGATGGCGCGGTGAACTGGGCCGCTCAGCACGGCGGAAACGCCGACAAAGTGGCCATCACTGGTTTTTGCTGGGGTGGCCGCATCACCTGGCTCTACGCGCAGCAAAGCAACAAGGTCAAGGCCGGTGCCGCCTGGTATGGCCGCTTGGTGGGCACGTCATCCGCGCTCAACCCCAAGCATCCGCTGGAACTGGCGGCGACACAAAAGGCGCCGGTGCTCGGTTTGTATGGCGGGCAAGACAGCGGTATTCCGCTCGACACTGTCAATCAAATGAAGACCGCACTGGCCGCTGCAGGCAATGCCGGCAATGCGGCTGCCAAGGCTTGCGAGTTCGTGGTCTACCCAGACGCACCGCACGCTTTTCACGCGGATTACCGCCCGACCTACCGGGCCGAGGCAGCTCAGGACGGCTTCAAGCGAACCTTGGCTTGGTTCAAGTCCCACGGTGTCGCCTAGAGGGCCTGCGCAGACGCTGGATAATAGGCACCCATCGCTCGGTCGGCCATTGTGGGTTGCCGGGCTCTTCAAGATTGAATGAGGGCCTAGCGGCTCTTGGGAACTGGCGTTTATGACTTTGTTGGCAATCCTTGCTGCCACACTGATGGCGGGTGTGGGCAGTGTCTGGCTGGCCGCTTTGCTGGGCTTTGGTATTTTGGCGCGCTACACCCAGCACATGCTCAGCTTGGCTGCAGGCGCGCTGCTGGCCACTGCCTTCATGCACTTATTGCCGGAAGCTTTTGAAAGCCAGGTCGGCCCCGATAGACTCTTTCCAACGCTGCTGGCCGGCCTGATCTTTTTCTTTTTGCTCGACAAGGCCGAGCTTTGGCACCACGGCCATGAACATCATCATGCGCACCATCACGACCACGGCGGTCACGCGGATCATGCTGGTCATCAGCACCGAAGTGGTGGGAGTTGGGCCATCCTGACCGGCGACAGCGTGCATTGCTTTGGTGACGGCGTGTTGATTGCTTCGGCTTTTGTGGCCGACATGCGACTCGGCGTGGTGGCGGCGCTGGCCGTGCTGATGCACGAAGTGCCGCACCACATGGGCGACTTGGCCGTGCTCCGGCAGGCCAGCGACAACCGCCGGATGGCCTTTTTGAAGGTCTCGCTTGCCGGGGCGTTGACCGCCATGGGTGGCGTCGTGGGCTACTTTTTGGTGGCTCAGCTAGAGGCTTATTTACCTTACTTTCTAGCTGTCGCATCCAGCAGTTTTTTGTACGTCGCGTTGGCCGATCTGATCCCGCAATTGCAAAAAAAGCTGTCAGCCCGAGAGACCGCGGCACAGATCATCTGGCTGGCGGTTGGCATGGGGATGGTGACGCTGGCCAGTAGCCTAACGCACAGCAGTCATTAGCCTCGGCGGCCGACGACTGGCAGGGTGGCATCTGCCAGCCGCTCATCCTCATTAAAAAATCCCAACTTGTGCTGCCTCGGCAGTTGTTTCAGCGCGTACTCTGCGCGTAGCGCGTCGCCTTTGCTTTTGTAGCAACGGCATGCCAGCACCCTGAGCGGCGGATGCGAACGGGTGTAGGCCGCACCTAGGCCCAGCAGATGTTTGATGAAGCGCTCGACCACGTCGAGTGCCACGCCGGTGTAGAGCGTGCCGTCTGCACATTCGAGCAAATACAAGTGATAGGGCTGCAAAGACATAGGCTCTGACGACATGCGGCAGAGCTTACCGCGGTGTGCGCTCAGCCCCGTGCAACTGGCCGGGTCGGATTGCTGCACCACTCGCTCCAGCTGCCGGCGTACAGAGCACTACCGCTGAGTCCGGCGACCTCCATCGCCAGCATGTTGGGCAGGGCGCTGACGCCGCTGCCGCAATGGTGAACCACCGTGGCCGGGTCGCGCTGACCCAGCAGGGCGGCAAATTCGGCTCGCAATTCCTCTGCTGATTTGAACTTCCCATCGGGTCCGAGGTTCTGGGCGAAGGGGCGGTTCAGTGCGCCCGGAATGTGTCCGGCTACAGGGTCAAGGGGCTCAACCTCGCCCTTGAAACGCGGCGTGGCCCGTGCGTCGATCAGTGTTTGTTCGGGGCGACCCAAGCGTTTTTCTACCGTGGCCGTGTCGACCAATCGAGCTTTCGGTTCGCGCAGCAAAAAAGTCGACTGAAAGTGGGCCGGCTCATCACCTGACGCCACTGGGCCGCCGGCTGCTTGCCAAGCTTGCAGGCCACCGTCGAGCACGGCCACCGCTTCGTGTCCTGCCCACTTCAGCATCCACCACATCCGACCGCAGTAATTCGCACCGTTGCGGTCATAGACCACCGCTTGCATGTCATTCGCAAAACCGACGCTCGACAGCCAGGTCGCGAAGCGTTCCCGATTCGGCAGCGGGTGGCGCCCGCCTGAGGCTGGTTCATCGGGGCCGTGGGCGGTGACGACACCGTGCTGTCCCGGCACGCCGTGCATCGCGCTCAGCGCGCTGTCGAGGTGCGCATACAGCGCCCCAGGTATGTGGACTTCGGCAAATTTCTGTGCGCCAGCGCTGGGTTGTGTCAGCTCAAAGCTGCAGTCAAAAATCATGCAGCGCTGCTGGCTGTTCAGTAGGGCTTGCAATTCGGAAACAGAGATCATGGTGGTGTGCATGGGCATTTCTTTCGCTGCGTTTAGATCATCTGCGTCGTTTTGCTAGCGCCCATCTCGCGACGATACCACTCGTGAAAGTGCTGCATGCCGTCTTCCATCGGGCTTTGGTAGGGACCAAATTCGTTGTCGCCGCGTTGCATGAGGGCCAGTCGGCCGGCATCCATGCGCAGCGCAATTTCGTCGTCTTCCACGCAGGTTTCCATGTAGGCGGCCTGCTGGGCTTCAATGAATTCACGCTCAAAAGCGCAGATTTCTTCAGGGTAGAAAAACTCGACCACGTTCAACGTCTTGCCCGGCCCTTGTGGGTGAAGCGTGCTGACCACCAGCGCATGCGGGTACCACTCGACCATCACGTGCGGGTAGCAGGTCAGCCAGATGGCGCCGTACTTGGGGGCGGCACCGCCGCGGTATTGCAGCACTACATCGTGCCATTTTTTATAGACGTCCGTGCCCGGCTTGCCGAGCTTGTCCGACACACCCACCGTTTGCACCGAGTAATTTTTGTCTAGGTCCCAGCGCAAATCATCGGTGGTGACAAAGCCACCCAGACCGGGATGGAAGGGGCCGACGTGGTAGTCCTCCAGGTAGACCTCGATGAATGTTTTCCAGTTGTAGTTGCACTCGTGCAGGTGCACTTTGTCAAGTTGGTAGCCGGTGAAGTCGAGGTCGGCCATCGAGCTCAGGCCAGCCATTTCGGCCGCGATGTCGCGGCCATTGTCTTCAAAGACCAGACCATTCCAGCTGGTGGTTTTGTAGCGGTTCAAGTTCAGGCAGGGGTCAATTTCAAAATGCGGTGCACCCACCAGTTCGCCAGCGATGTTGTAGGTCCAGCGGTGCAGCGGGCAGACAATGTTGCTGCCCGTGTTGCCGCGACCTTGCAGCATGGTGGCCTGCCGATGCCGGCAAACGTTCGAAATCAATTCAATGCCCGTGGCATTGCGCACCAGCGCCCGGCCTTCACCTTCATGCGGCAGTGTGTAGTAATCCCCCAAGTTTGGTACAGCCAACTCGTGACCCAGATAACGCGGCCCTTTGGCAAAGAGTTTTTGCTGCTCCCGCGCATAAAGTCCTGGGTCAAAATAGCTTGAGATAGGCAGCTGGCTGGTAGCCTGCAGCAGACGAAGGCTTAGATCAGGCATGCGCGTTGGGGACATTGAAGGGTGTGTGAAAAGAGCGAAGGGCGGGCCATAGACCCGAAAAAAGCGTGTTTGATTGTACCTACCGCACCTTTCGCCAAGCCTATTCACCCTTGGCTGGCGCCTTTCCCGCGGGGTCTGATTCCGGCCAAGTGGCAAACGCCTAAAATCAGGCCCAATTCAGAATCCTGACTTTATGAAAAAACCGACTGCCTCTACCGTGAACAACGAGACCCAACCCGAGCCGCTTGCCATCGCGCCCGTGAATTACGAGTCTGCGCTTGAAGAGCTAGAGAAACTGGTCATGCAACTCGAAGGCGGGCAGATGCCGTTGGATCAGTTGTTGACGGGTTACCAGCGCGGCGCTCAGTTGCTCAAATTCTGTCGTGACAAACTCGAAGCCGTTGAACACCAGATCAAGGTTCTGGAGGGCACTGAGCTCAAGCCTTGGGCGCAGGAATAATCCCTTTTGAATTCTTTGACGAAGCACTCTTTCGATCTGTCCGCTTGGACGGCGCAGCAACTCGATGCGGTCGAATCCGCTTTGACGCGCTGGGTCGCCTGCCCGGAGACGCGTCCGGCGCCCGCTGGCTTGGGCGACGCGATGCGCTACGCCGTGCTCGACGGCGGTAAGCGTCTGCGACCGCTGCTGGTGTTGGCAGCTTGCGAGGCGGTCGGTGGCCATCCTGAAGCGGCCCTGCGCGCAGCTTGCGCGGTGGAATTGATCCACGCTTATTCGCTGGTGCACGACGACATGCCCTGCATGGACAACGATGTGCTGCGGCGCGGCAAGCCGACGGTGCATGTCAAGTTTGGCGAAGCCCAGGCGCTGCTGGCCGGTGATGCGCTGCAGGCGCTGGCCTTTGAATTGCTGACGCCAGAAGATGCGTCAGTCAGTGCTGCCACGCAGGCCGCGTTGTGCCGCATGCTGGCCCAAGCTGCAGGTTCGCGCGGCATGGCCGGTGGTCAGGCGATTGATCTGGCGAGTGTCGGTAAGCCGATTTCGTCAGCCCAATTGCATGACATGCACCGTCTTAAAACGGGTGCCTTGCTGCAAATCAGCGTCTTGATGGGCGCTGCTTGCGGCCGTCCGACCGCTGCAGCGCAGCAGGCTTTGAGCGATTACGGCGCGTCCATTGGTCTGGCCTTTCAGGTGGTCGATGACGTGCTGGACGTTGTCGCCGACTCGGGCACCTTGGGCAAGACCGCCGGCAAAGACGCTGCACATGACAAGCCCACTTTTGTCTCATTGATGGGCTTGCGCGCCTCCCAAAATTACGCGCAAGAGCTGCTTTCGCAATCGCAGGCCAGCCTGCGCGCGGGGGGGCTCAACAACACGGCTGCCTTACGGGCGCTGGCCGACATGCTGGTCAATCGCGGTTTTTGAGCCGCCATCACTGACCATCACAGGGCCCTCACAGGATTTATAGAGATGTACCAATTGCTTGAAACCATCAACAGCCCAGCCGACTTGCGGCGACTGCAGCGCACGCAGCTCCCAAGGGTTGCCGATGAACTGCGCGCCTACTTGCTTGACAGCGTGGCGCGCACCGGCGGCCACTTGAGTTCGAATCTCGGCACTGTCGAACTCACGGTGGCACTGCACTACGTTTTCAACACGCCCGACGACCGACTGGTGTGGGACGTGGGCCATCAGACCTATCCGCACAAGATCCTGACGGGCCGACGTGACCGCATGGACAGCTTGCGCCAGCTGGACGGCCTGTCCGGCTTTCCGCGCCGCAGCGAAAGCGAGTACGACACCTTCGGTACGGCGCATTCGTCGACCTCGATTTCTGCTGCGCTCGGCATGGCTATGGCGGCCAAGCAAAAAGGCGAAAGTCGCCATGCGGTGGCGATCATTGGCGACGGTGCCATGAGCGCCGGCATGGCCTTTGAGGCGCTGAACAACGCAGGCGTTTGCGACTGCAATTTGTTGGTCATCCTGAACGACAACGACATGAGCATCAGCCCGCCCGTGGGGGCGCTGAACCGCTACTTGGCGCAGCTCATGAGCGGCCAGTTTTACGCTGCTGCCAAGAACGTTGGCAAGCAAGTGCTCAAAGGTGCACCGCCCTTGTTTGAGTTGGCCAAGCGCCTCGAGACGCATGCCAAAGGCATGATCGTGCCGGCCACGCTGTTTGAGAATTTTGGCTTCAACTACATCGGCCCGATTGACGGACATGATTTGGATTCACTGATCCCCACTTTGGAAAATATTCGGCAGCTCAAAGGCCCGCAGTTCCTGCACGTGGTAACCAAAAAAGGCCAAGGCTACAAGCTGGCCGAAGCCGATCCGGTGGCCTACCACGGACCCGGAAAGTTTGACCCGGCGCTCGGTTTGCAAAAAGCCACGGCCCCCGCCAAGCAGACCTTCACGCAGGTCTTTGGCCGCTGGCTGTGCGACATGGCCGAGCAAGACAAGCGACTGGTTGGCATCACGCCGGCCATGCGCGAAGGCTCGGGCATGTTGGAGTTTCACCAGCGCTTTCCGGAGCGCTATTACGACGTCGGCATCGCTGAGCAACACGCAGTCACCTTTGCGGCCGGCATGGCCTGCGAAGGCCTCAAGCCTGTCGTCGCTATTTACTCAACGTTTTTACAGCGTGGCTACGACCAGTTGATTCACGACGTCGCCTTGCAAAATCTGCCGGTGGTGTTCGCGCTGGACCGCGCGGGTCTGGTGGGTGCTGACGGTGCCACCCATGCTGGGGCGTATGACATTGCTTTCTTGCGCTGCATTCCCAACATGAGCATTGCTTGCCCGGCCGATGAAAACGAGTGCCGCAAGTTGCTGACGACGGCCTTTGAACAAGACCATCCGGTGGCCGTGCGCTATCCCCGTGGTGCGGGTGCTGGCGTGGCCACTGAAGCTGGTCTGGCATCGCTGCCTTTCGGCCGGGGGGAGATTCGCAGGCAGGGCTCGGGCATCGCTATCTTGGCTTTTGGGACGCTGCTGCACCCAGCCTTGGCCGCTGCTGAAAAGCTGGGTGCCACCGTCGTCAACATGCGGTGGGTCAAGCCGCTGGATGTGGCGCTGCTGTTAGAGGTCGCGGCCGCACATGAAGCGCTGGTCACGGTTGAAGAAGGTTGCCTGATGGGCGGTGCCGGCAGTGCGGTGAGTGAAGCCTTGCAGCAGGCGGGTGTGCTCAAGCCGTTGTTGCAACTCGGCCTGAAAGATGAATTCACCGAGCACGGCGACCCGGCTGTGTTGTTGGCCATGCAAGGGCTTGACGCGGCCGGCATCGAAGCGTCCATCACGACCCGTTTTGCCACGCTGGTTCAAAGTCGGGCCGCCAAAGTCGCCTTGAAGTCGGTAGCTTGAATTCGATGGCTTTCAACATGACACCTGATCTGAACCCCATGCCCGATGTACAGGGCCGCCGTGATGCGCGCGAGTTGCCCATTCAGCGTGTCGGCATCAAGTCACTGCGTTACCCGTTGCGCGTGATGGTCGCTGGCAAGGTGCAGCAGACGGTCGGTACTTGGACGCTCGATGTGGCCTTGGCGGCCGACCAAAAAGGGGCGCACATGTCGCGCCTGATCGCTTGGCTGGAAGCACTGGACCTGTCCGGGGTGGTGCTGACGGCAGATACGTTGGACGCTGAAATCAAGGCCATGCTGGCCCTGCTGGACGCAGAGGCCGGGCGCATTGAGGTGAGCTTCCCATTTTTTGTGCGCAAGGCTGCACCTGTCTCTGGTTTGCAAAGCCTGATGGAATACGACGGCAGCTGGATCGCTGAGCGCCAAGGCGGCGTCACCCGCCTGACCATGCAGGCCGTGGTGCCCGTGAAGTCTTTGTGCCCGTGCTCCAAAGAAGTCTCTGACGATGGGGCGCACAACCAGCGCTCGCATATCACCTTGCGCGTTGAGTTGCTGGCGCCTCAGGGCGGCTTGGAATGGACTGAATTGGTGCGCTTTGCGGAAGACAACGCGTCCAGCGAACTCTGGGGTTTGCTGAAACGTCCGGACGAAAAATGGGTGACTGAGCATGCTTACGCCAACCCGAAATTTGTCGAAGACTTGATTCGCGATGTTGCCACCGCAGTGGCCGCTGATGAACGGATCGGCAGTTACCGCGTTGAAGTCGTCAACCACGAGTCGATTCATGCGCATGACGTCCATGCCGTGATCGAAAAAAGCGTTTAGTTCAAGGCCGTTTTTCTACGGGCTGTCTAGGGGTATTAACCGGTGGGTTGAGGTTCAGAAAATGCAATAATCCGACCGCTAAACCTGTTGTGTCTCAGGGCATTTTCAAATTAACTTTCAGGAGAGTCTCATCATGGATCGTCGCTCAATTATTAAAAATGCCGGTATTGCAGGCGTCCTCGCCGCAGGCATGGCACCCGCTGTCCACGCGCAAGCTGCGGTCCGCTGGCGCCTCTCCTCCAGTTTTCCGAAGTCCCTTGACACTATTTTCGGCAGTGCTGAAATGCTCTCGAAAACCGTCAAGGCCCTGTCCGGCGGCAAGTTTGAAATTTCAGTTCACCCGGCAGGCGAATTGATGCCCGCCTTTGGTGTGGTGGATGCGCTGCAGGCTGACACGATCGAAATGGCGCAGACTGCGTCGTATTACTTCACCGGCAAGAATCCGATTTTTGCTTTCAGTTGCGCTGTGCCTTTCGGCCTGACAGCGCGTCAGAATGAGTCTTGGAAGCAGTATGGCAATGGCCGCAAATTGCTCGACGCCTTTTTTGCCCAGTACAACTTTCGCACCGCTACTGCAGGCAACACCGGCACGCAAATGGGTGGCTGGTACCGCAAGGAAATCAAAACCGTGGCCGACCTCAAGGGCCTGAAAATGCGCCTCGGTGGCGGCTTGTTCGGTGAGGCCATGGCCAAGCTCGGCGTGGTGGCTCAGAACATGCCCGGTGGTGATGTGTACCAAGCCCTCGAAAAAGGCACGCTGGACGCTGCCGAGTTTGTCGGCCCTTACGACGATGCCAAGTTGGGCTTCAACAAAGTGGCACCGTTTTACTACTACCCTGGCTGGTGGGAAGGTGGCGCCGACCTGGAATTCTTCATCAACAACAAGGCCTACGCCAAGCTGTCGGACGAAAACAAGGCGATCCTTGACGCAGCGACTGTCGTGGCTGCACGCGACATGACTGCCAAGTACGATGCTTGGAACCCGATCGCTTTGAAGAAGCTGGTCGCTGAAAAGACTCAGCTGAAGGCTTTTCCAAAGGCCGTCATGGACGCTGGTTTCAAGTCGTCGATGGAAGTCTTCGCCGAGCACGAAGCCAAGTCACCTGAGTTCAAGAAGATCAGTCAGGACATGCGCGCTTTCCAGCGCGACCAGATCCTCTGGAACCGCTTCTCTGAGTACCCGTTCAACCAGTACATGAGCACGGCGAAGATCTGAGTTTGAACTGTTCTGCCTTTGACGGGCAGCCAAAAAAAACCGCCTCACTGAGGCGGTTTTTTTGTGGCTTATCAGCTTGTCAAAAAGTGCAGCGGCTATTTTTTGCTTTGTCTCTTGAGCGCTTCCTGCATGGCCTTCATCGGGTCGTCTTCAGGCGCTGCACTGGGTGGCTCAGGCTCAACCGTGGTGCTACCGACTGCGTCGCTTGCGCTGGCGTCTGGGGTCGTGTCGTAGGGGTTCGCTGTGTCCGCCAGGGTGTCTCGCATCTGTTGGCCGATGTTCTCCATGTTGTAGACCTCCTTCTTGTCCAAGCTGCCGGTGACCAGCTGTGGAAAGGCAATCAGCAGGCCGACCATGGCGATTTGGATCAGTACGAACGGAATGGCACCCTTGTAGATCTGCAGGGTGGTGACCGGCTCCATGATTTTCTTGGTGACGCGGTCGAGATACGGTTTTTCCGGGGCGACTGACCGCAGGTAAAACAACGCGAAGCCGAAAGGCGGGTGCATGAACGAGGTCTGCATGTTCACCGCCAGCAGCACACCGAACCAGATCAGGTCGATGCCCAGTGTGTTGGCCACGGGTGCCAGCAGAGGCACCACGATGAAGGACAGCTCAAAGTAGTCGAGGAAAAAGGCCAGAAAGAAGATCATGACGTTGACCAGAACCAGAAAACCGATCTGGCCGCCAGGCAGGTCGGTCAGCAGGTGCTCCACCCACTTCGGTCCATCGGCAGCCTGGAACACTAGGCTGAACACCGTGGCACCGATCAGGATGAACATCACAAAACTGGACAGCCGGGTGGTGGACGCCAGCGACTGTTTGAGCAGTTTCATGTCCAGCCGTCCGCGCGCCCAGCCCATGATCAACGCGCCCATGGCCCCCATGGCACCGCCCTCGGTGGGTGTGGCCACGCCCAAGAAAATAGTGCCCAAGACCAAGAAGATCAGCAGCAGCGGTGGGATCAGCACAAAGGTCACGCGTTCAGCCAAACGCGACAGCAGGCCCAGCTTGGCGCCCTTGTTGACCAGCGCGATGAGCAGTGCCAGAAACACGCCGGCACACATGGCGACCACGACTTTTTCGTCGGTGGCGACGAAGGTGACTTCCTCGCCTTCAAGCCAGGTGTGCACGGCCTCCATGTTCTGAGCCAGGTAGACGGACACCGTGGCGGACAGCGCGGTCAGCGCGACCAGCGAGCCATATCCGCCGCTGCCGTTGGGTTCGCGGAAGGTGCGCGCTTCCAGTGGCAGTGCTGGCACTCGGTCGGGTTTGAAGAAAGCCAACACCACCACATACAAAATATACATGCCCATCAGCATGAAGCCTGGCAAGAACGCGCCTTTGTACATGTCACCGACACTGCGGCCCAGCTGGTCGGCCATGATGATCAGCACCAGTGAGGGCGGAATGATTTGCGCCAAGGTGCCTGACGCGGCAATCACCCCGGCCGTCAGCGGTCGGTCATAGCCGTAGCGCAGCATGATGGGCAGAGAGATCAAGCCCATGGAAATGACCGAGGCGGCGACCACGCCGGTGGTCGCTGCCAGCAGGGCACCGACCAAAATCACCGCGATGGCCAGGCCACCACGCATCGGACCGAACACTTGGCCGATGGTGTCCAGCAGGTCTTCGGCCATGCCGCTGCGCTCCAGGATCAAACCCATCAGGGTGAAGAAGGGCACGGCCAGCAAGGTGTCGTTGGCCATGATGCCGATCAGGCGTTGCGGCAACCAAGCGATCACGGACGCGGGGAATATACCCATCTCGATGCCGATCAAACCGAAGAACAGTCCGCAGGCGCCCAGACTGAAAGCCACCGGGAAGCCCAGCAGCAGAAAAAGGATCAAACCCACGAACATGATCGGGGCGAAATTGGTGATAAGAAATTCCATGATGAGTCGTTCCGGCCGCTTAACGTTGTTGAGCAGCGTTGGGGGTGGCGCTGGCTTCAGGGGTGTCGGTAGCCGCGCGCGCGCGCAGGGCCTCAGCCAGGTCTTCTTCGGCCGTCTTGTCTGCGAGGCGACCCATCGGGTCCGGGCCCTGACCTTGCAGGAAGGCGATGCGCTTGATCATTTCCGACCAGCCTTGCAGCATCAACAGCGCAAAGCCGACAGGCATGGCGGCCCAGACAGGCCAGCGGATCAGGCCGCCCGAGTTGCCGGAGGTCTCACCGGTCTGGTACATCTGGATCGCCAGCGGCGTCCCCAAATACAGAACGACCATGCACAGCGGTGTCAGGAAGAAGGCGAAACCAATGATGTCGACCCACACTTGCGCGCGCTTGGACAAACGGCTGTTCAGCACGTCGATGCGCACATGCTCGCGGTTCAACAAGGTGTAGCCAGCCGCAGCCAGAAAGGACCAGGCGAATAAATACCACTGCGCTTCCAAGTAGGCGTTGGAGCTGGTGTCAAAGGCCTTGCGCACAATGGCGTTGCCGGTGCTGATGGCGGCAGCTGCAAAAATCAGCCAGATCACGTACTTGCCAACCTGGGCATTGAGCCAGTCTACGGCTTGGGACAATTTGAGTAAGGCGCGCATAGGGTGTCCAGAAAAATGGATCAAGAGGAGAGCGAAAAAGCGGGCCAACATTCGGCGCGAGGCGCACCGAATGCATTTTGGTGCGGACAGGATTTTACAGGGCGACAGTCCGAAGCTGGCTTACAGGACCTCAACGCCCCTGCCAGCCGTCATCTGGCCAATGACGCGGGCGTCGGCAAAACCCTGGTTGTGAAAGCAGGCCAGCACTTGGTCGACCGTTTCTGGCGCGCAAGACACCAGCAGGCCGCCACTGGTTTGCGGGTCTGACAGCAAGGACTGCTGCGCCGCGCTGATGCCTGCAGGCAGGGCGATGTCGTGGCCATAACCTTCCCAGTTGCGACCCGAGGCACCGGTGACCATGCCCTGCTCAGCCAGCGCCAGCACGCCGGGCAGCAGCGGAATCTGTGCCAATTGAATTTGCATTTTCAGGTTGGCCGCGCGCGCCAGTTCAAGGCCATGACCGGCCAAGCCGAAACCGGTGATGTCGGTCAGTGCATGCACGCCGTCCATGCGCGCCAGTTCAATGCCGGGTTTGTTCAGTTGCGTGGTGACAGCGATCATGCGGGCGTAGCCCTCGGCGTCAAGCGCCTCTTTTTTAAGCGCTGCCGACAAGATGCCGACACCCAGCGGCTTACCCAAAATCACCACGTCACCGGCCCGTGCGCCCGAGTTTTTCTTGACCCGCGACGGATGCACCAGACCGAGCACCACCAAGCCGTAAATCGGTTCGACTGAATCAATCGTGTGGCCGCCGGCAATCGGGATGCCTGCATCGCGGCAAACATCTTGACCACCGCGCAGGATCGAACCGATGGTTTCGAGCGGCAGCACATTGATGGGCATGCCAACCAGCGCCAGCGCCATGATCGGCGTGCCGCCCATGGCGTAGACGTCGCTGATGGCGTTGGTGGCGGCGATCCGGCCGAAGTCATACGGGTCGTCGACGATCGGCATGAAGAAGTCCGTAGTGGCAATCAGCGCCTGCTCGTCATTGAGCAGGTAGACGGCGGCATCGTCAGCGGTCTCGATGCCCACCAGCAGCTGGGGGGGAATCACCATCTGACTGGTACTTTTCAGGATTTCGCTGAGCACGCCCGGCGCGATCTTGCAGCCACAGCCGCCGCCATGCGAGAGGCTGGTCAAACGCGGCGGAGCGGGCGGTGTCAAGGGCGTGAGGGTTGCGGTCATTGTGGAAGCTTTCTGGAATTCGAAAATACGACATTGTCCCGCTTTCGCTGTGCCCACACTATGATCTTTCAAATGTGTTCCTACCCACCCACTCGTCCTTCTCAACTGAGAGCGCTGGCTTGTTAGATTCTTCAAAGATCCGGGAAGCCGGCCGTGACGTCTTGTCGCTCGCCCTGATGGATGCGCGCAACCACACCTTGCTTCTTTTTTCGCAGTTTCAAAGCGCCCTTGAACAGGTTGATTTTGTCGTGCCACTGTTGCCGACGCTGAATCCCCCGCTCTGGGAGCTGGGCCATGTGGCCTGGTTTCAGGCGTACTGGATAGACCGCAACTTGCAGCGCAGCCAGGGCGCTCGTTGCGATCCGGCGGGGCCACGTCTGCCGTCGATTGAACCTGATGCCGACCGTTGGTGGAATTCCTCGCATGTGCCGCATGACACGCGTTGGTCGCTCGATCTGCCCGACGTGAATGCCTGCCGCGCCTACCTGCTGAGCACACTGGAAAGCACGCTCGAATTGCTCGAACGGGCTGACCCGAGCGACGATGCGCTGTACTTTTACCGCCTCTGCTTGTTTCATGAAGACATGCATGCTGAAGCGATGGTGATGACCGCGCAAACCTTGGGGCTGACGCTGGACCGCCCCTTGCTACAAGCCTTCGCGCCCAAGCCCATGACGCAGCGCGAACTGCTGTTGGTACCGGCTTGCCACTGGCAGCTGGGCAGCCCGGCCGACGGTGCGGGATTTGTTTTTGACAACGAAGTGGGTGCGCATGAGGTGGACGTGCCGGAATTTGAGATCGATGCGCAGCCGGTGAGTTGGGCGCAGTTTGTCGAGTTTGTCAGTGACGGTGGTTATGACCGCCAAGAACTGTGGAGCGACGCTGGCTGGCAGTGGCTGCAGACCATCAGCCTGAGCGAAGGCCGTCGAGGTCCGCGCTACGTCGACCAAATCGGTGTGGCCAGCGGCGCGGTGATGCAAAACCGTTTTGGTCAGCCGCTGCGCATGCTGGGCAACCAGCCGGCCATGCACCTGAGTTGGTGGGAGGCTGATGCCTGGTGCCGCTGGGCGGGTCGCCGGTTGCCGTTTGAAGTTGAGTGGGAGATTGCTGCGCACACGGCTGGTCGCCGGGGGTTCCAATGGGGCGATGTGTGGGAGTGGACGGGCAGTACCTTCAAGCCGTACCCCGGCTTTGTACCCGGTCCGTATGCGGACTATTCACAGCCTTGGTTTGGCACGCACAAGGTCTTGCGCGGCGGATCCTTTGCCACGCGGGCACGCATGAAGTCGCCTAAATACCGGAATTTTTATCAGCCCGAACGCGACGACGTGTTTTGCGGCTTTCGCTCTTGCTCGCTCTGAGCTTTTAAGTCACTGCAGCTTTGTCGCGTCGGTAGCTCCACCACGGCAGATGCGCCCGCAGGGACAGCACTTGGCCGCTTTGCGCATCCGCAGCGCTGTAGCCGGGCAGTTGCGCCACAGCGGTTTGCCAGGCAGGGCTTTGCAAGACCTGCAACAAGGCTTGCACGGGGGCTTGCGACAGCGCGGACTTCAAGCACACCAAGTGGTAACGCTCGCGCACCAAAGGAATAAAGTCCAGTCCTTTTTCAAGGGCGACGGCCTCAATACCCAAGCCGACGTCGGCTGAGCCGCTGGCCACGGCCTGCGCCACCGCAGCGTGCGACGGCTCCTGCGAAGCGTAGCCGTTGACCGCGCTCGGGGCGATGCCGCTGTCGGCCAATAGTTCGTCCAGCAGAACGCGCGTTCCGGTGCCGCTGGCGCGGTTGATGTAGCGCAAGTCCGGTCGGTTGAGGTCTTTCAGCCCGGTGATGAATTGTGGATTGCCTTTGGCCACCATCAGGCCTTGCACGCGGTGCGCAAAACCAATCAGTTTGTGCAGCCCAGGCTTGAGTTGGCGGCGGTAGGCTTGTGCGGCCAGAGACGTGACGGGCGGCCGCTCCAGGGTGTGAAAGCCGGCCATCAGGCATCGCCCGGCATTCAGCGCGGCAATGGCGTCCACGCTGCCCATGAAGCGAATGTCCAAGTGCAAACCGTGGGCCGATGTCTTCTGGCGCAGAGCCGCCAGCGCAGCATCATGGCTGGCATACAGCACCAGCACGTGGGCGCTGTCGTCGAAGGCCATGGAGTAAGCGCGTTCAATGTCGCCGCGCAGCGCTTCGATTTGCGGTGCCAGCCGGGCTTGTGCTTGACGCTCTGCCCACAACAGTTTTTCGCCGAACTCGGTGAGTTGAGCACGCTGGCCTTTTTCCCAGATGATCAACTCGCGGCCCAGCGTTTGTTCAGCCTCTTTCAGCGCGCCCCAGACGTGGCGGTAAGACAGGCCTTGGCTGCGCGCTGCGGCAGAAATCGAGCCTTGCTCGCGCACCGCGTGCAGCAGGTCCAGCAGGGGATGGCGGATCAGGGCGTCGGGGCTGCGTTCGGCAGAGAGCTGATAAGAAAGTTGGACTTTGTGCATGGTGACTGCTGCGATTATCAAGGACAGTGAAGATTGCCTTTTGGCTGGCGAAACGCTATGCACGAACGTTCATAGCTCGTGACTACCAATGCACTACAGGGGCTATTCAACTAGGCTACAGTCCGCAGTCCTTTGCAGACGCTTCAAAGCATGAATACATTTCAAGACAGCGTCGTCACGGCGTTTTCCCTCATCACCTCATTCGATCCCTTGCTCGTCAGCATCGTGCTGCGTTCGTTGGCCGTGAGTGCGTCAGCCTGCGCGTTAGCTTGCAGCGTCGGCCTGTTGCTAGGCGCATGGCTGGGCGTGGCGCGGTTTGCCGGACGCGGCGTGGTGCTGGCATGTCTCAACACGGCGTTGGCGCTGCCATCTGTGGTGGTTGGTCTGGTGATCTATCTGTTGCTGTCGCGCACGGGGCCTTTGGGTTTTCTCGGGTGGCTGTTTTCGTTCAAGGCCATGGTGTTGGCGCAGGCCGTGCTGGTGCTGCCCGTTGTCACCGCGCTGGTGCGGCAAAGCATTGAAGACGCTGACCGTTTGCATGGAGAACAGTTGCAGTCGCTAGGCGCCGGTATTGGCTGGCGCGGCATGATTCTGCTGTGGGACGAGCGCTACTCCTTGATGACGGTTTTGATCGCGGCCTTCGGTCGGGCTATTTCAGAAGTCGGCGCGGTCATGGTGGTGGGCGGCAACATTGATGGTTTCACGCGGGTGATGACCACCGCCATTGCACTCGAAACCAGCAAGGGTGACCTGCCGTTGGCGCTGGCCTTGGGCGTGTTGTTGTTGCTGGTCGTGTTGCTCCTGAATGTATTGATTTCACTCATCCGCCGCTGGCGCGAAGCCCGCGAAGAACGTGGCGTTTGGCAGGCAGATGGGACGACTGATGCTGTGATCGTCAAGGCGGGGGCACGTTGATGTCGAACACCCGTACCTCGGAGTCGGTGCCGGATGTCTTGTTCAAGCTGAACGCAGTGGGTGTGCAGTTTGGCCTTGTTCAAGCGCTGGTGGATTGCACGCTCAGCATTGGCCATGGTGAGAGGCTGGCCTTGGTGGGTGCCAACGGCAGCGGTAAAAGCACCTTGCTGCGACATTTGCATGGTCTGTTGCCAGCTTCCAGCGGGCAGATGTTGCAGCCGGTGCCAGCACGCCAGGCGATGCTGTTTCAGCGGCCCTACATGCTGCGCACCAGTGTGCAAAACAATGTCGCCGTGGGTCTGTGGTTGGGCGGCATGCGTTGGCGTGCTGCACGCGAGCAGGCTTTGGCAGCGCTCGAGCGCGTGGGTTTGGCTGCCCTCGCTGAGCGCTCCGGCAAAACCCTGTCGGGTGGTCAACAGCAACGGCTGGCGCTGGCGCGTGCCTGGGCTCTGAAGCCGCAAGTGTTGTTGCTTGACGAGCCGACGGCCAGCCTCGACCCGGCGGCCAAGCGCGAGGTTGAATCTCTGATGGGTGAATTTGCAGACTCGGGCATGACCCTGATTTTCAGCAGCCACAACCTGGGTCAAGTGAAACGTCTGGCGAGCCGGGTGATTTATCTGGAGCACGGCCATGTGTTGGCGGACGCACCGGTGAAGTCGTTTTTTGGAGAGGCGCTGCCGCCGGCAGCAGCCCAATTTTTAAAAGGGGAATTAGGATGAAAAAAATAAATGTTTCAGGGCTGGCCCATCAAATGTCGACAGTCGTGCTGCTGGCTGGCATGGCTTGGGGCGGTACCTTGGCGCAGGCACAAAGCCCTTCCATCGTCATGGCCTCGACCACCTCGACTGAGCAATCGGGTCTCTTTGCGCACTTGTTGCCAGAATTCAAAAAAGCCACAGGCATAGACGTCAAGGTGGTTGCGCTGGGCACCGGCCAAGCCATCGACATGGGCCGACGCGGTGACGCAGACGTGCTGTTTGTGCACGACCAAGTGGCCGAAGAAAAAATCGTTGCAGAAGGCTTTGTGCTGAAACGTGAGCCTGTGATGTACAACGACTTCGTCTTGATTGGCCCGGTCACTGATCCCGCCGGCGTCAAAGGCAAAGACATTTTGCAAGGGCTGAAAAAACTCGAGGCTGGCAATGGCGCTTTTATTTCCCGTGGTGACAAGAGCGGCACGCATGCGGCTGAACTGCGCTACTGGAAGCTGGCGGGTGTCGATGCGCCCGCTTTTGCTGGCTACAAGGCTTGCGGTTGCGGCATGGGTCCAGCGCTGAACATGGCGGCCAGCGCCGAAGGCTACGTGCTGGCCGATCGCGGCACCTGGCTCGCTTTTAAAAATCGCGCTAACCTAGCGGTGCTGGTCGAGGGCGACACTCGCTTGTTCAATCAATACGGCGTGTTGGTGGTCAACCCGGCTAAGCACCCGAAGACCAAAGTCGTTGAAGCCCAAAAGTTCGCCGACTGGATCACCTCGGCCGCCGGTCAGGCTGTCATCACCAGCTACAAAATCAACGGTCAACAGCTGTTCTTTGCAAACGCGAAGCGCTAATTGCTAAGCGACAACGGGGTCTGCCTATAATTTTCAATTGTGTTCAGACCCCCATCACGCGAGCGCTTGTACTTTTGTATGAGAGCAGGCTATGCAAGGTGCCTTGTGCAAGGCGGTCATCGTCAGTGGCCGGCCTTTCAAGCGCGGACCAACCTGTTGAATTGACCGCAGCGGCTGCTGTCCACTGCTTCGTCGTGGCGAGAAAATACTTCCGTCCCTGCGAGCGCAGCGCGGCAGTCCATCTCCGCGCACCTCGAAGATGGATGGCCGCGCTGCGCTCGCCATGACGTGGAGTTAGATGGATGGCCGCGCTGCGCTCGCCATGACGGAATTTAGTTCGTTACATGAGTCCTGTCAGTTGCTCAATTTTCATTTTTACGGTTTCTAATTTCTGAAGGTTTTTCATGTTTATGTCTACTCGTTTTTCCAATGCGCGGCTGTTGTTCGTGTCTGGCTTGGTGCTGACGGCCAGCTTGGTATCCGCCCAACCTGCCGCCGTCAAAGTCGAAGGCGCGTGGGCCCGCGCCACGGTGCAGGGCCAAAAAGGCACGGGTGCTTTCATGAACATCACGGCGGTCCAAGGCACGCGTTTGGTCGGTGTGACGTCGCCGGTGGCTGGCGTGGCCGAAGTGCATGAAATGAAAATGGACGGCGATGTCATGAAAATGCGTGCGGTCCCGGCGCTGGACCTGCCCGCAGGCAAGACCGTGCAGCTCAAGCCGGGCAGTTACCACCTGATGTTGATGGACCTCAAGCGCCCCCTCCTGAAAGACAGTACGGTGCCGGTGACTTTGCGCTTTAAAAATGCGGACGGCGTCGACAGCCAGCTGGAATTGCTTGTGCCGGTGGCGACAACTGCGCCGGGGCCGAAGACTGATATGCCACATGACCACAAGCATTGAATGAGGCCGGGCGCTTGATGACGGCTGAGCTTGGCGCTGAATTTTTGTTGCAAGCTGTTCCATTTTTTTAATTTATCGCGGGATTGGCAAGCGCCCTAGGGTTTAACCTAGACGCCAGAACGAAGTGCGCTATCAACAATAGCTTTCCTTCTGCCTTTCCCTCGCCTTCTAAACGATTTCCCAACACGGAGCTAAGTCCATGCAAGTTCAACTCAAGGTCAACGGCAAAGCGCTAAGCGTTGACACCCCACCGAACACGTTGCTGGTGCAGGTACTGCGCGAACAACTCAATCTCACCGGCACCCATGTCGGCTGCGACACCGCGCAATGCGGCGCGTGCACGGTCATCATGAATGGTCGCGCGGTGAAGTCTTGCAACATGCTGGCCGCACAGGCTGCGGGCGCAGAGATCACCACCATCGAAGGCTTGGCCGCGGCAGACGGCACCATGCACCCGATGCAGGCCGCTTTCAAAGAATGCCACGGTCTGCAGTGCGGCTTTTGCACCACCGGCATGGTCATGAGTGCGGTCGACTTGTGTCAGCACCACCCCAAAGCCAGTGAAACCGAAATTCGCGAACTGCTCGAAGGCAATATCTGCCGCTGCACCGGTTACCAAAACATTGTTAAAGCGGTGCAGCAAGGTGCTGTGGCCATGGCGGCCGTCTAAGTTTGATACTTTTTTTGGAGTAATCCCATGGGTGCATCCGACTTCGTTAACCTGCCGAACATTGGCGCTTCGATTCGTCGCAAAGAAGACTACCGCTTCTTGACCGGTGGCGGGCAGTACACCGACGACATCAACATCGCGAATCAAACCTACGCCGTGTTCGTGCGCTCGCCGCATGCGCATGCGCGCATCAAGAGCGTGGACACCCGTGCCGCCAAGGCTGCGCCGGGCGTGGTCGGTGTGTTGGTCGGCCAAGACGTGGCGGATGCGAAGATCAACGGTTTGCCCTGCGGCTGGCTCATCACCAGCACCGATGGTTCGCCCATGAAAGAGCCGCCGCACCCGATTTTGGCGCTGGACAAAGTGCGCTATGTGGGGGATCACGTGGCGATGGTGGTCGCTGAAACTTTAGAGCAGGCCAAAAACGCCGCTGAGTTGGTCGAGGTCGACTACGACGTGTTGAGCGCAGTCGTCAATGTGACCGCCGCCGCCAAGGCCGCAGCGCTGCACGACGCTGCCCCAGACAACCGTTGCTACAAATGGGCGCTTGGTGACAAGGCGCAGGTGGACACCGCCTTTGCCAACGCCGCGCACATTACCAAGCTCGACCTCACCAACAACCGCTTGATTCCAAACGCGATGGAACCCCGCGCCGTGATTGGCCACTACAGCCGCGCCACTGACGACTACACGCTGTATGTTTCAAACCAGAACCCGCACGTCGAACGGCTCTTGCTGACTGCGTTTGTGATGGGCTTGCCTGAGCACAAAGTGCGCGTGATTGCGCCTGACGTCGGCGGTGGTTTTGGCTCGAAAATTTATCTGTATGCCGAAGACGTCTGCCTGACTTGGGCCTCGAAAAAACTGAACCGTCCCATCAAGTGGACGGCTGACCGCAGCGAAGCTTTTTTGAGTGACGCGCACGGTCGAGACCATTCGAGCCACGCCGAAATGGCGATGGACAAAGACGGAAAATTCTTGGCACTTCGGGTCCACACAGACGCCAACATGGGCGCCTACCTGTCGACCTTTGCACCCGCTATTCCGACCATTCTTTACGCCACCCTGTTGGCCGGCCAGTACAGCACGCCGCAGGTGTATGTGGAGGTTGATGCGTGGTTCACCAACACCGCGCCAGTGGACGCTTACCGCGGGGCCGGTCGGCCAGAAGCCACCTACTTGCTGGAGCGATTGGTGTCGCGCTGTGGTTGGGAGATGGGGCTGGCGCAAGACGAAATCCGTCGCCGCAACTTCATCACCCAGTTCCCTTACCAAACGCCTGTGGCACTGCAATACGACGTCGGCGATTTTCATGCCTTGCTCAAGCGCGGCAATGAACTCGCTGAAGTCAATACCTTCGAGAAGCGCAAGACTGCTTCTGCGGCCAAGGGCTTGCTGCGCGGCATCGGTTACTCCTGCTCCCTCGAAGCTTGCGGCTTGGCACCGAGCAACGTTGCCGGTGCGCTCGGCGCGCGCGCTGGCTTGTTTGAATGCGGCGAGGTGCGCGTGCACCCGACCGGCAGCGTGACGGTCTTCACTGGCTCGCACAGCCACGGTCAAGGCCACGAAACCACCTTTGCGCAAGTGGTGGCGGCGCGTCTCGGCATCTCGGTTGACGCGGTCGACATCGTTCACGGCGACACCGGCCGCGTGCCGTTTGGCATGGGCACGTACGGCTCGCGCTCGATGTCGGTGGGCGGCACGGCCATCATGAAGGCGCTCGACAAAATCGAGACCAAGGCCAAGAAAATTGCCGCGCACCTGATGGAAGCCAGCGACGCTGACGTCGAGTTTGCCAACGGTGAATTCACCATCAAAGGCACAGACAAAAAAGTCAGCTTCGGCCAAGTGGCGCTGACGGCTTATGTGCCGCACAACTACCCGCTCGACAAGCTCGAGCCCGGCTTGAACGAAACCGCTTTTTACGACCCGACCAACTTCACCTTCCCGGCCGGCACCTACATTTGCGAAGTTGAAATTGACCCGCAAACCGGCACCGTCAAGGTCGACAGCTTTACCGCTGTGGATGACTTCGGCAACATCATCAACCCGATGATTGTCGAAGGCCAGGTGCACGGCGGACTGGTGCAGGGCATTGGCCAGGCGCTGTTGGAAAACTGTGTCTACGACGAAGAGACAGGCCAGTTGCTGACCGGTTCCCTGATGGACTACGCCATGCCGCGCGCCGACGACATGCCGAACTTCAAACTCGACACGCTGTGCACGCCTTGCAGCCACAACCCCTTGGGCGCCAAGGGCTGCGGCGAGGCCGGGGCGATTGGTTCGCCGCCGGCGGTTATCAATGCCGTGCTGGATGCACTGCGGCCGCTGGGCGTGACCGACTTCGACATGCCGGCGTCGTCCGCCCGCGTCTGGTCGGCCATCCAAGCCGCCAAAAAATAAACGAACCAATTAAGAATTTTCAAGGAACAATTTATGTACGCATTCACCCTGGAACGACCCAGCACCTTGGCTGACGCCACACGTCTCGCTGCCGCTGGCGCCAAACCGTTGGCCGGTGGCCAGACCATGCTGGCGTCGATGAAGCTGCGCCTCTCAAACCCCGAACAAGTGGCTGACCTGAGCGGCATCAAAGAGCTCACCGGCATTTGCCGCGAAGGCAATGCCTTTGTCATCGGCGCCATGACGCGCCACATCGACGTCGCCAACCATGCCGAGCTCAAGGCGGCGCTGCCAGCGCTGGCAGACTTGGCTGCCAACATCGGCGACCGCCAAGTGCGCGCCATGGGCACCTTGGGCGGCTCAGTCGCCAACAACGACCCTGCGGCCTGCTACCCCAGCGCGGTGTTGGCCTTGGGCGCGACCATCCATACCAGCAGCCGCAAGATCGCTGCTGATGACTTTTTTCAAGGCATGTTTGCCACCGCGCTTGAAGAGGGCGAACTGATCACCGCGATCAGCTTCCCGATTGCTAAGCGCGCGGCTTACATGAAGTTCAAACAGCCGGCCTCGCGTTTTGCCATGGTCGGCGTCTTCCTTGCGCAGTTCGACGCCGGTGTGCGCGTGGCTGTCACCGGTGCGGCCAACGGCGTTTTTCGCCACAGCGGTTTAGAAGCAGCGTTGTCGAAAAGCTTCACGCCTGCGGCTGCGGCGGCGGTCAAGATCGATGCGTCTGAACTCAACAGCGACATTCACGCCACAGCGGCTTACCGCGCCAACCTCATCAGCGTGCAAACCCAACGCGGCGTGACCAAAGCACTGGCTTGAAACACGATTGAAAACATTATTTCCCAGCATCGACGCACTGACCGAAGCCCTGCAAGGGGCGGGCTACTTTGCTGACCGGCGTTTGGCCACGGCCGTTTTTTTGGCGCTGCGTTTGCAGCGTCCGTTGCTGCTCGAAGGTGAGCCCGGCGTCGGCAAAACCGAGCTGGCGAAGGCTTTGTCGATTGCGCTTCAGCGCGAGCTGATTCGCCTGCAGTGCTATGACGGCTTAGAGCAGCGCGAAGCGCTTTACGAATGGAACTACGCCGCGCAGCTGCTGCACATGCGCGCCTCTGAAGGGCGCGGTGATGTGAGCGACGTGGAGCGCGAGGTCTACCAAGGCCGCTACCTGATTCGTCGGCCGCTGTTGCAGGCGCTGCAAACCCCAGCGCCCGGTGCGGTGTTGTTGATCGATGAAGTCGACCGTGCGGACGAGCCCTTTGAAGCCTTCCTGCTCGAATACCTCGGGGAATACCAAGTCAGTATCCCAGAGCTGGGCACCATCCGCGCTGAAGTCACACCGGTGACGATTCTCACCAGCAACCGCACGCGTGAACTCAACGATGCGGTGAAGCGCCGCTGCCTGTACCACTGGCTGGACTACCCGGACCGAGACCGCGAGTTGGCGATTGTGCGGGCGCAAGTGCCCGAGGCCAGCGCAGCGTTGACGGCGCAGGTGGCGCAGTTTGTCGACCGTCTGCGGAACTCGCCCTTTGGCAATGCTTTTCAGCGTGCGCCCGGCATTGCCGAAAGCGTCGAGTGGGCCAAAGCGTTGGTAGCGCTGGACACCTTGGTCATCGACCCTGAAGTGGTGGCAGACACAGCGGGCATCTTGTTCAAGCAGCGCGAAGATGTGGCGGCCTTGACGCACGAGTTGGCGGTGGAGTTGCTCAAGCCGGCTGACACTGATAAGGCTGAATGAGGTCATGCGCCTAGGCGATGCGCGCAGCGGCAAGCTGGCCGACAACATCGCCGGTTTTGGCCGGGCCTTGCGACGGGCTGGCGTCAAGATTGACAGCAGCCGAATCGCGCTGGCCAAAGAAGCTGCCTTGGCGGTGGGTATCAGCGAAAAAGCCGACCTGAGTGCTGCCTTTGAAGCCGTCATGGTCAGCCGCGAACAAGACCGTTTGGTTTTTCGTGAGTTGTTTGACGTTTACTTCCAAGACCCCCAACTGGCCAACAAGCTGTTGGCGCAGTTGCTGCCCAGCGCCGAAGGCCAAGCCGAGCCGAGCCGACGGCGGCCGCGCGTGCGCGAAGCATTGGCGGCGCAGCAGAGCTTTGGGCAACAAGCTAAGCCCAGTACCGAAGACCAGAAAGTCGAATTTGACGCGGCCATGACGGCCAGTGACATTCAACGCTTGCAGCACGCAGACTTCAATTCGCTTTCAGCCACCGAATACCGGCTGGTCGAGCGCTTGGCACGCGACATCAAATTGCCCTTGCCTGAATTCGCCTCACGCCGGAGCCGTCCCGCTTCAAGCGGCCCGCGCATTCATTGGCCGGGCGTCATGCACCACGCTGCGCGCACGGGCGGTGAACTGATGCATTTGCCGCGTTTGAAGCGGCGGCAACAGGCCTTGCCTTTGTTGATATTGGTTGATGTGTCGGGTTCGATGGAGCGCTATGCGCGGCTGCTGCTGGCGTTTTTGCATGCGGCTACGCGGCGACATCCGCAGCGAGATGTGTTCGCCTTCGGCATCGGCCTGACGGATTTGAGTTCGTGCTTTGAAGTGGCCGACACCGACCTGATGCTGGAACGTGCAGGCGCTGCCATTGACGACTTTGCCGGCGGCACTCAACTTGGCGTGTCGCTGGCCAGTTTGCGCCAGCAACACGCGCGCAAGCTGGTCGGCCGGCGCACGGTGGTGCTCATCATCACGGATGGGCTGGACACTGGCGAGCCCGCTGAGCTGGACAGTGAGCTGGCTTGGCTGCGCCGCCGCAGTCGGTGTCTGCTGTGGCTGAATCCCTTGCTGCGCTTTGACGGTTATGCGCCGCTGGCGCGCGGGGCGTCGGTGTTGCACCGCCACGCTGACGGCATGTTGGCCGTCCACAACCTGAGCCGGCTCGAAGAACTGGCGGCCAGCTTGGCCGCCTTGATGAAAAACCGATGACCCACACGGACTTGAAACTGCGCTGACAATGCGTGGATAGACAGCCTATCCCAGAAAAAACAAGGAAGACCCCATGGAAATGCAAGCCAGCCGGCAACTCGCCGTGACCCAGCAACAAGCTTGGGACGCACTGAACGACCCCGCCGTTCTCAAAGTCTGCATTCCCGGTTGCGACAAGGTGGAAGCCAGCGGCGAAAACCAATACGCCATTGGCATGGCCCTGAAAATCGGCCCGGTGTCGGCCAAGTTCAAAGGCAACATTGAGCTCAGCGACATCCAACCGCCGGTCAGCTACAAGCTCACCTTTGAAGGGCAGGGCGGCCCGGCTGGTTTTGGCAAAGGCAGCGCTGCGGTGGTGCTGACGCCCAACGCCACCGGCTGCGAGTTGGCTTACAGCGTGCAAGCCTCCGTCGGCGGCAAGGTCGCGCAACTCGGCCAGCGCTTGATCGACGGCGCAGCCAAATCCATGGCGGAAGATTTCTTCAAACGCTTTGACCTCGAGATGCAAAAGCAACACCCTGAAGCCTATGCTGCACGCGACGCTGCCGAAGCCGTCAAGTCCGAATCCAAGACCGCCGTCACTCCAGCAAAAGCGGTGCCTGTGGACGCCACCGCTATCGCCGGCATCCCAAGGTGGATCTGGATGCTGGGTGCCACCGTTGCGCTGGCCGTGTCGTACTGGCTGGCCAACTGAAAAGCTGAAAACCGAAAAGGTAAGAAAGCCTCGTCATGGAAAATCTAGATGTGATGGTGCTGCGCACCCTGCGAGATTGGCGTCAATCTGGCAAACGCGCTTTGCTCGCTACAGTCGTCCGCACATGGGGGTCGTCACCCAGGCCGGTCGGATCGATCATGGCGCTGTGCGAAGACGGCGCGGTGGTCGGCTCAGTCTCGGGCGGTTGCATCGAAGACGATCTGATCTACCAATACACGCAGGCGTATGCGGCGTCAGAAACCAAAAAGATTCCTTCCGGCCCGCCAGCTTTTGTGAAATACGGTGTCAGCGCAGACGAGGCCCACCGCTTTGGTCTGCCTTGTGGCGGCACGCTAGAACTGTTGCTCGAATTTGACCCGAGCGCGGCTGATCTGGAGCGCTTGGTGACAGCGCTTGAAGCCGGTCAATTGATGCAGCGGCAAGTCAGCTTGAAGGACGGCGCGGTCACCCTGTCGCCCAGTGCCGCACCGGCAGAGCTCAGTGTGTCGGCCAGCGACCTTGTCAACACTTTCGGCCCCGAATACCGCATGCTGCTCATTGGTGCCGGTCAACTCACCGAATACTTGGCCACCATGGCGCTGTTCAGCGGCTTTGCCGTGACCGTGTGCGACCCGCGTGAGGAATACCGCAGTGCTTGGTCTGTGGCGGGTGCCAAGGTGTTGAGCGAGATGCCAGACGATGTGGTCACGGCCTTCAAGCCGGACCGCCGCAGCTGCGTGATTGCGCTCACACACGACCCCAAGCTCGACGACTTAGCGCTGCTTGAAGCGCTGGAAACCGATGCTTTTTACATCGGTGCCATTGGGTCGCGGCGCAACAACGACGCCCGCCACCAGCGCATGGCCGAACACTTCGACTTGACTGAAGCCAAACTGCAACGCCTGCGCGGCCCGATCGGTATTTACATCGGCAGTAAAACACCGTCCGAGATCGCTGTCAGCGTGATGGCCGAAGTGCTTGCGGTGAAAAACGGTGTGGAGTTGCCACGCGACATGGCCGTCGCCCAAGCCAAAAACGAACGCGCGGTGTTGCACAACGACCCGGGCGATCTGGTCTGCGGCATCAAGCGTTAACGCAACACTTGTTCGGCCGGTAAATATTTTTTGCAGGCCTGACGCGCCTGTAGATTTTCATTTTTAGGATTGCCAATAGGCATTTATTAGTTTTTTAGCGTTTGTTTTCTCGCCATTTAATTAAAAAAATAGACATAAGAGCTGCATTTAGAAATAAACGTTCAAAGCTATTTCACCGCCAATCGTTAAATGATTTTTGACACAATACTTGCATTCCAATACATTTATAGGGGTCATTAAATAGTTGCCGAATTGGGGTGCAAATGGTTTTTCAAAGAAATTTAGCGTCAACGCTGCTCTTCGTCGCGTTGGCATCCGTATCGCTCACCGCTTGCGACCAATTGCGGGAAAAACTGGCTTCGGTGATCGGCTCCAAGTCGCCGGAAGACACGCTGCTCTCCGTTCGCGGCAACCTTGAGAGCGGAAAATTCAAAGAGGCCAAGGCCGAGGCCGAGCCTTTTGCCACCAAGCCGGGCGCCCGCCAAGCCGAATTTGCTTTGGCAGCCGCTCAGGCTTGCGGCAATCTGGGCGAGGTCAGCCAAGCGCTTGACTACTTGGCCATTGCGCTCAAAGCAGGCGCTGTCAGCTCAGACGCCTTGATGGCTGATCGGAACTTTGAGTCGATCCGCACCGATATCCGATTTGTGTCCTTGTTGACAGGCCAGTCCAGCACAGCCAGTGCCGGAAACGCAAGCGCTTCAGCTGCCTCCGCTTCCCAAGCCGCACCAGCACCCAAAGCGGCTGAGCCTGCGACCGCCATCCGCATGGACGGTCAGGGCATCGAGGTCAAGGCCGGCAGTATTTCCATCAAATTACCCAACTAACCATTCATCGTAGGTCTCTCATGAAACTCAATTCCATTGCGCTGGCTTGTGGCCTGTTGCTGTCATTCGGCCTCCAAACCTCGGCACAGGCTCAGCAACTGACGGCGACCACCAAATCGCAAGTCACCATCACCAAGGGCGCTAGCCCGGCATCGCTGAAAAGAAAACTCAAGGAAGACCTGGAGCTGAAGGCGGTGAAGAACTTGCTGGAAGCCTCTTTCGCGGTCAAGTTCACGCCGCAGGTTGAAGCCAAGCTGCCTGAGCTGGTGGAACTGTTGAGCGACTCGATTCAAATTTCAATGGACCCTGCAGACGGTGAAGTGCTGTCGGGTCGCGCGACCATCACCGTGGCCTCGGCCAAGCTCAAGGAATACCTGACCAACAAGGGCATTGGCGCTGGCGACATCGCCGCCAAGTCGGCCAAGATTTTGGTCTCGATCGACGAGTTCATTGGCGTTGCAACGACCAATGACGGACAAACCGCAACCCAGACAGAAACGACCTATTCGCACGACAAGAGCTCGTTCTCTGACACCAGCGCCAAGGCCAGTAACAGCCAGAGCGAATCGGCCAGCTCTGCCAGTGCCAGCAAGAAAAATATCGGCGCATCGTCGAAAGATTCGGTCGCCGTTGCAGGCCGCCAATCTTCTGCCGTTGCCGCGCAGCAAGACACCGCTGTTGCTGGACGTCGTGACACTGCCGTGGCTTACCAAGGTGGCGGCGGTTCTGCCGCTGGCGCGTCCAGCACGCAATACGCCGGTGCCTCTAAAACCCAATATGCCGCAGCCCAGTCGTCGCAATACGCCGGTGCTGCATCGTCCGAGCGGGCTTATTCTGACAAGTCAGAATCTGCCAGCGCCAGCCGTTCTGCCTCTGCCTCAGCCTCCAGTTCTGACCAGAAAAACGTGCAGCAGCAAACCGACAAGGTCAGCTTCTCGGTCAAGACCAAGATGCCTGAGTTCAACAACGCCAAGCCCATGGGTGCGCAAGACCGCGTGCTGGCTTCCCGGCTCAGCGGCGAGTTCCAGAACAATGGTTTGCGGCTGGTCGCTGAAAACGATCTGCGTGCTGAAGGCGGACGCATTCTGCCGATCTTCGAGATCACCAACAACGGCCGCATCGCGCAGTTTGTCGACTTGATTCAAAAGAAAAATATCGAGGCTGACGTCTGGGCCACCGGCCAGGCCAACTACACCATCGTCGGCACCACGCCGTCGGGCACGCAGTGCAACGGCAATTTGGCTGTGCAGGGACGTTTCATTGAGGGCAATGAGATCTTCTTTGAAGACTCTTTGCAAGCCGCTGCGGTTGGCAATGGCGACCAAGATTGCCGCGGGCGCCTCGGCATCGCCCTCGCCACGTCGTTGGCCAAGGTCTTGGGCCAGCGCGCCAACAAAGAACTCAACGCACGCAGCTCACGTGGCGGCGTCTACACCCTGTACCTCTACAGCGCCAGCCAGCTCAAGCGTGGTGACCGTCGCCAGTTCCAGGACCTGCTAGAAAAAGTGGACGGCATTCAGCTCAGCGAACCGACGACCAAAGAGTCGTACATGGCCATCAGCGTGCAGTACGCTGGCAAACTCAAAGACACGATCGACCGCATGCTCGACAAGCTTCCGTGGGAAAAGGCTGAAGTGCTGAGCAAGGCCAACAAGATTTGCGTTGGCATTGAAGGTATGGGCGCTTGCCCAGCTGAATTCAAGTAACGGACACCGCTCATGACGTTCCGCAAGATCATTGCAGCGAGCTTGGTCTGCGGTACTGGCTTGGCCAGCGCCGCAGCAGAGTTTCAGTATTACGTTTTCCCGTTGGCCGGTGTGACGGGCATCAGCCAGTCGGCGATCAAGCCGGACAGTACGCAGCCCCCGCAGGCCAAGTACAGCGGCATGATCAACGAGAAATATGCTGATATTTTTCTTGATGGTGTTGCCCAGAAAACCCTGACAGAGCACTTTGAGAAAAGGGTCTTGGCCGCGTTCCCCACCTCGGTGGTCGGACCGAACCAAGTGACTTCGGGCAAGGAAGGCAAGTACGCCTACCAGCCTTACTCGGCTTCGGAGTGCCGTCCGTCGTTCAAGGTCAACTACCGAGACTCCTTCGGTATTGCTGTGGGCGTGAGTCGCTTGTCGACTTACTTCAACACCTACAGCAATTTCACGCAGGTCCTGATCCCGATCACTTACACCATCCGCTTCGTGAAGCTCAATGGCGCCTCTGTTATTTTCTCTAAGAGCGACACGATCTACACCGAGCTGACGTCGACGACGGCTGATTTTTTCAGCCCCGGCGGCAAAGATATTTCGCCTGACAACACCGCCAAAATCAAAGCCGCCATTTTGAATGACGCGCTGAAGGTGATTGACCGTCACGTCGAGGCAGCGGCGAAGAATTTTTCGCCTAAGCAGACGGACATCGGCGTTGCCACCCGGGACGGCGAGTACTTCATCTTTGACCGCGGCAGTGAAGTGGGCTTTTCTTCAGGCGAGGACTTCGACGCCCTGAATGACAAAGGCGAAGAGTTTTCTTTCACCGTCAAATACGCCACCGATGGTTTGGCTGTGGCCTCTGCCAGCGACTTCAGCAAAGACGTCAAACGCGCCACCAATGCCTTGCGTGCGGGTGCCAAGCTGAAATTTTCGTTCACTAAAAACGGCAAAGACGATGCCAAGCCCTCGGTGCTGGCTGTCCAGTACAGCGCTCCAGGCAACCAGCCCTTGCAGCCAAGTCAGGTGCTAGACAACGCCCTGCAGTCGATCATTGCAGATGACATTGGCTTCAAGGCGCCGTTCAACCTGATCAAGCAAGACGCTGATTTTGTGCGCTTGAAAAACCAGATTCGTGGTGAAGCCAATTGCGAATCAACGATGTTTGCGGAGATGCCAGGCTTTGCCGACAACACGACCTTGCCACGTCAGAGTCCTGACTATTACCTCAAGCTGGACCAGTTCTCGTCACCTGTTTTCAATGTGACGGGTCAAACCGGATCGTCGACTAAAAGCATTTTCAACAGCGCTGTGGCTTTGAGTCTGGTGGACCGTTCCAACGTCGTTCGGCAGGTTTTCATTGGTAATAACAATTATGAGTTGGCCAAGATCGCCGGCAAAGGTCTGGCGCTAGAGCAGGCCACTGAGGTGAACCTGAAGAATGCTTCGCTGGTGGCACTCAAATCGATGATTGAAGGCTTCAGTCCGAAGCAAAAAATCTTGAAGATCAATGCGGTGGCGGGTGGCAATGCCACGCTCAGCGAGACCTTGCCCTTGAACGCCTTCAACCAGGTGCAGATTGCCCGGCCTTTGAGCGTTGGCAAGAGCAACAAGACGGTCTATTTGCCACTGCCACAAAGTGAAGTCCAGTTTGAGCGCCCAACGCAAGACACAGCGACCTTGGCGCTCAAGGGTCAACTGAAGACCACAGATGTGGTGTTGCTCACGTCCTCTGGCGGCAACAACCGGGCCTTGAAACTCTGTGACGTGAGCCGCAAGCGCCGATTTTTACCCGCCAACTTGCTGCACCCTTCCGGCGCCGACGAGATGATGGGTCGTGCCGTGGCGGCCAGCTTGAAGGACTATGACTTGATCGAAGGCAGCAGTGACTTCTTGCAAAGCACGTCCATCGCCTTGCGCGACGGCATGTTTGAAGCGCAGGCCTTGGGCACGGCTGTCGACACGCCTTTTTGTATCTTGCCGATGGAGTTGCAGCAGTTCACCAAGAACGACTGTGCTGCTGATAAATGCAGCGGGCGAGCCAGCGTGAGTTCCGGTATTCGCATCTTTGATGCGAATACCAAGATTGGAGAGTCGGTCCTCGGTGCTGGCTTTGATTTCTCTGAAATCAAAGCCGACTCTCTGTCATCGTTCGTTGGCCTGAAAGCCTACGAACAACAAATCAGCAGCATTCCTCAACACAAATCCAAACTCAAGTAAGGTGTTTTTATGAAATCGAAAGTTTTGACAGTCATGATGGCGCTGGTGGTTTCCACTTCTGCCAACGCTCAATTCGGTGCCTTGGGCGGTCTGATGGGCGGCGGCGGCGGCGGCGGTGACGTCGGCGCGCAAGTCTTGGTCTTCAACCAAGAAGCCAACCTGATCAGCAAAACAGTGGCTTTTGCCCTGATCCAGATCGTCGGCGCACTTGGCGACAAGACGAAAATTGCCGATATCAAGGCAGTCAACGACAGCCTGAGCAAGAGCACTGACACCAAAGAAATTGGCGCCATCTCTGGCTCTGTCATCAAGAGCAATTTTGCCGAGGCCGATCAACTCCTGAAAAGTGCAGATGCCAAGGCCAAGATGGAGAACCTGTCTCCTGAAATGCAGAAAAAAGTGGCGCAATCGATTTTCGCGGTTGGCGTTGCAGCCCTGCAGATTCCGGGTGCGATCAACAGAGGTAAGAACATCGTCCAAAGTGTTGGCGCTAACCCAATGAACATCGTCAAAGTCTTGCCAGTGAAAGACGGTTTGTCCATGTACATTGATGTGCTGCCTAAGCTGCCAACCTTGGTGACCACAGGCATGCAACTCATGCGTGACGTCAAAGTGGAAGCCGGCAACCCAACGGCCGATGCCAAGTTGGCACCAGAGTCAGCCAGCTTCCCTGAGTCCTAAGCCACTCTTATTTTCCTGAACCGGGGTGCGATTTTTCGCCCTCCGGTTTTTTTCATGGCTCATCTGCATTTGACCATGTGGGTGCTACTTAAAGTTTGAAGACATTCGTGAAAAAATTATTAGTTCTTGCAGCAGCCATCGGCTTGTGCGCATCGGTTTCAGCCCAATCGGAAGAACTTGGCCGGGTCATTTCTAGCAGCCCGATCACGCAACCTGTGAACCGTCAGCAGCAAGTCTGCAATGGTCAGCAGGGCGGCTACGCAGCACCTAAGAGTGGCGCGGGCGCCATCATGGGAGCGATTGCGGGTGCAGCCATCGGAAACTCTATCGGCAAGGGCACAGGCCGAGCGCTGGCCACCGGCGTTGGCATGATGGGTGGGGCGATGGTGGGCGACCAAATCGAAGGTCAGGGCCAACCACAGCAGCAATGCAGCGTCCAGACCATCACCGAGTACCAGGTCGTGGGCTACATGGTGCGTTACGAATACAACGGCAAACAGTACTCAGGTCAGTTTGCGTCGGACCCAGGGCAGTACGTGCGCCTGCAAGTGGTACCGATGAACGGACGCTGACCCTGAAAGAAGGGCTCACAGCGCCCGTTGTCCTTGTCTGGCCTCCAGTGTGAGTGCCAGCAGGATCACCCCCAAGACAGCGATGCCAGCCGGCCATGGTTCTGGTACACGTTGCGTCCAAATTTCCAAGGACAAGGCCAGCAAGGCCAATCCTTGCGTCTGGCTCAGTCGGCTGAGAAGACGAGCTCGGCGTTCCGAAAAAATCATGCTCACCAGCAGGACGGCCGACAGCGCCAACGTCGCCATCACCACCGTCAGGGTGAAGGGCGTGACCTTCAGGCGATGCGCTGCGTACACGGCATCCATCAGCACATAGCCCAATGCAATGACCCCGCCGCTGATCAGCATGCGAATCACTGACAGCGTGGCAGCTGAAGGCTGTGGGGCATTTGACGCTGAGATGTTCCGTGGCGTGATCGCCGGTGGTGGCGTTGGCGCGGTGGGTGCTGTAGGTGCTATGGGTATGGCGATCGGCTCGGTCACGGCGGAGCCAATCAAACCTGTCTGCTGGGTCGATGGGGTCGATGGGGCTTGTGCTCTGGGCCTCGGCGTGGGTGCGCTGAATTGGGACGACAACCACTGCAACGTGTCTTCCAGAACCGTCTCAGCCTGGCTCTCTAATGTGAGGTGCAACAAGCCCCGGCCACGCGCGTCGACTTGCAAGCGGGTCTCCGCGGTCAAACATGCGAACTGTGTGCTTTGCATCAACATCAAGCCCAGGCTGTGCGCGATGAGGCACCAGCGCTGCGTGATGCGGTCGACTGCCAGATCGTTCGTCCAGTCAGCGCGATACGCTGTCATGGGGATGTCGAATTCAGCATCGTAGCGCGGCGGTTCTGGCAGTTGGTTGCGCTTGAAAAATTGCTCCCAATCTTCCGTGATGGCGGCGTGCAAAGCCGGGTGCTGCTGGGTGGCATCGGGCCGCATCCAGAGGGGTTTTTGGACCGGAAAACGCGGGGAAACCGCCAAGCTGAAATCAATCAAACGCACGATCGGGGATGCCAGCGCGTTGGTTTGCGCAACCATGAAGTTGCGAAACGCCAGATCGAAGTGCCACACCTCCATTTTGGCCACGCTGCGGCTGATGCTCAGCGCCTGCTGCAAGGCGTTCAGTGCCTGTGACTGCCCTGTCGCTGTGGCTGGAAGTGCCAGCAGCCATTCATGCAAGGTGACGCCCGCATGCGCCATTCTGATCTGACCGAGCTGCGTGTCGTTGGAAAAAACAGCCGGCACGGGCGCGTGCAACTGATTCAGCAGATCAAGAAACTGGTACTCGCGCGATTGTGTGTAGCGGTCGTCGAAGCGTTTGATGAAGTCGTCAGTCAAAGCGTTGTCCTCAGGTGTATTTGAGCCAGACCATCGCCACGCTGATGTCGTCACGGCAGCCGGCGGTACGGGCCTCTAACGCCAGCGAGTGGCACAGGTAATCAAGGTCGGCGGCGCTGGGTTCAGTCCGGCCCAGCAGGGACACGCGGGCCTTCAGGTGTTGATCGGTGGTCAGCAGCCCCGGCCCGTCAGACATCAAAACGGCGCAGTAAATACCCTGAGGCGGATGCTGCCGCGTGTGCAAGGTGTGGCACACCTCCGAGCCGACGAGCTGGGTTGGGTGTCCCTTGTCATCGACATCGCGCGGCATCTGGTCGATGCATCGCCAGGGCGCCAACCCACGCCATGGTTTTTGGAACAACCAGAGAAAGCTGTCGCCCAGTGTTGCCAGTTGCAGATCTTGCTCACGCGCGTGAACCCGCAGCAAGGTGCTGCCCGTGACAGGGAATTTTTGGCACATCTCGGCGTGCGTCGAAAGCAACTGTTGTGGCAAATTCTCCGTGTCAGCGTGTGCCATCACCTGGCTCAGCCAGCGCGCTGCAACACCGCTGTCGGGGCAGCTGTTGGCACCGTCGCAGAGGGTAAAAATAGAGTCCTCCGCGTTGGCACTGAAGGCGTCGAATCCCATGGCGGCCTCGGCGTTCACATTCAACGCACAGGCATGAACACAGCGCAGAGTCATGCGACTGCTCGGGGGCGCGGTGTCCCTTCATGGATGGCCCGCCCGCCACCGGCAAGACTCAATTGAATGACGGCGTAGTCGGCGTTGGAACCCTGCAGCTGGCCGGCGCTGGCACCCTCGGGTGGAATGCCGGTGCGCAAGACCGTTGTGGTCGCTGCATCGAGCGGGTAGAGCTTGAGCTTTTCAAGCACCAGCCCATCGGCCCGCACGCAGCTGAGTGAGGCGCTGTCAGGTAGAAAATAATAAATGCGGCCCATCAGCTCGAGCACCACGAGTTGCTGGCGTGAGACGTAGGTGGACTGCACGCGCAAGGGGCTGAGGCCAAACTGCTCACACGTCGGGCCCGGCTCACGACCGATCAGGGCGGGCAAGGCCAGCGTGTGTTGGCTGCTGCCACGTGCGTCGGTCAGAAGAATGTCTACCGAGCGGTCGCTCGCTGGATGCATCGGGCTTGTGCGGCTGGCGGTCGCTGCCGTTGGGTCCATCGTCGGTGCCACGGGTGGCTGCGTTGAAAAAGCTTTTCCGAAGCGGCCGGTTGAGGCTTCGCGTTTCAGCGGGCCACTCAGGCTGGCTTCTGCCGCGAACGAAATCCGCCGGCCTTTCAGTGAAATCTGAAAGCCTTCTTCACTCGTCAAATTCTCAAGAGAGTCTTGCCCGAGTTGCACGGTGGCTTCAAATTCTGCCGGCACCCGAACGGAACTGCCGCGCGACGATCGATATTCACGCTGGATCACCTGCTGAAAAAATTGCCGCCGAAACTGAGGGTCAACGGCCTCATGGGTCGCCAAAAATTCGTCAAACTTTTGGGCGATGTCCCGGTCTTTGGGCGTGATGACCAAGCTGTCTAGAACGAAGTAGCTTTCGTCCAGAACGGCCTTCATGTAGCGCGTTTCACGCCCCTCAATGGCACGCTTCACGGCGTCGGTGGCGACACTTTTGAGTTCCAGTAAAACCGAGTCCGCAAACTCGTCGGTATGACGTGTCTTGAACGTTTCGACCGATGGCTTGGCGCCACCGCTTTTGAATAAGTCCATCAAACTCATGGTTTTTTCCCTGTGGTGTCGATCTTGATTTCAAAATGCTCAGCGTCATGCACCTTCAGGGTCAGGCGATTGGCAAGGTCCGCATGGAGCGGTGACAACGTGTCGAAAACCAGCTCCTGAAAGGTCGACGCGGGGACCGCTTGAAAGACCGACTTCGGCATGAACCCCGTCAGGGTACCGCGAGATTGCAGCAATTTCCGCAACTCAAGCGAAAAAGCCAGCAGCTGAACGGCCGGCAGGCTGGCTTCGTCAAAGCGCAAGCGGCGGCTGGTGCGGGTGTCTTCGGTCACTGGGCAGCCCCTTGTAACGACAACTCGGATGCCAGTTGCATGGCCATCTCACTGGCCAGGTGCACGCTGTGCCCAGGCGCTTTCGGGTGAACGATCACGCCGATGGCGATGCGCCGCCCAGCGGTTTGGTTGTCACTTTTATATCGCCACTGCTGGAGTTGCGGCAGATCGATGATCCCGGTGAAGAGGGTGGCCCCGGCAAAGCCGCGATCTTGCTGACTGACCGTGCCGGTCTTGGCCCAAATACCGCAGTCTTCCGAGCAGGCACGTTTGAATTCGCGCTGGAAGGCTCCGGCCACGGTGCCCGACCCGTTCCAACCCGCTTCAGCAGGTTCGAGAACCTTGCGCATGCCCCCCATCACCGTGAGGGCGGTGGTGCGTTGGGCCGCGCTGGGGTCGCTCCCTTTGGGGCCGCCGGTCAAGGGTCGGATCAAGGCGGGCCGTTGCGGTGGCTGGCCTTGTGCCATGCGTGAAATTTGGCTGGACAGGTGGGCCAAGCCGAGCGCGCTGGTGCGTGAATCGCCGGCACCAATGGCGGACTGGACGGCCAGCGCTGTATTGAAATAGCTGGCAGAGGCGGGCGACTTCTTCTTGCCCTGACGGATCTGGTCGTAGTCTTTCCAGTCCATCATGGTGCTGGTTTTGGTCTGTGGGTTGGTGATTTTGAGTCGCCCGATGAAGCCGGGAAAAATCATCGAATCAGTTTCGCGCAGCAGACCTATGCGGCCACATTGAATATCGGTGGTTCGGCAGTCGGTGCTCCAGCCGAACTGTTCCGACATGGCCTTCACCAATTTGGGGTGCTGGCATGCACCTGGCTGGGTGTCGCAGATGGCTTGCTTTTCCCACCACTCGTTGCGCTTGCTGACGAGGGCGTCTGTCTGACCGGATGTTTTGATCTGTCGCTGCAGCATCAACCCGTCAACGCTGCCGCCTTGGGCCAACACCATCGCATGCAACAGTTTGGCGGTGGACGCCGGCGGCGTCTCAATCAGCAGGGCACCCAAGTGGCCCATGGCCTTCAGCTTGTCACAGGGACCAGACCAGCACAGCGTCGCCAAAATATCACCGGACTGAGCGTCCATGATGACGGCCGACACATGCTTCAGCGGCGGTAGACGCGCACTGCGCGGGCAGGTGTCGGGCTGCGTGAGGCAGCGGCTCATGCCATCCAACACCGGCTGCATTTTGTCGTCGAGGGTCAGCAGCAGGTCACGTTGATTCAGGCTGATAAAAGTCGCTGCGTTGGCATTCGCCAGCAGGCTTTTGCTCAAGCCAATCGCCTGCTGCATGCCGTTGTGAACGTCGCGTGGCGGTGTGCTGAAAACGAGCTCTTCCCGAAAGCACTGCACCGGGTTGCCCGCAGCCAGACCCAGCCGCGCCCCGATGTTGTAGAACAGGCACGGCAAACGCCGCGTCCAAGAGACGCGCTCAGACAGCGCTTCGTCAAAAGGCTGCGCCAGGGTGGCGGCTCGGACGGGTTGCGCACTGCCCGACTGGTATCTGGCCAGCGTCTGCATGTTGTCGACCCATTCAGTGCAGCGCTGCGAAAAGTCGACGCGGTCGTGCATGCGTCCGATCAGTTGATCGGCTTGGTCCGGTCCGATCGCAAAGCTCTCCATCACCCTGATTTTGAGAACCGACATGCCACGGGCATCACAGGCAATGGGCTGCGGTTTGGGGTTGACCGCGGGCGCGTTCGGTGACTGGGCGTTTTGCAGGGCTTTCGCCATGATATTCAACTGCGCAATTTTGCGGGCCGGTTTGAAGACGGATGTTTCGTCAGGTGCGTCGGCGGTATGGCCGAACCAGAGCATCGTGGTCGCCAGCAGCGCCAGCATCCACAGTGCCAGCCACATCAGGCGTACCAGGAGTTCACGCGTGTGGTGGGTCATGAGGCATCGCTTGAGCGACCGCTGCAAGTCAGTAGCAGGGCGATGGCCAGCGTTGGTGCCAGCATCGTTGAAACTCCGATGCTCAGCAAGGGCGCGCCCAGGCCGGTCAGGGGGATCAAGCGCCAGTTGCCGAAGAACGTGATGACGGTTTGAAACAGGCTCGCCAGCAACAGAAAAAATGCGACCATGGCCATCAGACGCTGGCCGCCACGGTCAGTCAAAAAACGCCAGCACGCCAGCCCGGCCATGGCGGCAAAGTAGAGGCAAATGCCGACAAACAGGAGTCGCGCCATCAAGGGTCCCCACAGACCGTTTAACAAAGTCGGCACGTAGTCACTGAGGACTTGCAGTGGCAGGCAAGTGCCTTCCTGGTTGCACCAGGCGATCTGGCCCAAACCAAAGCCGCTGGGTTTGGAGGCTTCGCTGAAGGCCACCAGTCGCGCGAAGTCGCTGACCGAGGCGGTCATCGGCTCCAGCATCAGCTGTATGCGCCCCTGCACCTTGTCGGTCTGGCTCAGCACGGCACCTGCCAAGCCCATGGCCGTGAGTGACAGCAGTGCGGGGCGAGAACCAAAGACCAGAAAGAGGGTGGTGATCAGCACCAGGGCAGCAATCAGTGCGCCACCGAGGTCTTTGAACACCATCGACACCAGCAGCAGCACCGCAAAACCGAAGGCCGAAAAGTTCAGCAGCGGCCCAGCGATGTGACCCAGCACCTGACGAGTCGCGCTGGTGGCCGTCGCGTTGGGGCTGCGGTTGCCTCTGAACGCGCGCCACATCAGGCTCGGTCGAAACACATCGGGCGCGTATTTGCGAATCAGGTGCAGCACCCGTCCCTGGTCTGTCATCAAACCGGCCGCGAGCAGGGCCAGCCCTAGTTTGAGAGTCTCAGACCCAATGGCGGGGCTTTGCAGTGCGTAGGCCGTGATGACCAGCAGCGCGACAATCCAGACGCTGGCGAAGTGGTGCTGCAAAACGACGCTGGAGAGTTTGGGGAGCCACGGTTTGAACAGCAAAATCAAGCCCAGCAAAAGATAGCCGGCGAACTGCACATCCAGTTGCCGATCGAGCTGGTTGCCCAGAGGATTCAATCCATAGTAAAGACTGTTTTGCCCATACTGCGTGGCTGCATCAGCCGCCAGCAGCAGGCCGAGTGACGTGATGCCCAGGTAGATGCCGATGCAGACCAAGCCCGTCCACCGGGCCCGCCAGTAGCCAAGCGCCAGCAACAAGGCCGAACTCAACAGAACCAGCCAGGGCAGGCGTTTCAGTGTTTTTTCTTGCGTCTGCCCGCGCTCTGACAAGCGCTCAGCGCCATCCAGCAGGCGGGCAATGTCCCAGCGCTTGAGTCTGAATTGGTCTCTCAGGCTGTCGTAGCTCACGCCGTCCATGACCAACAGCCACTGAAACATCCGTTGGTAAGGCTCTGCATTCTGCGTGGCCAACACGGGGTCGTTGTAGCGGTCTGCTGCGTCAATGCGGGCATTCAAGGCGGCCAGCAAGGTGGTCTGTATGGGCCGGTCTTTGGCCTGACCTTCCATCTCGCTGCGCAGGGTTTTCATCCATGTCAGGTGCACCTGCGACTGAGCTTGAGCCTGGGCGAGCGTGTTGGCTGCGGTGTCGGCCTTCAGCGCTTGCAGATTTGAAATAGAGAGCGCTGTCCGGCAGTCGACTTGGCTGCTGGCCTGCCCCGTCCAGGCCTCGCAAAATTCTTTCGGTCCGATGGGCGGTGGCGGCCGGGATTTGAACGCCTCACTGGCAACGACATACTGAATGCCCACCACATTGCTTTGCTGCGGCACGGGAACGTGTCTTAACAAACTCAGCTCAAAGCCAAGAACCAGCGCGGACAGCAGAAAAGCGACGAGTAGGCCTTGGCGAGAGCCTGCTGTGTTGGTGGTCAATGCAGTGAAATTGAGACGCATAGCGGGGCGGATTCGGCCGTTCAGACCGCGTTACTTGGGGGCGCCATCGCTGAACGGCTGAGCTGACAGAAGTGCAAGAAGTTAGCAGTATTGAAAAGGTTTGTCAAAAACGCTTTCAGTGACGTCAGTTTGAGCTTTCCATGACACATGGTTTTTTACCCAGCCGGTCATGACCAAGCCGCTCCCGTCATGGCGAGCGCAGCGCGGCCATCCATCTTGCAGGTGCGCGGTGATGGACTGCCGCGCTTCGCTCGCAGCGACGGCATTTTTGGTCTGTTGTTCAAGGTCTGTGTGCGGTATCGGGCCGGATTCGGAGAGCCTGCAAGCCAGCCTTTGCCTCAGTGGGCGCGAGACGCTAAGAACAGCCCCAAACTCTTCATGCCCAGCACTGTCATGCCCAGCGAGCCGATCACGTGCAGGCCCGCGGTCAGCAAAGCCAAGCCGTAGCGCTCGGCCATCAAAAAGCTGACCACTTCGGCGGAGAACGACGAGAAGGTGGTCAGTCCACCCAAGAAGCCGGTGATGAGCAGCAAGCGCCAGATCGGATCAAGCTGCGGCATAGCCTGGAACAGCGCAATGGCCACGCCAATGAGGTAGCCGCCAATCAGATTCGCCGCCAGCGTGCCCCACGGCAGCAGGCTGCCGGGCGACAGCCACAGACCCAAACCCCAGCGCGCCAATGCGCCGATGGAAGCGCCTAAGCAAATGGCGAGGGCGGGCAACATCAGCCGTGTCTCTGCCCGGTCGGGCGAGCATCAGTGTGGGAACATGTCGTTAAAAGCATGGGCAGTGTGATGATGGTGTGAGCTAGGCCAGGGCTGATGATACTTTCTCAAATCTTTGAAGGGTAATGTGTGACAAGCAAGATCATGACTGACAAACGCTGGCAGTTCTGGATCGACCGTGGCGGCACATTCACCGATGTCGTGGGTAAAAAGCCAGACGGATCGCTCGTCACCCACAAGCTGCTGTCTGAAAATCCTGAGCATTACCGCGATGCGGCGGTCGCCGGTATTCGGCATTTGCTGGGGCTCAAAGCTGGCGAGCCGGTGAGCGCCGACGTGGTCGAGTGCGTGAAGATGGGCACCACTGTGGCCACCAATGCGTTGCTGGAGCGCAAGGGCGAGCCGACGTTGCTGGTGACGACTCGAGGCTTTAAAGACGCACTGCGCATCGGCTACCAAAACCGGCCGCGCTTGTTTGACCGGCACATTGTGTTGCCCGAGCTGTTGTACAGCGCCGTGGTCGAGGCCGACGAACGCGTGGGTGCGCAGGGCGAGGTGTTGCAGGCGTTGGACGAAGCTGCGTTGAAGGGTGAACTGCTTGCCCAATACGACAAGGGGCTGCGCAGCGTGGCGATTGTTTTCATGCACGGCTACCGTTTCACCGCACACGAGAAAGCCGCACGACGGCTGGCCGAAGAAGTCGGCTTCACGCAGATCAGCACCTCACATGAAACCAGTCCGATGATGAAGTTCATCAGCCGCGGCGACACCACCGTGGTGGACGCGTATTTGTCGCCGATTTTGCGGCGCTATGTCGAGCAGGTGGCGGCTGAGATGCCGGGTGTCCAACTTTTTTTCATGCAGTCTTCGGGCGGCTTGACCGATGCACATGCCTTCCAGGGCAAAGACGCGATTTTGAGCGGACCTGCGGGCGGCATTGTGGGCATGGCGCGCACGGCGGAGATTGCAGGCGTGGCCAAAGTGATTGGCTTCGACATGGGCGGCACCTCGACCGATGTGTCGCATTACGCGGGTGAATTTGAGCGCGAGTTTGAAACCCAGGTGGCGGGCGTTCGCATGCGTGCCCCGATGATGAGCATTCACACCGTGGCGGCGGGCGGTGGCTCGTTGCTGACATTTGATGGTGATCGTTTTCGCGTCGGTCCACAAAGTGCGGGGGCCAACCCGGGCCCTGCCAGTTACCGCCTTGGCGGCCCGCTGGCGGTGACGGATGCGAACGTCATGCTGGGCAAAGTGCAGCCGCGTTACTTTCCTAAAGTGTTTGGGCCTGAGGCCAACGAAGCGCTGAGTGCAGAGGCCGTGCACGAAAAATTTGACGAACTGGCCCAGCTGACGGGCCGTAGCACTGAGGTGGTGGCTGAAGGCTTCATCAACATCGCGGTGCAGCAGATGGCCAACGCGATCAAAAAAATATCCGTCGCCCGTGGCTACGACGTGACGCGCTACACCTTGCAGTGCTTTGGCGGTGCCGGTGGGCAGCACGCTTGTTTGGTGGCAGACGCGCTGGGCATGTCGCGCGTGCTGGTGCATCCGCTGGCGGGGGTGTTGAGTGCTTACGGCATGGGGCTGGCCGACCAAAGCGTGATTCGCGAGCAAGCGGTGGAGGTCAAACTATCTGCCGCCGCCATGCCCGCCATGGCCGACCAATTGCAAGCGCTGGCCGCCAACGCGCTCGCCGAATTGCAACGCCAAGCGGCCAGCGGTGGTGCCAGCCGCGTGCTCCAGCGCGTGCATGTGCGCTACGAAGGCAGCGACTCTGCCTTGATCGTTCCCTTCGGCACCTTGGCGGACATTGAGGCCAGCTTTGAGGCGGCTTACCGCCAACGTTTTGCTTTCCTGATGCAGGGCAAGGGTTTGGTGGTAGAGGCTGTGTCGGTTGAAGCGGTGGTGGCGGGCGATGCGCCGACTGAGCCGCTGCACCCGCTGCACGCACCGCGTGATGTGCCGCGCCGTGAAACGGTTCGCGTCTACTCCGCTGGCGAGTGGCACGATGCTGCGCTGGTGGTGAGAGAGGACTTGCAAGCCGGTGACATCATTCCCGGCCCAGCCATCATTGCCGAGAAAAATGCGACCACAGTGGTTGAGCCCGGTTGGGATGCCACGCTGACAGTACTGGACCATTTGGTGATGGAGCGTCGCACGGCACGCACGGTGCTGTTTGCTGCGGGCACGCAAGTCGACCCGGTGCTGCTGGAGGTCTTCAACAACCTCTTCATGAACATTGCTGAGCAGATGGGTTTGCAGCTGCAAAACACGGCGCACTCGGTCAACATCAAAGAGCGGCTGGACTTTAGTTGCGCATTGTTTGACACCGACGGCAACCTGATCGCCAATGCGCCGCACATGCCTGTGCATTTGGGCTCCATGGGTGAAAGCATCAAAACCGTGATTCGTGAGAACCAAGGCAAGATGCAGCCCGGCGATGTGTTTGTGCTGAACGACCCGTACCACGGCGGCACGCATTTGCCAGACATCACCGTCATCACACCGGTGTATTTGTCCACCGATGCGCCGATTTTTTATGTCGGTTCACGCGGTCATCACGCGGACATTGGCGGTATCACGCCGGGCTCAATGCCACCTTTTTCGACCCGCATTGAAGAAGAGGGCGTGCAGATCAACAACGTCAAGCTGGTTGATCGCGGGGTGCTGCGCGAAGCCGAGATGCTGGCCTTGCTCCAAAGCGGGCCGCACCCAGCTCGCAACCCGGCGCAAAACATGGCCGACCTGAAAGCCCAGATTGCCGCCAACGAAAAAGGCGTGCAAGAGCTGCGCAAGATGGTCGCGCAGTTTGGCTTGGACGTGGTGCTGGCCTACATGGGCCATGTGCAAGACAACGCCGAGGAGTCAGTGCGCCGCGTCATCACGCGTCTGAAAGACGGCGCTTTCACTTTGCCGCTGGACAATGGCGCGCAGATTCAGGTGGCGATTCGCGTCAACACCGCAGAGCGCAGTGCCGAGATTGATTTCACCGGGACATCGCCTCAGCAGACGAACAACTTCAACGCCCCCACCGCGGTCTGCATGGCTGCCGTGCTCTACGTTTTTCGGACATTGGTGAATGACGACATTCCGCTGAATGCAGGTTGCCTGAAGCCGCTCAAAGTCATCATTCCTGCGGGCTCGATGTTGAACCCGAACCCACCGGCGTCGGTGGTCGCGGGCAATGTCGAAACCTCCAGTTGCATCACCAATGCGCTGTACGGCGCACTGGGTGTGATGGCGGCCAGCCAGTGCACCATGAACAACTTCACCTTCGGCAATGAGCGTTACCAGTATTACGAAACCATTTCAGGCGGTTCCGGCGCGGGTGGTGAAAGCAATGCGGCGGGGGAACTGGTGTCGGGCTTCAACGGCACGAGCGTGGTGCAGACCCACATGACCAACTCAAGGTTGACCGACCCAGAGGTGTTGGAATTTCGCTTTCCGGTGCGACTTGAAAGCTATGAAATTCGGCAGGGCTCTGGCGGTGCAGGGCATTGGCAGGGCGGCAACGGCGGTGTGCGGCGCGTGACTTTTTTGGAGCGCATGACCGCCAGCATTTTGTCGAATGGGCGGCGCTACGGTGCCTTTGGCATGGCCGACGGCCGTGCCGGTGAGCCGGGCTTGAACCTGGTGCGCAGGGCTGATGGCAGCGTGGAAACCTTGGGCCATATTGGCCAAGCCGATATGCAGCCCGGTGACGTGTTTGAGATTCACACGCCAGGGGGCGGCGGTTTCGGCAAGCCTTGATGGCTGGTTACTTTTTAGCGGCTTTGTCTGCAGGCTTGGCGGGCGCGGTAGCGCTTGTCTTGTAGCTGGTCCCGCCAACGGTCAGACCGCCTTCAGAGAGCTTGGCGGCGCTTTTGTCGCCCAAGCCTTTGACGCGGGAAATCAGGTCGTCCCAGTTTTTGAACTCGGCTTTTTGGCGCTCGGTCATGATCACTTTGTTGGTGGCGGGGCCAATGCCTTTGATGCCATCGAGTTCAGCGGCAGAGCCCTTGTTAACGTCCACGGCTGCGAAAGCGGCCACCAGCGACATGGCTGCGATGAAAGCGAAAATTTTCTTAAACATGCTGAGTTTCCGATCAAAAATGAAAGAGGTTGAAGAAAGAGCCCGCCCTGTTGCCATTGCGGGTTCTTTTGTAATGTAACTACTTTTAAGTACTTATTTAAGATATTTTAAATTTAATTAAATCTTAAATTTTATTTTATGGGTGGTTCACATTTTCGCTGAGCTCGCCTACAGGCAGTGCAGAGCTCCAACCGGTCAGCACTGTGGGTCAGAATTTAGCGTGATCAGCTTAGACGAATTCAACACGGGAGGCTTTCCGCACGGGCTCAGTCTGACCTGACTATCCGAGATGCGTTCATGCCACTGACCCATGCGCCCATGATGGGTCCGTAGAAGACAGCAAAGACGACTACAAATAGAGCGCATCTAGCGTTAGCTTCTTAGGGAAATAGGTTCTGACCCCTATTAATTTGACGCGTTTGATTTCACATTTGGGAGACTACTGTTTGACGTTATTAACGTTTGACGTTATTATTAGCCGCATGATTCGTTCTTTCGCTTGCCAAGATACCGAGGCACTTTCCCTCGGGAAGCGCGTGAAACGTTGGGTGAACATCGAACGGGCGGCTTTGCGAAAGTTGGAGCAGCTTTATGTATCGGTTCGGCTTGAGGATCTTCGCGTCCCTCCGGGAAACCGGCTTGAGATGCTGAAGGGCGACCGTGCCGATCAGTACAGCATCCGAATCAATGACCAATGGCGCGTTTGTTTTGTTTGGAAAGACGATGCAGCCTATGAGGTTGAAATCGTTGATTACCACTGAAAGGAGCCTTGCTATGCGTGAGATATTGCCCGTTCACCCAGGCGAAATGCTGGAAGAAGAATTCTTGAAACCAATGGGTTTGAGCAAGTACCGTCTTGCTAAAGAGATTGGAGTTCCCGCCCCTCGCATTGGTGAAATTGTCGCGGGTAAACGCTCAATTACAGCCGATACCGATCTTCGGTTGTGCCGGTTCTTTGGCCTCAGTGATGGGTGGTGGCTGGCCCTGCAAACACGCTATGACTTGGCCATTGCCCGTGAAAAAATAGCGGAGAAGCTGACGCATATTCATCGGTATGCACCACAAATGGCGCAGGTCTGAAGCGGCCATCCTCGACCGTTTCTCGAATGAAAGTCTCAAAGTCGGGGCTCTGGGCTAGCCCCATAGACCTGTTGATTTAGCCGCATCAGTGCATCAGCAGCAGATGCGATACTCCAACGGTTGGCAATAATTTCTAACTCACAGCCTTCAACAGGTACACAAGATTTCCAAGTCGCATGAACCCTGAAGTCATTGTCACCAACATCAAAAAGCGTTTTACCGGCGTGTCCGGCACCGTCAATGCGCTGCTGCCAGTGCAGGCGCGGGCGTTAAACCTTGGCTATTTTGGTTCTGACATGCCGGGCGCAGCCCTTGCCGCCGAGCAATGCGGTGAACGCTTCACGCGGTTGACGTTTTGGCAGGCGCTGAGGCTGTCGTGCTCGCGGTTGTCAGACGGCCGCAAGCGCATTTGGCATGTGCGCAGGGACCCGGAAATGATGCTCGCCATCTTGCTGCGCGACGTGCTGCGCTTGCCCATTTCCCTGGTCTTTACCTCAGCGGCCAAGCACAGGCATTCTTGGTTTCCGCGTTGGTTGATTTCTAAGATGGACGGCGTTATTTCGACGACGCCTGAAGCCGGCAGTTATGTGCCCAACACCACCCGCATCGTTCACCACGGCATCAGCCTCGAGCGCTTCTCGCCGCCAGAGAACAAGCTCACGGTTTGGGAAAAAACGGGTTTGCCGGGTCAATACGGCGTGGGTGTTTTTGGGCGCGTGCGGCCCGACAAAGGCAGCGACATTTATGTCGACGCCATGTTGCAACTGCTGCCTGAGTTCCCGGCGTACACCGCCGTGATCGCTGGCCTGTGCCAGCCGCAGCATGAAGACTTCAAGCAAGCCTTGGTGCAAAAAATTGCAGCCCAGGGTTTGTCTAGCCGTATTGTATTTTTGGGCGAAATAGCACCCGCTGCCGTGGGCGATTGGTACCAAAACGTCTTGATCACCGTGGCCTGCCCGCGCTACGAACCCTTTGGCCTGACGCCGCTCGAAGGCATGGCCTGCGGCTGCGCCGTGGTGGCCAGCGACACGGGCGCGTTCAAAGCCATCGTCGACGAAGGCGTGACCGGTCACGTGGTGCCAACCGACGATGTTCCGGCACTGGTGTTGGCCTTGCGCCGCGTCATGCAAGACCCGGTGCGCGCCGCCGACATGGGCCGCTTGGGACGGCAGCGCGTTGAGCAGCTGTTTTCAGTGGAGCGCGAGGCTGAAGGCGTGGCCGCTGTGTATGCCGCCGTGTGGGCCAAAGACGCTGCCGGCAACACCAAACATACCCAACAAAGCAATGAGCAGGCAACCCCATGACCGAGCAGCTTGACCTGAACAACATTCGACCAAAACTGACCGTCGGCATTCTGACTTTGAATGAAGAAAAGCGCATCGCGTCGTGCATCAACAGCGCGAAATTTGCAGATCAAATTCTCGTCATCGACAGTGGCAGCAAAGACAAAACGCGCGAGATAGCGGCTGCGCTGGGCGCAGAGGTTCACGACTACCCCGACTGGCAGGGCTTTGCCGTACAGCGCAACCGCGTGCTGCAACATGCCAAGGGCGAGTACATCTTCTTCTTGGATGCAGACGAAGAAATGCCGCCCGAGATGCAGGCAGAAATTGAAGCCGTGATCGCATCGGGCAAAGACGAGATTTGGGAAGTTCAGTGGAACCAGGTGGCCTTTGGCAGGCCGCTGACCTTGATGAAGAGTACCGGCGGCATTCCGCGCATGTTCAAGACCCAGTCCATCCGGGAGTTTTCGGGCGTTGTCCACGAAAAAGCGGAAATGTATGGCGGTGAGCAAGCGGTCAAGCGGTTCAAGGCCCGGCTGTTCCATTATTCGCGTGAGTCCATTTACGGCAGCCTGAACAAACTGGCGCAATACGTTCAACTCGGCGCCGCCAAGCGCGCGCAAGCCGGAAAAACTGGCGGTGTGCTGCGCGGGCTGGCATCTGGCTTCGCCATCTTTTTGCGTTTGTATGTTTTCAGGCGCGGATTTATGTGCGGCGCTGAAGGGTTTTTGTTTTGTTTCTTCATCGCACTGGAGTGCTTTTTTAGGTATGCGGCGTTGAAGTATGACGTGAATGACATGAAGAATTTGGCTGCTCGGAAATAAGCCATCCGGACACCTGTCATATGCACGTACTCATCGTTAGCCGAAATAGAATTCTTGTTTACGCCTATGGTGGAACGGAGCGAGTGGTTTGGGATTTAGGTTTCTCATTGAATGCCTTGGGTCACAAAGTCACCTATTTGGTGAAGCCGCGCTCACACTGTGATTTTGCTGATGTTTTGGCCATCCATAAAAGTATGCCTTTGCTGCAGCAGGTTGAAGCAGCCATGCGGCTGGTAGGCGCAGATATCGTTCACTTTCAATCCAATCCATTTGCTGATGTTGAGGCGTCAGAACGCTTTCCTTATCCGTATGTGATGACTGAGCACGGAAACAGTGAATTGGGGACGTGGCATCCACGAAACACTGTTTTCATTTCAAAAAACCATGCAGAGCGCCATGCGTCCGAACAGTTCGTTCACAACGGCTTGAACTGGGATGGGTACGGCAAGGTTAACTTTTCATTGCCGCGCAAAAACTTTCATTTTTTAGGCAATGTGGCATGGCCAGTGAAAAATTTTCAGGGTGCGATGGATGTCGCTTGCCAGGCATCAGTTGTATTGAATGTCATGGGCGGTAGACGTCTGCAGATTCGACGTGGTTTTCGAATGACTTGGGAGCGAAATATTCACTTCCATGGCATGGTCGGCGGAGCCAAGAAGTTCTCTTTGCTGAACACTTCAAGAGGAATGATCTTCCCTGTTCGGTGGTACGAGCCATTTGGCCTTGCCATCATCGAAAGCCTGTATTTTGGATGTCCAATTTTCGCGACCCCCTACGGCGCCATTCCTGAGCTTGTCCCCTCTGAATGCGGTGTGCTGACCAATTCCTGTTCAGAAATGGCGCAAGCACTTCAGCAGGCAGATCAATTTGATTCAGAGGCTTGTCATGTTCAAGCACGTGAGAAGTTCAATGCGGTTCAGATGGCGGAAGGCTATCTCTACAAGTACGAAAGAATTTTGGATTCAGAGTATTTGCACGCGAGTGCCCCCGTGAGTCAGGTGCATCCGCGTGATTTGTCATGGCTTCCATAGGCTATTAACTTTTAGATGATTGACATTAATGCATGCTGCTGAGTTGAGCTCGAGAGTTATAAAAAATTGGCAATGGTGTACCGTTCTGCTTCTTTTGGTTTTGGCCCCCATCAATTCAAAATTAGCAGGAGCATGCTGGTTAGCTCTTTGTCTTTTGGGTGCTTGGTCATTTAAGCGGTGTTCAACTCAAGAGTCGAGTGCAGAGTTTTCTGCGGCTAAATGCTGGGTCTTTGCCTGCTTATCGGCACTGGTACTTAGAGCTGTCCCCCAGTTTTACTGGGGTGACAACTGGGGCGAACGGCATGCTGAATTTCGACTTTTGTTGGGTGCATTCGGTTTATTAGGGCTTGCCAGCTGTGCGCGTTTAACGATCAATCAAGTTCGGTGGCTTGGCAATGCACTGATATTGGCAACTTGGTCTGGCTTTGGCTGGATGGTTGTATTTGGCTCAGCACTGGCACCTACAAATCAGATACCTTGGGGTGCCTCAATGGCTTTACTGGTCTGTGTGGCATTGGCAATGACACTGAGTACTTCATCGCAACGCCTGCCGATACGCTTGTTTTATGCCTCAGGTGTGATGGCCGGCACTGGTGCCGTTTTGCTTAGTCAAGCTCGCGGTTCTTACGGTATTGTTTTTTGGGTCGGTGGTGTTTTGCTCTGTAATTACGCCAAAAGTGGGATCAAGTGGCTTGCGCTGATTGCTCGTGCACTGATCGTTGTAACGGTCATTGGTTTATTTTTTCAACTATTTCCCCAGCTTATTTCTGTTCCTATTCAACGTATTGAGCAGGCCTCCGTCGAGATCTCAGCCATTAATAGCGCTAAGACTATTGAGGCTGATACATCAGTAGGCATTCGCCTCTTCCTTTGGGATAAGGCTATGCATGAAATTCCTGTGAATTTATGGTTTGGTCTTGGCTATACGAAGAGTGCAGAAGAAATCCAAAGATGGGGCGTTGAGGCGAATGCACCCGCTCTTAAAGCTATCGGCCATATACATAATAATTATTTGGATGCTATGTTTGACAGTGGGTTGTTCGGTTTGGGGAGTTTTCTTTCATTCATCGTCGGACTCTTTTATATGTCCTTACGTTTGATTAAATCTCGACCATACGCTTCGCTTGGTATTGCTGGAATACTTTTCATGCATGTAACCAGTAGCCTGACGAATGTTAACTTTGCCCACAACTACTATCCAACGATGCTGTCTGTTGCCGTGAGTGTTTGTTTGCTGTTGTTTATGAAGACTTCTGGTTCTGATGATGTGACTTCAAGAAATTAGCTTCATGCGCATCTTATTGGTCAGCAAAACATCTATCCCGGTCTATGCGTATGGCGGCACTGAGCGTGTGATTTGGGATTTAGGATACGCGCTCAATCAGTTGGGCCATCAAGTCAGTTACCTTGTGGCGGCTGGCTCGACTTGCCCCTTTGCCAAGGTGCTGCCCATTGATCCCACCATTGATTTGCGGATGCAAGTTCCTGTTGAAATTGACATCGTTCACTTTCAATTCAAACCCGAATTCAGCTTGGATGAGGATTTCACCAAACCATACGTGGTGACTGAGCATGGCAACACGGCTGCCGACAATGTGCTTCCGTTTAATTCTATTTTTGTCTCTAAGAACCATGCAGCGCGTCACGGTTCAGATCAGTTCGTCCACAACGGCTTGAACTGGGATGCTTACGGTCCGGTGGATTTTGATGCGCGGCGTGACCATCACCACTTCTTGGGCAAAGCGGCTTGGCGTGTCAAAAATGTAGCTGGTGCCATTGATGTCGCTTTGGATGCCGGCGTCGAGCTGGCTGTGATGGGCGGAACTAGGCTAAACCTCAAGCGTGGCTTTCGCTTCACTTGGTCGCGCAGAATTCAATTTCACGGCATGGTGGGTGGACAAGAAAAGTTTCGACTTCTCAACACGTCAAATGGTCTGATATTTCCTGTTCGATGGCATGAGCCGTTCGGTCTGGCCGTGATCGAAAGTCTTTATTTCGGTTGCCCGGTTTTTGCAACGCCTTATGGAGCCTTGCCCGAGCTGGTCGGTCCCGAGCATGGATGTTTGTCCGCTAGCAAGTCTGAATTGGTTTCTTCAATTCAAGAGCAGTCCTTTGACATGCGCGCCTGCCATCAGCATGCGGTTGAGCATTTCAATGCTGAAAAAATGGCCCGTGGCTACCTTGAAAAGTACGAACAGGTTTTGGCGGGTGAACGCTTGTCGAAAAACCACCCCCGTGCGACAGGGCGTGAAGTTCGACTGCCGTGGAACTAATTTGACTTCGTGATGATCGTGATGAAAAAAATTAATGTAGACGACGTGACCATTGTTTCGGTCACCTACAACAGCGCGCACTGCCTGCCCGCGTTGTCAGAGGCACTCAAGACTATCAAAAACGTCGTCATCGTTGACAACGCCAGTGACGACGACATTGAGGCGCAACTGCAGATTACGCTGCCAGACGCGACCTTGATTCGTAGCGTCAAAAACCTCGGCTTCGGCGCTGCAAACAACCGCGCTTTGGCGACGGTCACCACGCCGTATGCCTTGCTGCTCAACCCAGATTGCTTGCCCACTGCTGCTTTTTTAGCGGGGATGCTCCAAGCTGCGGAAACTTTCCCTGACGCCGCAGTCATCGCGCCGCATTTGATTCGCCGTGACGGCTCGCCTGAAGTGAGTTACCGCTGGCCGACCACGCATTGGGTGTCCAAAGGCCCCAAAGCGGAGGGGCCGTGTTGCGTTGGTTTTGTGTGTGGTGCGGTGATGCTGCTGAACATGGCGGCGATGAAGAAAATCGGGTTTTTTGACGAGACTTTTTTTCTGTATTACGAAGATGAAGACTTGTGCCAGCGGGTGTTTTTGGCGAACCAGCAGATCGTATTGGTACCGGATGTTGAGATCACGCACCTTTCTAGGGGCTCGGTGAAAGGGCCGAATCCGCTCAAGTCAGAATTCATTCGCGGCTATCACCATGCGCAGTCCAAGCTGGTGTTTGAAAGCAAGTACTTTGGCGCTGCTGATGCTTCGCGTTTGCGCTGGAAGACGCTGCTGCTGGCGCTGTTGACGCTGCTGCCTCGCTTGCTGCTGCTGCAGCCGCGCTATCTAGCGCGCTTGTTTGGGCGCATTGTGGGTTTGTGTAGGGCGTACCCGAAGCACAGCTCTTAAAGCTCTTCAATCCGCCTAGCGGAATAGCTGTCCCAAGCCTGGCACCCTGGGCAGTGCCAGAAGTGCTGGGTGGCCTCAAAGCCGCAAGCGGCGCAGCGGTAGCGCATCAGGGGTTTGGTGGCTTGGTCTAGTGCGCGTTGCACGAGGCCGTGGGGTTGCTCATTCTCAAAGCGCTCACCGGCAATCCAGCGTGTGGCGGCTACCAGTGAAGGCTGGTTTTCTAAGTGTTTGACGTACCAGTCGCGTGCGGAGTGGGTGTCGCTGTCGAGCTTGATGATGGCTTCAACCACATCCACCGAGGGCATGGCCGCGTAGCTGCGTTTGAGTAAGGCCAGAGCCGCGACCTGTTGCTGGCCGTTGATCGATACGTTGGCCAGCAATTCGGCCGCCAAGGGAAGGGCTTGCGGTGCACTTTGTTCAAGTTGCAGCAAAGTGTTCAAGGCCTCTGCATGCAGGCCGAGTTGGTTTTCTAGCTTGGCTTGTTCAATCAATGGCCGTGGTGAGGCGGGTGCCAGTGCAGCAGCTCGTTTAAAAAGCGCAAGAGCGTGTTCGGTGGCGCCAGCGGCGGAGCTGACCTTGGCTTGTTCGCAGAGGTAATGCGCTTGCCGCACGCCAAAGCTGCCATGGCTGCTGCTGTCTAGTTTGGCGGCTATTTCGGTTGCTTGAGTCCAGTCGCTTGATCGCTCGTAAATCGATAGCAATGCTAGGCGCGCTTCTTCTTGGTAGCTGGTGCCTTCGAGCTTGCGCAGGGCGACTTCCGCACGGTCTAGCAGGCCAGCTTTTAAGTAGTCGAGAGCGATGGCGTTTTGTGCGCGGTTGCGTTCGGGCTGGGTCAGGTCGCCACGCGACATCAGGTGTTCGTGCACGCGCACAGCGCGGTCGTATTCTCCACGCCGTCTGAACAGATTGCCCAGCGCGAAGTGCAGCTCTGAGGTGTCTGGATCGTTCTGCACCGCCTCGATAAAGGCGTCGATGGCTTGGTCTTGTTGTTCATTCAACAAGAAATTCAGGCCCCTGAAATAAGCCTTGGGTGCTTGGCGATTTTCAATACGGAGCTGTCGAAGGTCGAACCTTGAGGCCAACCAACCGAGTGCAAAAGCCGCCGGAAAGCCGAGCAACAGCCAAGTGAAATCAAACTCCATGGGGCGCGTCTTCTGGGGTGATGGTGGCTGGGGTAGCTTTGTTGTCAGCGACGGTTTTGGCTGCAGCTGAGCGGCGATTTTTCCACCAGCGCGGCATCATCACCAGCACACCGAGTGCAACGCCGGCTGTGAAGGCTGCCAACACGACCAGCACCAGCGGCGCTTGCCAGAGTGTGCCGAAAAAGAAGTTCACGGAGACCTCTTGCTGGTTGTTCAGCGCGAAGGCAAACAGCGTAAAAAAAATGGCTGCTTTGAGCAGCCAGAGGATGTATTTCACGGGTACGACTCCCTGTTGGTTTGGCGATTGTAGCGATCGCCCGCAATAGATTGCGCAGGGTGCTGCAACCTCATTTTTTGGGTTCAGGCACGAGCAGGAGTTCCTGCGTGCGGGCATCGACGGATTCGCGCAGGGCTTTGCCGGGCTTGAAGTGCGGGACGCGTTTTTCAGGAATAGCCACGCTCTCGCCAGACCGGGGGTTGCGTCCCATGCGGGGCGGCCGGTGGTTGACGGAAAAACTGCCGAAGCCGCGAATCTCGATTCGGTGGCCACGCACCAGTGCATGGCTCACGGCATCAAGAATCGTCTTGACGGCATGTTCAGCGTCTCTGTGGGTGAGTTGGCGGAAGCGGTTGGCCAGTTCTTCAACAAGGTCTGAGCGGGTCATTGAATGGTGGGGAGAGTTGTCTGAATAAAAATAGCCAACGGAAAAAAAGAAAGCGGGACAAAAAACCCTTGAAGGTCAATCGCCCCGCCTGCTTTTAAGTCACGAGGACTTAGCCGTTGTTGTCCAACTTGGCACGCAACAATGCGCCCAGGCTGGTCAGGCCAGCGCTTTCACGCGTGGACTGTTGGTTCAGCGTGGTCATGGCTTCTTGCTGGTCAGCGTTGTCCTTGGCTTTGACCGACAGCTGGATGTTGCGGGTCTTGCGATCCACGTTCACCACAACAGCCGAGACTTCGTCGCCTTCTTTCAGCACGTTGCGCGCGTCTTCAACGCGGTCACGGCTGATTTCGCTGGCACGCAGGTAACCAATGATGTCTTCGCCCAGATCGATCTCAGCGCCTTTGGCATCAACCGTCTTGACCCAGCCGGTCACGATCGCACCCTTGTCGTTGATCGACACGAAGGTGGTGAACGGATCGGAGTCAAGCTGCTTGATGCCCAGGGAGATACGCTCGCGGTCGACATCGACAGCCAACACAATCGCTTCGACTTCTTGGCCCTTTTTGTAGTTGCGAACAGCGGCTTCGCCGGTTTCGTTCCACGACAAATCAGACAGGTGCACGAGGCCGTCGATACCGGCAGCCAGACCCACAAAGACGCCGAAGTCGGTGATCGACTTGATAGGGCCTTTGACGCGGTCGCCGCGCTTGGTGTCTTGTGCAAATTCTTGCCAAGGGTTGGCTTTGCATTGCTTCATGCCCAGCGAAATACGGCGCTTGTCTTCGTCGATTTCAAGAACCATGACTTCGACTTCATCGCCCAGAGCGACGAGCTTGTTCGGGGCCACGTTTTTGTTGGTCCAGTCCATCTCGGACACGTGGACCAGACCTTCGATACCTGGCTCGAGTTCAACAAATGCGCCGTAGTCAGCGATGTTGGTGATCTTGCCAAACAGGCGGGTAGCCTGTGGGTAGCG